>JBLINR010000077.1:0-3206 GCA_047639395.1 Candidatus Woesearchaeota archaeon | reverse complement strand
TTACTTGGTTTTTCTGGATCCAATTGTTTTTGTTGTTCTTGTTTTGGTTCAACAACAGGTTTATTTGCTGTTTTTGTTTGTCCCAGGTTATTTATTGATTGTCGAAGACCTTCAAGTGTTGCATCTGTTTGATTAGCGTACGCTTGCATTGTTGTTGCTAATTCGTTTACTTTATCAACAACTGCTTGATTAATCATTTCTTGAATTTTATCGTAGTCAACTTCACTTTGCACAACTTGTGTTACAACACGTTCTTGAACTTGTTGTGGTTGTTCTGCTTCTGGTGCTTGTCTTGGTTCAGCAGCTGGTTGTTCTTCAGGCTGATCTCGCTTACCACCATGGTATAATTCGTTGATTGTGCTGTTTTGTTTATTTGCGTTTTTTTCGATGAAATTTACATCTACGCCCATGTTCTTAAATTTGCTAGAATTGCTAATTGAGTCCTTGTCTGTCATTGGTACGTACCTATAATAACTTAATTTAATCTTCCTTTATATTTCTTTCTACTCAAATTTGAGCAGAGCCAAATAATACACTAAATGCACGGCACCAAATTAGGACATATTGATATTTTTCTAAGTCTGTATCAGCTGGAATCTCATAGTTTTGATCACCAATATTTCCTTTAAGTTTACCTAGATCAATAAATTCTGTTGCTTGTTCGTCTGATGCGAGATACACGCGTAAATCAGGACCATTTGTTGCTTTAAATTTCTCAAATCTTAACAATCGCTGCTCTCCATCAATGAGTAGAACAGTACCTGCAGCTTTGTGAGACGCATCTGCATCAGTAAATTGTGCCGTAGTTACTTGTGCTCCCGTTGATTGGCTTAGAGTAACAGGCATATCTTCATGTACTGTCTTATCATAAAAAAGAGGTGCTGCGAGCCAAATCCCTACGATTGCTATAAGAATGATGATAATTGTGATGCTGATATATTTGATTTTCATGTTATTATTTCGGTATTTATGATTTATAAATTATTTTGAATTATTAAGTGAAGAATGAGCCCGCCGTGATTTGAACACGGGACCTCACGATTATCAGTCGTGCGCTCCACCGGGCTAAGCTACGGGCTCAACAAACAGACTATGCGACCGCTTTTTAAATGTTTTGGAGTTTGGGCTCTTCTTAATATCTTGTTTTTGTATACTTCACGCAGACCTACTGCTCCGTTGATCGCAGATTCTACGTCGAATGAGTTGCATGCCTTGAAGTTTAAAGAACTTCGACGGACCTGTGGATCTGCTGAGATCAACATGTAATCACTCATTCTCCTGATTTTACTGCAAGGTGTAGTATACAAATGGTTATTTTTGGTGTTGTTTTATTTGAAAAAGAGCAAGGTTTATAAACACAGATATGATTAATTCTATCGACGAGAAACATCTCAAAATTAGGGGCAAATTATGACTGAAAATCAACCAACTACACAGCCAGAATACGGTGCGGATAACATTGTTGTTCTAGAAGGATTAGAAGCGGTACGAAAGCGACCAGGTATGTATATTGGAAGTACTGATATTCGTGGATTACATCATCTTGTATACGAAGTAGTAGATAATTCAGTAGATGAAGCTCTAGCTGGGCATTGTACAAAGGTTTCGGTTAAAATTACAAAAGATAATCGTATTATTGTAGAAGACGATGGTCGGGGTATCCCAGTTGCAATGAATGCGCAATATAAGATGTCTACGCTACAAGTTGTACTTACTATGTTACATGCAGGGGGTAAGTTTGATAAGAACTCCTATAAGGTCTCAGGCGGTCTCCACGGTGTTGGAGTGTCTGTAGTAAACGCACTTGCAAGTAAATTAATCGCAACAATAAATCGAGATGGGAAAACATACACACAAGAATATTCACGTGGTGCACCTTTAGGGGATGTAACAGAAGTCGGCGTATCAACTAAACAAGGAACAATTATTGAATTTGAACCTGATCTTGATATTTTTGAAACAAATGAATTCCATTACGAAACACTTTCTTCACGATTACGAGAATTAGCATTCCTGAATAAAGGATTAACAATATCAATTGCTGATGAACGAGCAGGAAAAGAACAAACTTTCTTCTATGAAGGAGGAATCAAATCTTTTGTTGAATACTTAAATCAATCAAAAGAACCATTTCACGAGGTTATTTACTTTGAAAAAGAAAGTGACACGTCAGTTGTTGAAGTTGCATTTCAATATAACACAACTTACGCTGAAAATACATTCTCATTTGTAAATAATATTAACACTGTTGAAGGTGGAACTCATCTTGTTGGTTTTAGAACTGCACTTACGCGTGTATTGAATAAATATGTGCAAGAATATAAACTTAACAAAGACGAAGTACACTTAACAAACGATGATGCAAAAGAAGGGTTAACTGCAGTTATCTCAGTTAAAATTCAAGAACCACAATTCGAAGGGCAAACAAAAGCCAAATTAGGTAACTCCTTTGTTCGTGGTATGGTTGATAGTGTTGTTTCAGCTACTCTTTCTACATTCTTTGAAGAAAATCCAGCTATTGGTAAAAAAGTTATTGAAAAATGTATTAATGCATTTAAAGCACGCGAAGCTGCAAGAAAAGCACGAGAATTAACACGAAGAAAAGGTGCACTTGATGGTGGATCACTTCCAGGAAAACTTTCAGACTGTTCAAACAGAAATCCCGCTGAATGTGAAATATACTTAGTTGAAGGAGATTCAGCTGGTGGATCAGCAAAACAAGGACGTAACCGAGAAAACCAAGCAATCTTACCACTTAGAGGAAAAATCCTTAACGTTGAAAAAGCACGTTTAGTAAAAATTCTTTCATCAAATGAAATTGTCACTATGATCACTGCATTAGGATGCGGTGTTGGTGATGAATTTAATATTGAAAAATTACGTTACCACAAAGTTATTATTATGACTGATAGTGATGTAGATGGATCACATATTGCAATTCTTATTCTAACATTCTTTTACAGATACCTCAAAGATTTGATTACACAAGGCCATGTATACATTGCACAGCCACCGTTATATTTGATCAAGAAAGGAAAAACACAACAGTATGCATTAAACGATGCAGAAAAAGAAAAAATCTTTGCTGAAATGGGTGTTGATGAAAAAGATGTTCATCTACAACGATACAAAGGTTTGGGTGAAATGAATGCAGATCAACTTTGGGAGACAACAATGGATCCTGAAAACCGAGTCTTAAAGAAAAT
>JBLINR010000076.1:0-3273 GCA_047639395.1 Candidatus Woesearchaeota archaeon | reverse complement strand
TTAGACGGTACGGCTAAAGGTGGTGGAGCATTAACTGCATGTGCAGTAACACAAGCACCAGTTTTATTTATTGGTACTGGTGAGAAAATTGATGATCTTGAACAATTCAAACCAAAGAATTTCGTAGGTGAAATTTTAGGTATGGGTGATTTGGAAAAATTACTTGAAAAAGCAAAATTTGCCATCAAAGAAGATGACGCAAAGGACCTCTCTAAGCGATTATTAAAGGGTGAGTTCACTCTTATTGATCTTTACGATCAAATGGAAGCTATGAACAAAATGGGACCATTGAGTAAAGTTATGGACTTGATCCCAGGCATGGGTTCTGTAAAATTGCCAAAAGAAGCATTACAAGTGCAACAAGAAAAAATGGTAGTATGGAAATACATCATGAATTCTTGTACACAAGCTGAACTTGAAGATCCAAGTATTATATCTGCTCATCGAATTGATCGTATTTCATCAGGGGCTGGAACAAAAGAACGTGACGTTCGTGACTTACTCAAACATTACAAACAATCTAAAAAAATGATGCGAGCTATGAAAGGTGTAGGTGGCGGCGCTATGGAAGAAGGCGGACAAATGAATGAGAAACAAATGCAGCGTATGATGAAAAAAATGGGCGGCATGCAAAAACTCATGAAAGGCGCTGGAAGATGAAACTCTCTAAATCCACTATGTTTAATCTAAAATATCTTCCTGAAAAAACAGATGTTTAGTCAGGAGAATTAAATAAAATATTTCATACTAAAGATACAACAGTTATGACTTTTGAAGCAAAGAAGGGGCATGTGTTTGATGATCCTGGACACCCGCAAGAACAAATAACTATTATTCAAGAAGGTTCTTTTGAATTTCGTGTTGGAGAAAAAACTAAAATTGTTAAGGCTGGAAATGTTGTATATATTGCACCAAATGAGTCTCATAGTGCAACTGCACTCGAAGATGTAAAAGGTCTAGATATATTTTCTCCAGGAAGACACGAAGACAAATATAATTAACTCTTAGACGAAAATTTATAAAGTCAGTATTCCAAAAACAAATACAGGTGAACACATGAGTATTATAACAAATCTACATGCAAGACAAATTTTTGATTCTCGGGGAAACCCAACAGTTGAAGTGGAAGTTACAACTAAACACGGAGTATTCCGAGGCATGGTCCCAAGCGGTGCAAGCACAGGTATTCACGAAGCAATTGAACTTCGAGATAGCGCAGCCGCATACATGGGCAAAGGTGTAACACAAGCAGTACAAAATGTGAACACAATAATTAAAGAAGCACTTTTAGGTCAACGCGTTACTAATCAAAAGAAAATGGATAAACTTCTTATTGATTTAGATGGAACAGAAAACAAAGGTAAACTAGGAGCAAATGCAATCCTTGGAACATCTATGGCAATTTGTCGAGCTGGCGCTGCTGCAAAAAAATTACCCTTATATAGATACATTGCAACACTTGCAAAAAATACAAACTTACAGTTACCAGTACCGTGTATGAACATCATTAATGGTGGGCAACATGCAGAAAATAAATTAGACGTACAAGAATTTATGATTATTCCTGTTGGTGCTGAATCGTTTACACAAGCAATGCAAATGGGAAGTGAAGTCTATCACACATTAAAAAAAATACTCAAAAAAGAATTCGGTGGATCAGCAACAGCAGTTGGTGATGAAGGTGGCTTTGCCCCAAATATTGAATCAACAACACAAGCAATTGAACTAGTATCACAAGCAATTGAAGAATGTGGCTACACAGGGAAAATCAAATTAGGGTTAGACGCTGCAGCAAGTGAATATTATCATAAACCATTCTATCACTACGAAGGTGAAAAGTTAGCAGGAGATCAATTAATTGAACGATATGTTGAACTTGTTGAAAAACATGGAATTATTAGTTTAGAAGATCCATTTGATCAAGATGACTTTGCACATCATGCACAATTCTTAGAAAAAGTAAAAGGGAAGAGTCAAGTTGTAGGTGATGATCTATTAGTAACAAATGTCAAACGAATAAAAAAAGCTTCTAAAAAGGCAGCATGTGACGCACTACTACTCAAAGTAAATCAGATTGGATCTGTAACAGAAGCAATAGCTGCCGCAGTACTTGCAAAAAATTACGACTGGAATGTTATGGTAAGTCATAGAAGTGGTGAGACTGAAGACTCATTTATTGCAGACTTAGTTGTTGGACTAGGAACAGGTCAAATTAAAACTGGAGCTCCTTGTCGAAGTGAACGATTAGCAAAGTATAACCAATTACTTCGTATTGAAGAAGAGTTGGGTTCTGAAGCTAAATATGCGAAGTGGGAATAAGTTTTATAAAGAAATTCCTTTCTTTTTTATTCTATGAACTGGATTATTTTTGCATTAATTTCTGCACTTGCAACAGGAGTCATTGCAACTGTACATAGAAAAGTCATGCTTAAAGGTGATCCATTCTCATATGCATTTATTGAGCAATGTATTGTAACAGTACTTTTCATCCCGTTTGTAATCGCAAACTTCAAATTTGAATTAACAGGCACGTCATTTATTCTTATTTTACTGTCAGCATTCTTATGGACATTGATTGTAATTATTGGCCATTATGGCTATAAATATGCGGATGCTTCAATTAAGTCAATTATTAATCAGTCCAAGATTGTTTTCACATTACTGTTTGCAGTACTCTTCTTAAAAGAAACAGTCACACTTATTACATTTCTTGGAACAGCTTTAATCTTTGGCGGGCTTGCTGTATTAACTTTCTCAAAGAAAGAGAACTTGCTTACAAAAGGAATCATATTCACACTTATCTCAGCTGCAATTACAGGATTAGTTACAGTAATTGACAAAGCAGCACTTTTTTACACAAACCCTGAGACACTTGGTTTTTTATTGTTTGGTATCCCAGCATTATTTATGAGCGTATATGTTGCACAAAACAAAACAGAATTAAAAACTACGTTCTTTGATCATAAAAAATATATTTTACTTATGTCAGTATTAAGTATAACGGCTTTTTACTTCACATTAAAAACACTTAGTGTAGTTGAAGCATCAACTGCATATCCACTCTTAAGAGCTTCACCAGTATTCACATTTATTGTAGGATTCATCTGGTTAAAAGAAAGAAGTCATATTGGGAGAAAGATTGCAAGTCTTATAATTACAACAGTAGGTATTGTTCTACTTTCGCTTTGATTTCATCTGAGCAATAATCTCATCTTGTAAATCTAAGAATATTTCAGGCTGTGTTGGATGATACATATCTGTACAATCAAGAAT
>JBLINR010000075.1:0-3281 GCA_047639395.1 Candidatus Woesearchaeota archaeon | reverse complement strand
GCTGCACCTTCTCGACGAGCAAGCACTTGTGTGAATAAATAATAAATAAGGAGTATTGAAAGGATTCCTGCGAATATTTGTTGGAAAATATTCCCTGCGCCAAATCCAGCATACATTGACTGCGCCAAGTTTGGTGACAAGAAGCCATACAACACAGTAAATACTAATAGCGCTGCTAATAATGCAAGTGTATGATTCTTATCTTTAAGACGCTGATACACAGTAAATGATAACCATGTCCATACACCCAATAGCATTATTGAACCCATAGACGCAGCATCAAAGCCAGATGCGACACGCGCTGCTGAAAGTGCAATTACCATCATAATTACTAACATTATACGTGCAGGTTTGTTTATCACACGCTGAATACGCTCATTGCTAAATAGAATATTATAAAGAAACAAACCAAAAATAACTTCATTAAGAATCGGATAATTTTGCATTATCTCAATAAGATTAATATCTCTCCACATTTCTAGCGGAGACGGCAGTAAAGCATGTACTGACGGAATCATCATTAAAAATATAAGTAATGCGCGCATATAAGTGTATTTTAGCAAAGACGCCTTATTAACGTTTTTGTTTTTCTCGCTCTTTTTTCTTAGAAACGTAATCTAACCATGAAGTATATACTTCGTCATCATTTTTTGACATGTGTCACCTCTATTTTTTTCATAAAAGAAAGTAATGTTTTTTCATCAAATGCTTTTGCAAATACTTGTAATCCCACAGGAATTCCATCAATCTCTCCGATTGGAACAACACCAGCGCAAATACCAGCTAAATTAGCAGGAATTGTATATGCGTCATATGCATATTCTTCTTGCGCAGTAAGCGTTTCTCCGAATTTTTGTGGTAATTTAGGAGTTGTTGGTAACACTAAAACATCTACGTGTTCAAGTGCAGTATTAATACTCTTCGCAATCATATCTTTAACTGCAAGCGCAGTTCGATAATATTTACCGTCATGTTCTGCTTTTGAAATTTCTTCTCCACCTAGAATTCGACGTAATGCTTCATCTCCACAAGAGTCTTCAATTTTATAGCCGTATTTACGTCCATCAAATTTACGTGTTCCTGAAAAGAACTCAACGTATACTAACGGATAATATGTTTGAATAGCTAAATTAACATGAGGAATTTGTACTTGTTGCAGATTCATTGATTCTACAACAGAAAGTACTTTTTCATAAATACGTTCGTCAACACACAACTTCTTAAAATCGTCACTCACGCCAACACGAAAGTTTTTATCTTCTAAGACAAGATCAACATCTCGTTCAAATGTCGTTGCATCATTTTCACTGTAGCCACTTATTACTCCAAATAAACGAGTTGCAGTTTCTACATCTCTTGCTAATGGACCAACTTGATCCAAACTCATAGATAGATCAATTAATCCGTATCGTGATACACGACCATAACTTGGTTTTACACCAACAACACCACAATGACTTGCAGGTGTTCGAATAGAACCACCAGTGTCGCTTCCTAAGGCTGCATCACATAATCCGGCTGCAACTGCAGCTGCACTACCACTTGATGATCCACCAGGAACAACGTCTGCTTTAGGATTAACCGCACAGCCAAAAGCTGAATTTTGACCAGTTCCCCCACATGCAAATTCATCCATATTTGTCATACCAATAATAATACCGTCTTGCGCTTTTATTTTAGTAATAACATCAGCGTCATATGTCGCTTTATAATTTTCAAGTGTTTTTGATGCGCAATTTGCAATTATACCATCAACACAGATATTTGATTTTACCGCAATTGCCATACCTGCAAGTTCCCCTAATTGTTCACCTGCAGCTTTTCGCTTATCAAGTTCTTCTGCTTGTTTCAAAGCATCAGGATTAAGATGTAAAAATATGTTTAGTTCTTTCTTCTGTTCAATAAGATCCAAATATGTTTGCATCTTTGCAACAAATGTATCTACCATGATTTTTTCTCCGCAATAATATTATCTTGGTCTTTATTTGGAGCATTTGCAAGAATCTTTTGTTTCAGAATAAGGTCAGGATCTTTTTTTAGTGGATCTCGCGTCTGTGTGTCACGCACAATACCAATACTCGCATCTACATCAACGTTTTTTAATGATTCGTAAAAAGCATTCATGATCTCTTTACTTTGCGCTGCAATTGTTTCTGCTCGACTTGCCATATGTATACAAAGACTGCTGGTTGATTTAAATAAGTTTACGTTTTTTTGGTCGAGAAAGCACAACCGTCACTATTCTCGAATACTCATAAAAGTTTATATACGTTGTAGAGGAAAATCATAGTAGAGGGTATAATGGGTTTATTTGGTTCAAAAAAGAAAAAGGAAGCAGTCTTACCGAATGCACCATCTGCGAAAGATGGAGATATTGCAGTTATGACTGTCCCAAAAGGTTCAGCAGCACTTACAACACCACCTCTTCTACCAGCTATGCCTGCCGCACCAAATGCAGCACAAACACTTTCACCATTACCGGCAGCTCCCTCAATGAGCATTTCACCAACAGATGATATACCAATGCCTGAAATTGCTGATTTTGAAACAGCACAAGATTATTCAACAACTGATATTCCAGAATTACCACATTTTCAAAATGATATTCACGAATTGCCTACATTTGCAACAGGAAGTCCAGATGCATTTTTAGACGAACATACAGAACAAGAAGCACCAATGGAACTAGACTCAGAGCCAGTATCTGAAGAACACTCAGAAAGTGTACAGGCAGCACCCACAAATGTTTCTTACAAACTTACTAACTTTGATATTGGAAACAAACCATTATTTGTTGCTGTAGAAAAATATGTACTTGTATTAGAAAATGTACACATCGCAAAAGAAGAAATAAGTCACATTCACGATTTTTCTGTAAAACGACCACCATTAACTAAAAAAGTTGATACGGCACAGGAATCATTTCATTCAAAATTAGAATATATACAGAAAAAAGTTGCTTTAATAGAACAAAAATTATTTTCAAGGTGAAAAACATGCAAGACGGAATGCCAGTTTATGTAAAAATTAACGATTACAAACAAGTGCTTGACGCACTGAATAGTATTAAGACAAAGTTACATGAAGCTAAAGAGAACATTAACCAAGTAATTGATCTAAAACATCAAGAAGATGCTGAAATTGATAGTTGGAAAATGGGACTCGAAGATATTGAACAAAAAGTCGCAGTAGTTGACAAATCATTATTTGAATTACACAATGGTCAAAAAGAAGAGTAGTAAAAAAAAGGATGAACCATTGTACGTAGGATTGCTCGAACC
>JBLINR010000074.1:0-3400 GCA_047639395.1 Candidatus Woesearchaeota archaeon | reverse complement strand
TAAAACAACACGGAACTATTGTTGATCCACTTGGAGCATCTGTTGGTCCGTTATGGTTAGGTCCATTGTATGATTTTTCATATTTCAATGCGAATAAGTTTTTTTTAGGACTTCGTGAAATGAATACTTCGTCTCGTTGGACAGATATTTTAGAATCAGAGTATAAAAATTCCACATTTGGCTATTATCATATTCCTTCTATTGCAAGTAGATTAAAATTAGAACACGAAGCAAAGATTGATGTTGTTATTTCCTTATTACCGAAAGCTGATAAGGCAACAAAGACAATTCAGTGTTTACAAGCTGTTCGTACAAAGACATCTAATGCTGTTATTGAAAGAATTCTCAAGAAATTAAGTAAAAAAGAAACTGTGAACAAATAATTTAACCAAGTGCTCTTCGCACATCAGTTACATTAAAGGAATTTACTCCTTCGATTTTCAAAACATCTGGTTCGATTAAGTCGTCAGGTGATCCTGCGTCTTCATCTGACATAAATGTAATGTCTAATGCAATAAGTCCGAATGCAATTGGTGACCGTACAGTTTTTGTATCAGTTTTTCCAACTACACCTTTAATAATTTCGATAGATTTTTTTTCAATTAGATCAAGATCAGCTGATGGATCTTTTGGCATGATTCGTGCTGTTATAACTACTTTTCCCATTTTTTCTTAATCCTCTTAGTTAGGCCCAGAAAATCCGCATTCAGGGCATGTGTATCGTGCTACAATTTCTCGAGCATTTTTACTTCGTGTGATTACGCCTTTATTGCACTTTGGGCATGTAAACGTTACACTACCAATGTCATTAGTAATTTCTGTTTTTGTTGATAAGCATGTATTTGTCATCTTATTAGTGAGGACTAGAGGGGCATTTATAAATTGTCTTATACTTTTTGAGCTCAAAATTCTTCTATATTTGGGGTTTATATATGAAGTACCTTAGTTTTTGCTTTTTCATTTTAACCTAGGCAAGTAGTTTTCTTTAGAAATAACTGTTTTTCCTATCCTTCTTTCGATGCTTTTTCTTGTTTCACCAGCAACAGCTCCTCCTTCTTTTGCAGAGTGTTTACACTCTTCGAATCCTTGCGAATCTGTTTCTTTTGTAATATCGGTTGTAGCTTTTTCCCCAACCATGGTAAGAATAAGTTCCCAATCAGTCATATGATCTCTGAGATTTTTTTTTTGAAGTTGTTTAAATTCTTTATACTCTCCAATAGTTTTGTTAAAAGTTGCTTTAGAAATTTCATTTGTTAATATCGCAAATTCTTTTTCTGTTTGAATCGATCTATCTTTCCACTCTTCTGTTAACTCTTGTCTGATTGCTATTCCTCGGAGTCTTTTGTCAATCCATTCCTTTGGATAACCTTTGAGTTCATAATATTCTTTAATCCTGTCTTGACCTAGTTCAGGGTTTTCTATTTCTTCAATTCGCTCATAACCAACTTGGGCTAACCACTGTTTGAATGGTTCTGCTTTTTTTGAAGGAATTGATTGAATTATTCTAAATAGGGACTTCGTATTCGCACAATCAGTTTCTCTTAATTTTCCATCAGGAGCTTCTAATTTCAACTGTACACAATTTGTGGACAGTTCAACTTCCTCGTCTAGCTCTCTTTTTTTAAGCATAGACCAGTAGTTTCGTGGATTGTTACTCTCGGTTAACACCTGGATCACATCTATAACTGAGAAGTACCACTTGTCTTCGTACCAAATTCTTCTAATTTTCTTGTCTTGAAAAACAATGAGTTTACTGATTTCCGTCATAGGAGATTAGTGGTATATTTTGTTTAAATACCCTGTGAGCCCCTTTGTCTAGTGAGGTAGTGGGAAGTCAAGTCTTCTTACAAAAGAGAAGTATGAATGCGTGTTATTCATCATCGACAGATATATATACTACTTAAGAATTACACTATTCATATGAATCGATTTCCAATAGTATTAGAAGATCCTGGAATTATTTCAATGAGTAGTCAGTTAGCAGAGACTGAATCATTAACAGCTACATCTATAGATGAAATCAAATCACTAAAAAAAGGTGATGAGAAATTTACTGATGAGGAATTTCTCAAAGCTGCATTTATTGCTGAGAAAGAGAATGATTCCGCAGTTAGAGCTCTCGCAACACAATATGCTGATACACATGCTAAACTTACTCATTGTTATCGAAATGATGCATTTGTAGTGAGTTATCTGTTTGATTTAGAAGGAAGGAGAATCCATAAACATGGTGTTCTTATGGCTCAGAATGCAATGGCAGGATATTTTGAAGCAAGAACACATGGTAAATTTGATTTAGGTGGCTTACTTGTCCATGAGAATCTTATTGCTAGTGATACATTTCCAGAAATGTCATCTGGATATTGGGGATTAAATCCTACAAAAATTAAAGCTATGGGGAGAAAATTAGATCTACCATTTAGTGAATTACAAGATGTTGCAAGAAATGTTTTGAATCATACGTTTAAAAATGGATATAGTGTTAGTAATAAAGAATCTTCTTGGAGTTCAAATTTGTCAATACCTTTGAGTCAAGCTGAAGGATTAGTGCGAGAGTTTATATTAGGTTCTGAATACACTAAAACATTAGATGATGCTAGAAGTGTAACTCCTCCTCATATGATTCAGCATTCAAACAGGTTTCTTAGGTAATCATTTTTTCTATAATCAAATTAATTTAACATTACCTTTTTAAAGAAAAACACCACAAATACTTATATGAGTTTTATGGATAAACTTAAATTCTGGAAAAAAGAGGATCCGGTTGCAAGAATACATGCTGATTTGAATAAGCCAGCAGCAGCAATTCATACTGATTCTTCATTTGATACTGCTCCGTCTTTAGACACGCAGTCAGGGTTTAATTCACAATCATTTGGCACACCAAGTGCACAACCTTCCTTTGGAGCAACAGATCCAAGTTATTCTGGATTAGGTTCACCTAGTTCTGATTTAACAGGACTTGACACACCGACGTTTGGTTCACAGACAGGAGTTGACACATCAGATTTTAATGCACAATCAGGATTCGGAACCCAAGTAGGTGCAAAACCTGCTGGCTTTGACGCTGCGGCTAATCCTCCGGATAGCTTTTCAACAAATCATACACCAGCAACGTACGTCCCACCAGCATCAGAACAAAAAAATCAATTTTCTTCTCGTGATGTAGAATTAATTTTATCACGTCTTGATCTCATTAAAACACAATTAGAAAATGTTAGTCACCGTTTAGATAAGATTGAAAACGGACCACAAAAAGGATGGTAATGTGAGACGTGTTACACAGATTTTTTTTATTGTTTTATTATTTCTTTTAGATAGAATTACAAAATTGTTAGTAATTGAGTTCATGAACTATGGACAGACAATTCTTCTTATTCCAAAAATACTTTCTTTGACG
>JBLINR010000073.1:0-3702 GCA_047639395.1 Candidatus Woesearchaeota archaeon | reverse complement strand
TTTCACCAGTTGGTCCAACTTGTGTTGTAAACATTAAATTAAAGTCAGTTACTTCTTCAAACGGACTTTTACAAATCGTACAAATAAGAGAATTTTCTTGTACAAGTTCATTAATTTTCTTTGCACTTAATCCATCTCCCGGAATATTGAGTTGATCTTCAATAAAGTGATCTGCACGTTCTTTGTGTTTACACTTTGTACATGTGATAATTAAATCTCCAAAATTTGCAGCATGGCCGCTTGCTTCCCATACTTTTGGATTTGCAACAATAGCACCATCAAATCCAACAACATCTTGACGTGAGGACACAAATGTTTGCCACCATGCATTTTTGAGTTGTTGTTTAAGCTCGGAGCCATATGGTCCATAATCAAAAAATCCTGCCATTGCGCCATAAAGATCAGAAGTTGCGAAGACGAATCCGCGTCTTTTACAAAATGTTGCCATTTCATCAATAGTAATTGTCATAGATGAGCAAATGCGTGGTTAATATATAAATGTTTATAATAGAGTACTGTCAGGAGTGTGTACATGGATCATAATTCACATTCAATTGGAATCTATAATCGTATTGCTGACATATGGGTTGAACATTATAATGGTGTTTCACAAGAAGTTTCACATTTTGTGGAGTCGCTTGCAAAAGATGTGTTAATTATTGACTTAGGATGTGGTGCGGGTGCAAATACACATCATATATTTAACAAAGGATATGCGGTTATTGGTATTGATCTTTCAGATAATTTACTTACACATGCAAAAGAGCATTATCCAGGAGTTTTATTTCGACGAGACGATGCGCGTACATTTACTTGTGATCCCGCAGGTGCAATAATTATACATTATTGTTATGTGAGTATGCCTAAAAAAGAAATTGAGCAATCATTGCAGCAAGTTCTTACTAATTTACAACCAGGTGGGAAACTATTCTTAGCACATCAAGAAGGCGAATCAAAAGAAATACCTGATGAGCCATTTTTTCCTGAGCATATTGGAGACGATTCTGCTATGTTTCTGAGTATTTATACTAAAGACGAAATGGTGGAGACGCTTGTATCTGCAGGGTTTGTAATAGATGATGTTATTGTACGTGAGCCAAAAGGTAAAGAGATTACACGTGGGAAGATCTATGTTACTGCGCATAAAGCGTAATTAATTATTCTGCGTCATCTATTATATATATAAGATACTTAGGAAAACATTTATAAAGCCCCGCTTGTTTCGTTCATTAACAAGTGAAGGAGCACACATGCTCTGGAGATACATAAATGGCTAAAGCAGTAACAATCGATCCAAACATCGCACAAATTCAAAATTTGATTGCGCAAAACACGCACGTCTTTGGTGCAAAAGTAACTATTAAGCTACTTAAGCAAAAGAAGATTAGTAAAGTATTTCTGACACAAAACGTTTCACCAGTAGTTAAGACTGATATTACATATTATGCTCAACTCGCAGACGTAGAAATTCAGGTACTTCCTATGACAAACGAAGAATTGGGTATTATTTGTAAAAAACCATTTATGATTAGCGTTGTAAGCGAGCATGTCAAACATTAAATTTACAGCTCAGACAATGCAACTTATGTTGTTGTTTGAGAAACTCACACGATCCCATATTAAAGATTGTTTTGAAGACGATCATGGGTTAATGACAATCATTGTTGCGCAAGGCAACATGCAAAAAGCATTGGGACCAAAGGCTTCCAATGTACAAAAAATAAAGAACGTCTATAAAAAGAATGTTCGATTAATTGAGTTCAATACAGATGTAATTGAATTCATTAAAAACGTGGCTCGACCAATTAAACTTGTTGATGTTCGTCAAGAAGACAACGTGTTTAACATGGTAGCCCCTGACCTTAAAAATCGGGGTTACTTAATTGGAAGAAACGCACAAACACTAAGAAATAATGAAAATATTGTAAAACGGTATTTTCCTATACAAGAAATCAAAGTTGACAAGGTAAACGAATGAAAAAAGCGCGAGGAATCAACACAGCAATCAAGCTGCAAGGCAAGCGAGCAAACAATAGAATGCTCGATAAGAAATATAAGAAAGCAGTACTGGGCCTGAAAATTAAAGCAGATCCACTAGCTGGTGCATCACAGGCAAAAGGAATTGTCCTTGAAAAACTTCAAATTGAAGCAAAGCAGCCAAACTCTGCAATGCGAAAAGCAGTACGAGTACAATTAACTAAAAACGGAAAAAAAGTTACAGCATTTTTACCTGGTGACGGAGCAACAAAATTAGTTGACGAGCACGATGAGGTAATGATTGAATGTATTGGTGGTAAAATGGGCCGAGCTAAAGGTGACTTACCAAGTATTCGTTTAACAGTTATCAAAGTTAATGATCAATCATTAGAAGCACTTCTTAATGGAAAGATTGAGAAGGCGCGGAAGTAGAAACATGAGCGGAGCAAAATTTTATAACAAATGGGATGCGGCTGGAGTCGAAGTAGTTGACTTAGGTTTACAATCTTATATTAACATTGCACCTGTCGTTGTACCAAAAACTGGCGCACGATATGCAAAAAACAGATTTCATAAATCAAAAATTAGTATTGTTGAACGATTCGTTAACCGAATTATGGTTCCAGGACATAAAGGTAAAAAACACCACCAGTCTTCAGGAAGTAAAACGGGAAAATCAGCAACTGTTCTAAAGATTATGGAAAAAACACTAACAATTATTGAGGAAAAAACAAAAGCGAATCCAATTGCAGTTCTTGTAAAAGCAATTGAAAATGCAGCTCCTCGTGAAGAAATTGTCACTATTGAATATGGTGGAGCTCGATACCCTAAAGCGGTTGAATGTGCACCACAACGACGTATTGACTTGGCAATTCGAGCTATGACGCAAGGATCAGCTCAAAAAGCATTCAAATCTCGGAAGACAATTGAAGCTGCTTTAGCTGATGAGATTATTGCAGCACATGGATTAAGTCAAAATAGTATTTCTGTTTCTAAGAAATATGACTTAGAACGGCAAGCTGACAGTTCAAGATAGATCTTTTCTATTTTTTCTTTTTATTTATTTTAATCCTATAGATAATGTTTTTGCAGGACCGTATGTTTCTTCTAATTTTGCATGGTATCCTTTAACATCTGGAACTTCAAACACTTCAGTAGCATTTCTTTGCCATTCATGTCTAATACCTTCAACTTGATTCTTACTAACAAGATCCTCAAGGACTTCGACTATAGTTTTCAAATTGAGCTTACAAGGAAAGTCTGTTCTAAATAGTGCATACTGGGCATTATCTCGATCTGGAGCTCCATCGTAAAACCCACGTGCAACAAATAATGAACTTTTTGGACACATTCTTGGTTCTCTTAACACATTTAATATTGCTTGAGACATTTTTGCTGCTTTAATACTTCTTCCAAGATAATGTGCACGAGCTCCTCTACTTGCTTGTACTGCATCAGTATATGTTGGATTATTCTTTAGTTCTCTTTTTACGCTTCTGGCATAATTAAGTAGCTCATCAGTAGTCTCTCCAGTTGAGATTTTCCATAATCTTGGCATGTTAAGATGAAGATCAACATCCCCGCTTAACAGAGTCCCTAGAGAAATGGTATTGTTTGGTCTACTTGCAACAAAACGAATGTCTTCTAAACGACGTGTTGGGTCTAGACTTACAAATCTTCCAGCATGTAATTTTCGAATCCATATAGGGGGGTACTTCATAAATG
>JBLINR010000072.1:0-3723 GCA_047639395.1 Candidatus Woesearchaeota archaeon | reverse complement strand
AGTTGTTCCAGGACAAACAAGCGGATTTAGTCCAGAATCAGTTTCTATTGAAAATATGTTTAATTTTGCAGGAAAACCTACAGGTAAACGTTAGTTTCTTTGTGTTTTCTCATTAAAACCCACGTTGTGGGAAAATCTACCAATTAGCATCTATCTGCCTTTATATACGCATTCTAACAGAATACGTTGATGGCGATAATCATTAAAGAAATAGTCCCACCGGCTGTTCGTGCAATTAAACGTGCGAATAGCCACCTCACCTCTGACATGGTGTATGGTCGCTCTTAAGAAATTTCTATTCACACATCTATTACCAAACGTGTGCTGACGCACTGTCAGCATATTTTTAAATAAACAGACTGAAGCGTCATAATATTTATATACTTCAAACTCCATATACAATACTACATAATTCGTTATTTATTATCGGATTATTTACTAGGGGTGGTAACCATGATAAGCATAAAAGAACATATAGAAAAAATAGAATATGTAGTTGAGTGGGAAACTGAACAACATCATCTTACAGAAGATGATCCGTACGATACCCGCGATTACCGAAATTAATCTAAAACAATTGCAGGCTTGCCAGGCATTGCTTGGCGTGCCTTTGCATGTTTACTTTGAGTTTCATGTTCAACAATTAGCTTGCACTTGAATTTCATTCCTTTCAAAATATCTTCTTCTTGTTGTGCACTTAATACCAACGAAGGTAATTTTGAACTGTCTTTAAGCAATGCAGGAATTAATTTCATAACTTGTTGCCCATATTGTTTTAAGGGAGAACCCATAATAGTACCAATTATGTTCTTTGGATCACGTGTCTGTTTTAATTGTGTTTGTAATAAATTAACAAACTCATACTTCCAAGAGTCAGCAACAATAAGTGTAATTTGTTTTGGTTCTTTTCCAATAAGTTTAGTTACTGCACGTACATCTTCCGAAACACCATCTGTTAATTCTAATCCAAATTCAGCAGCAGCATTTTGTAGTGATGTATCAACCACTGGCCATACTGACAAAGATACAAGATCAGATTGTTGTTTGCTCCAAAGCTCTTCAGCCGTATGAGGTATAAGCGGTGCAAGTAACCTCATCCAAATACTTGAAGCATAGTTTGCAAATAGTCCTAATTCCGTTTCAGTTAATGTATTCATTGCCCGCTTAACCAGACGAGGAATATCATATAAAACCGTTGTTGCATATGGCCGTAATAGCATTTTTTGTAGATTATTCGTACAAGATTCAATATATGTTTGTAATTTTGATGTGAATCCATCACCTGTTATATCACCATCAACACTACGAGATTGTAATTCTTGAACTTGATTAAAAATTTGTTCAATATGCCAACGAGTATTTTTTGCTTCAGTTGCTTCCCAGTTCATAGAACTTTCAACAGCTGTTGTTGTACATAAATAAGCTCTGAATGTATCAGGCCCATATTCTTGATTCATCTCAAGAAGTGAAACAACATTTCCTTTAGACTTACTCATTTTTTGGCCTTCACTAAGTACTAATCCATGGAAGGAAATTTTCTTTGGCCAAAAATTTTCACCAAAACAGGCAGTGTGTGCAAAAATCATAAACGATAAATGATTAGATAAATGGGCAGTAAATGTATGTCGATGATCTAATGGATACCAATATGCGAAGCTATCACGTAATTCATTCATGATTGCAGAATCAATTGCAGGTAAGATTTCAGACTTGCCGAATACATAATCAAAAAAGTCAGGTGTTAGCATGTCCCCAGCAATCTTATGCTTTCGCATAATATGAACAATAGGATAGAGAGCCATATAAATTGTTGAATCCGAAAGTGATTCGATGACCCATTTTGGATCTTGCGGTAATTTTGTTCCAAGTCCCCGTTTTCTTGCACAGGGGCGTTTATCTAACCACTCAAAAATATCTTCAAATTCTTTTCTATATTTTGATGGAACAATATCCATTGCTTCAAGATTCTTTTTGGCTTTATCTTTCCATCCTTGTGCATTGAAATCTAAGAACCATTGCCCATCCATTATTGCAACAATAACTTGACCACCATCACGAGATACTGCTTTTCTATTTGTTTCATAAAATAAACATGCTCGCTTTTCATCAAGTAATCTCTGCGACATTAATTTTTTTGCATCAGCAACAGATTTCCCAGCATAATCACCACATGTATCTAATAAAACACCTGTGTGATGTCCTGCTTTGTATACTTGTGTGGTTGCGTCAGTTAAATTTGGATCATGAACATCAGTGATATTTAATTTTTTACAGACATCTTCTGCCGCTAAATCTGAAAAACCAGATGAACGAACAATAGCAACAGGTGATATTGCTTTTACTATACTAAGGTCAAGACCATATGACAAACATAATGCATCATCTTTTTGTAACATTTGCAGACTAATAAAATCAAATGGTGCATCACCTGGAACACTTGTTACGATCCCACTTGCAATTTGTGGATCACAGTGTAAACTTGGTAAGATAGGAATATTTTTTTCAAGAAATGGTGCTAAACATGTTTTCCCAAGCATACTACGACCTGATACTTCTTCTAATTCCTCAACAGTGTGACTTTGATGTTGGTACTTAACCAAACTCTCACGACTAGTGTACCAGATTTCGTCACCAACACGTGCTTTGATATAGGTCACATCAGGATGCACCCACATATTTGTTTGCCCGTACATTGTTTCTGGACGTAGCGTTGCTGCCACAATAAATCCATCTTCAAATGGAAATTTAATAAGTGTGAATTCTTTTTTTTCTACCGGATCAGTGTCGCCATCAGCAATATCATCTTCCCCAACTGCATTTTCTAAAGATAATGAATACAATACAGGGTACTCTCCGCGAACAAGATAGTTTTGTTTTTCATACTGTGCAAATTGCCATTCTACTAATTTTTGATGCTCCACATCACCGCTTGTGAATGATCGAGTCCAATCAATACTTAATCCTAAACCTGAGAATTCATCAACCATTTTTGGAATAAAGAAATCAACAATTTTCTGAGGATCAATAAAAGACTGTACAATGCGTTCAACTTCAGCAGAATCAGTAACATATGCTTTTACATAATGCGTATAGAGTGCAATCTTTTTTTCATCACCATTTTTTATTGCTAAACTAATACCAAGGACAGGCGTTCCAGAAATATGAAACCCCATAGGAAAAAGAACATTTTTACCGCTCATACGCAAAAATCGTGCGTAGACATCGGCTTCTGTAACAACACGCGCATGACCAATGTGTAATGAGCCAGAAATATATGGATATGGAACAGTAATGAGAAATTTTTCAGCCGCATTTATTGTGGGCACAAATGCTTGTTGTTCTTTCCACTGATTTTGCCATTTTTTTGATATTTCCTGGTGATTAAACATAGAATTTGCTACGCGACCCCTATATATAAAAGTTCCTTAATAAAATATAAATCACTAATACTAAAAATCACACAAATTATTGTATAGATCTAACAAATGTTTACTTTGTAGGCATCATTATTGCTGCAATAAAATAGAACACAACAATAGGGAAAAACCCAGTTAGAAATAGAACTAAGACAAAAATCAAACGCATAACAACTCTATCCATTCCAAAATAGTTTGCAAATCCTGCTGCAACTCCTAAAAACATTGCATTTTTACTATCTCGCATGAGTCTCTTTGTTGCCATAGTATGATAATTCCCAAGTAGGGTTTAGTAAGATTATGATAG
>JBLINR010000071.1:0-3754 GCA_047639395.1 Candidatus Woesearchaeota archaeon | reverse complement strand
ACTAACATTTATTGCAGATAACCTTATCTCAGGCGGTGTAAGTAAAGATGCTATACCTTCTATTGATAATCCAGTATACATTACTGCAGATGAAGCACATATTGAACCTTCACAGCAAATCTATGGGACTATCATTACTGATCAAGCATATGCCTATCCGCAAAGTATTCTCTACTGGCATGAAATTGTTAATCATAAAACAGACGAAGGAAAACAATTTAGTGTTACTTATTGTCCACTAACAGAAACTACGGTTGGATACTTAGATGTTGAACTCGGAGTAAGTGGAAAACTATATAATAGTAACCTCGTAACATACGATCGTAAAACTGATGCACTTATTCCACAAATATTAGGTATAAAAGTTACAGAAAATGTTGGAGAAAAACTAAAAACGTTTGATATTGTCACAACAACATTTGAACAATGGGTTGCATTACACCCTGACACACTTGTACTAGTTGAGCCAACAGAATTTGGACGCGATTATACAAGAAGTCCATATCCAGGATATGATCAATTATTACGATTATGGTTTCCCGTAGCTGCACAAAGTGATCGATTCTCAAGTAAAGATATTGTCCACGGGGTATTGACCGAAAAATCACAGTATGTTATATCTAAAGACTTCATGAAAGAACAAAGTTCAATTACTTATGATGGTCTTACATTCACATACAACACCGAGTTAGATATTGTTGACGTTACAGGAAAAGTAACACATTTTGATGCCTATTGGTTTGCTTGGTATGCCTACTATCCGAAGACGATAATTCTTGATGATCTTGTATAGGCGTTATGCTTATAAACCATGTATGATTTCTCATTATTGGGGTAATTATGAAGGCAAGTCCACGTATGCAAAAGTACTTTGACACAATTGAATCTGATGTTAAAGATATGTACGCATATGCAACCAAAGCTCGAAAACAAGGCTTTGATCCAAGTGAACAAGTTGACATAAAGATCGCAAAAAACTTAGCTGAAAGAGTAGTTGGACTTATTTCTGTTGTCGCACCAAAAATTGATGGTAGTGGTGTTGTAGAACGAATTATTGAATTAGAAAAAATTTATGGTAATCTTGACTGGCGTGTTGCAATGGTTATTGCACATGAAATTGCACAACAAAAATTTGTAAAATTTGAAACACCACATTTAGCAATCGAAATTGGAATCAGAGTTGGATTTGCGTATGTAACTGTAGGTGTTGTATCAAGTCCTCTTGAAGGATTCACAAGTATTGATGTAAAAAAACGCAGAGACGGAAAAGGCGAATACTTTTGTATGAACTTTGCAGGTCCAATTCGTAATGCGGGTGGAACAGCAGCTGCAGTATCCGTTCTTATTGCAGATTATGTTCGAAATAAATTAGGGTATGCTGCATATGATCCTGATGAACGAGAATGTGAGCGATGTCATGTAGAACTTATGGACTATCATGAGCGTGTTACTAACTTACAATATGTTCCTTCAAAAGAAGAAGTATTATTCTTAGTAAAAAATTGTCCTATTGAAATTGGTGGAGACGCATCTGAAAAATTCGAAGTATCAAATTTTAAAGATTTACCACGTGTAAAACAAAATAGAATTCGAAGCGGATTCTGTCTTATTCATTCTTCTTGTATTCCGTTAAAAGCAAAAAAACTTTGGAAACAAATTAGTAAATGGAAATCAGATATGGGCATGGAAGAATGGTCTTTCATGGAAGAATTCTTAGATATTCAAAAAAGAGCAACTTCTAAATCTGGCACAAAAGAAGAAGTCAAAAAAGATCAAACATTGGAAGAAAAAAACATCTATCCTATTTACACATACATCGCTGATTTAGTTGGAGGACGTCCAGTAATCGGTCACCCCATCAGGCCTGGCGGACTACGATTACGATATGGTCGTAGTAGAACGAGTGGTTTTTCTGCACAAAGTGTACATCCTGCAACAATGTATGTGATGGATGATTTTGTTGCAATTGCAACACAGTTTAAAGTTGAACGACCAGGAAAAGCTGCAGCATTTACAAGTTGTGATTCAATTATGGGTCCGACAGTATTACTAACTGATGGAAGTGTAGAATATATTGACGATGTGAAACGGGCAAAAGAAGTTTCTCCACGTGTGAAAAAAATATTACATTTAGGAGATGTTCTTGTTAACTATGGTGACTTTTTTGATCGTGCAAGTACGTTATATCCTCCAGGATATTGTGAAGAATGGTGGGCACTTGAATTTAAGAAAGCAATTGATGAAAAAGGTGATTCGCTTGAAGCTGTAAGTAAACAAATCGAAATGCCTGTGGATCAACTTGAAGCATTATTTGTAAATCCTATGAAAACAAAGTTATCATTATTCTCAGTATTTGCTATTTCAAAAAAATACAAAAACCCATTACATCCGAAAGTTACGGCATTTTGGAAATTAATTGAACCTACTGATTTTCGTGCATTACTTGACGCATTAACACGATCCAAAGTTATTGCTGATGAGAACGGACGACATAAACTTGTTGTTCCATTTGATGAACATGTAAAACGTGCATTAGAAGTCTCAGGTGTTCCTCATACACTTTCTGCAAAAGAATTTATTGTGCTTAACCGTGTATGGACACATGTTATGTTTGAATGTCTTGGTGTTTCTGACGTTTCAGAAATAAACGCACGTATTGTTGAATACAAGGATGAAAATCCATTAGTGTTTTTACAATCTGTGAGTGTTGTTACATTACGTGATAAATCAGGTATGTATATTGGTGCGCGTATGGGACGTCCAGAAAAAGCAAAGATGCGAAAAATGGCAGGCTCTCCATATAAAGTTCCTCCGCAAGAAATTCGTATTAAACAAGAAGATGGAACGGAACAAACTAAGGTTATTACTGAACATCAGATGAAAGAACGGCTACGTGAGAAATATGAAATTAATGCTAATAAAGACGGAACAATTCGTTATGATGGAAGTGAAGTTCCTATTACACATTTTAAACCTAAAGAAATCCGTGCACCAATTAGTCGATTAAAGAAATTAGGATACACACATGATATTCATGGAAAACCTTTAGAAAATGATAATCAAGTTTGTGAATTGTTTGTTCAAGACGTCGTACTTCCTTGCTGCACTGAATCTCCATTTGAGCCTGCTGACGAAGTATTATTTCGAGTGGCAAATTATGTTGATGAATTATTAAGAACATTGTATGGGCTAGAGGGATACTATAATCTTAAAACTAAAAAAGATCTTATTGGGCAATATGTATTTGGTCTTGCACCGCACACATCAGCTGCAACAACTGGACGTATAGTTGGATTTACAAAATCACAAGGAATGTTCTGTCATCCTATGTTTCACGCAGCTATGCGTAGAGATTGTTTTAATTATGAAACACACATCCCTATAAAACATAAAGGTAAGTGGTCGCTTCAACCATTAGGTTCGATCGTTGAGGAACTTAAACCTACAACAAATGTAGATGCTCATGGAACACTTGAGTGTTCTCCCAAAGGATATACGACTCTAGGCAGCGTTGATGGAAAAATCAAAGAAGTTCCTATCAATAATTTTACAAAACACACAAATCAAAAAATGATTACAGTCACAACGAAGCTGGGTCGGAAGTTGACAACAACTGCGAATCATAAGCATATCACGTCTTCCGGTATTAAATTAGCTAAGAATCTAAAAATAGGGGATGTTTGTAAATTACCTTATACTACTTCGATAAAAGAAAGAGACATAAAAGAGTTGAATCTTATTGAGTTATTCAAAA
>JBLINR010000070.1:0-3801 GCA_047639395.1 Candidatus Woesearchaeota archaeon | reverse complement strand
AAGCGAAGATCAGACAATTGAAAGCCTTCAGAATGTTGGAGTATTACCAGGATCATTTTCACCAATTTGGGCGACACATGCACTTAAAGTCGAAGGTAATACACAAGTAGATATGCAGGCAATATCACCTAAATTACAACTTGCAGCATTAGAATCAAAACAAGTAGATGCGCTCATAACAGTTGAGCCACTATGCACTTTTGGTAAAAATAAAGGGACAGGTGTCATTATCATGAAAGACCCGATGAAATTATATGCACCTACGGTTGCAGGAAGTGTGATTTCTAGTAAGTTAGTAAATCAGAAACCAGCATTTGCTAAGAAATTAATCAGGGCACACGACAAGGCTATCGATTTTATAGAAATGAATCCACAAGAAGCAAAACTAATTCTCATCAAATATACAAAATACGATGAACAATTATCTCAAGGATTAACGATACCTGATTTACAAAAATCTGACGAGATAAATGATGCAATAATACAACAATTTGCTAATAGGTTATTTGAAGATGGAGTTTTAGGACAACCAATGAATACTAACGAGTTAATACTTTCCTCTTAGAGGAAGTTTTTTTCTTTTTTTTAGGCAAAGTACGTTTCTTCTTCCAGAGCCAAATCACAAACACAACTAACAATACACGCTCAACTATAGTAAACCACATACTTGTGTAAGAAATCACACTTCGAACCAGACTCAGTGGAATAGGTAAAAAATGATTATACGCAGATTGTTGATGTGTCAAAAAATCAACCAAAGCATGTGAAAACATACCCACAAAAACGGTAAATACTTCTTAAATAAAAAATAACTTAAGATCAGTAAAACAATAACAACAAGAAAAGAATGCATATACTCAGTAATAGTATGTAAAAATTAACGATGAAATAATGTGTGAAACCAGCTAATAATGGCTGAATCACCTAAGAAATGAAATAGATAGCCAATAACCAAGAACAAATCAGGAAGCATTGCGCCAAGCACAGTAAGGTCACGTTGTTGCGCTGTGCCTTTTAGATACAATAAGTACCCAATGACACCGTGTGTGTATGTTCGCATAGTAGCATATCGCAACTATGTACTATAAAACACTTATCCTACAACCTAGCAATAATATTTATAAAGTAAGAAATCAAAAATCATCTATGAGCTGGACAGTAACTATCATCATAGTAGTAATTCTGCTATTCTTTTTCGGATTCCGCATCGTTAGACCAATTGAGCGAGGTGTAATTGAACGTTTTGGAAAAAATGTAAGAATTGCAACACCAGGATTAAGTTGGATAGTTCCATTCATTGAAAAAATGATCAGAGTAAACATCACTGAACGAATGGTAGATGTTGAACCACAAACAGTAATTACAAAAGATAAATTAAATGCAATTGTTGATGCAGTAGTATACTTTCAAATTAAAGATATTCAAGCATCTCTTTACAATGTAGATAATATTCAAGATCAATTAACATCATTAGCAAGAACAACATTACGTTCAGTTATTGGTAAAATGAGTCTAACTGAAGCTAATGAAAATCGAGATGAAATTAATATGAAAGTTGAAGGCATCTTAGATAAAGAAACAAAAAGCTATGGTGTTGAAGTATTACGAGTTGAAATTCAAAAAATCGAACCGCCACAAGATGTTCAAGAAGCAATGAACAAAGTTGTGAAAGCAGAACAAGAAAAGATTGCATCAAATGATCTTGCAACAGCAAAAGAAATTGAAGCTGATGGTGCAAGACGTGCTGAGATCAAAAAAGCAGAAGGAATCAAACGAGGACTTATTCTTAATGCTGAAGGTGAAGCGGAAAGTATGATCAAAGTTGCAAATGCAAAAGCAAAGGAAATTGCATTAGTAAATGATGCATTAAACAAACACTTCAAAGCACAAGCACAAGTATACAAAAAACTTGAAGTTACACAAGAATCTTTAAGAAATGGAACAAAATATGTGATTGATCCGAAAAGTAATATCACAAATGTTATGACAGAAATGTCAGGTGTTGTTCCTATACCTAAAGATAAGAAAAAATAAAATTTTCTTCTTTTTTATTTTTCAATACTGGTAAAAGCACATGAATCTTGTAAGCAGAGTATATAACGCAGCAAAACCTTACACACGTTATCTTACAAGTGAAGGTCTTGCATCCACCTTCGGATATACATATGCAGCTGCTGTAAATACAACAGCACAACTCTATGGTGCTTCAGACAACGAAACAATCGGACTTACAGTTGCTTCAAAAACAGCAGCATTTCTTGTAGGAAAAATAGCGCTACATCCCCACAACTACAAAGGATTAGCAGAATCAATTCTCATGCAAAAAGGAATGAAAATAGTATATGAACTTGGAGCATACAAAACAATAATTGCCAGACAACTTATTCCCGCACCATTTGATTTTATGGTAGTCTCTGTCATTCCTGGAGCAATTTTGAATGTATGGAGATTTCGAAGGGATCATAGAAAAGGAATGACAACAAATAAGAAAGTTTGAAATTAATTAAGAGGGCCTCTAGGAATATTAGCAAATAAATCTTTAGGTTTAGTAACGGGTCGAGCTGATGAATAAAATTGTTTCATTTCTGCCGCTGTAAGCTGAATTTCAGTCACTTATTCAGGACTTGCAAGAGAATGAGATGAAACACACTCAAAAAGTGAAACTGTAGGATCATGCCCATACATATTACAATCTAAATCCGGTCTATTATACATAACAAAAAGGATATTTCTGATATTTATATACATTTCGTATTTATTTATAAACGAATTAAGAAAAGTCGTCTAAAGTCTTATTCTGCGTAGAGTAACTAATAATAGACGTATTACCTTGAGCTCCACCTTCTGTCTTTTTCACAGAGATGTATTTCCCATCATCAAGCTTTTGGATTTTTCGAGTAAATGTTTTGTATGAAGCAGGAGATTTAACTCGCTGTTCATAAATTTTATACAAATCTCCAATCTTAGACGGAGAATTTTCTTTTATTAAATCTAAAATAAATTGATTATCATCTGGAAGCTGCGCAGTGCTGTTAACTTTGAAATCGTCTAATTTAGCTAATGCAGCTTGTGAACTTTCAGTATCAACTAACCGTGCTGATTTTTCTTCAGCAATATATCCTGCTTCTTTGAGTAAGTATAATCCTGTTCGAATGTCATGCAACTCAAACGTTCGCTTTGCAATCATTTCAAAAGCACGTGCACTCCAGACTTTCTCTTCGAAAGCAAATTCAATTCGTTCTTTGAGAATTCCTTTTGTTTCATCAAAGTTGTATGGTCTGAATTCTAACATCTCAGGTGTTAGTCTAGAACGAATACGCATATCAATTTGTGAGACGTATTCTTTATAGTTGGTAAGAAGAATAATTGATTTGTTCTGAACTTTTTGAAGAATCAAATATAAAAAGTCTGTATCTTCAACTTTGTCAATTTCGTCAAATACAAATACGTTACTTAATTTGTTAATCCGATTTGCAATAATATCAAAGAGTTCATCTGTCTTTTTATTATGCGTGAATTTATAGTCTAATAGATCACAGATAGCAAGCATAATCTTGTAACTTGTGTTTTTCTGCCAACAGTTAATGTAAAATGGAATGATTTCAGTCGTTTTCTCTTCTAACTCATTAAGAATATGCTTCGTTGCAACCGTCTTTCCAACTCCTGGCGGTCCAAATACTACAACGTTTCTTCCCGTTTGATGATTAAACATAGGTGCAATACAGCTTGCAATTCGCTTTTGCTGTGCTTCCCTATACGGAATGAGCTTAGGAATAAACTCATATGAAAGCGCAGTCTCGT
>JBLINR010000069.1:0-4033 GCA_047639395.1 Candidatus Woesearchaeota archaeon | reverse complement strand
TATACGCCACTTGCAACAGAAGGTGGCCATATTCCCATCCAATGTAAAACAGCAGCTGAATTCACACTCACACAAAAAGCACACATTGAAACATTTGAACAAGCACTTTCTGGAAAAGGGTTATACTTATTGTTCAAACAAATAAAAAAAGAATACAAAACAACTGATGCACACAAACTTATTGAAAGAGCAAAAGATAAAGCACAAGAAATTGCAGCTTTTAGAAAAAGTGATCCAGCATGTAAAAAAACATTCTCAGCGTATAAATTATTTTATGCTCGGTTCGCAAGAGCAGTAGCAGAAGATACACTTGCGTTTGGTGGAATGTATATTGCTGGAGGTATTGCAACAAAAGATAAAGATTTATTTGATAAAGAATTTTTTGCTGAATTCATATCTACTGCGAAATATCCAGATCTCATTAAGAAAATACCTGTATTTCTTGTAAAAGATTATGGGAGTAGTTTAGATGGTGCTTGTATTGGCGCACAAAAAGAACTATAATTATTGTACAATAATTTCAAAACCTTCTTGTTTCAACTTTTCCAAATGTTCGTCAAGTAAACCTTTTTGGTATCCTTCACAACTAGATGCAACAAAGAGCTTTTTATATCTATCAAATAATGGGTAATCACGACATATTTGCGGACGATTTTCATAGACTGTACATTTACTTTCTTTAAGAAATTTGCATTGTGGAGTTAAAGACATCTCACGTAACCCATCTTCACGTACTGTTCCTAAATCAGGATTCTGTTTGATAAGTGTAGCATTATCAACTATAATTTTTCCCCGTTTGCAGCATTTCGCCTGACAAGACGTCATACAGTACGGCCCAAGACTAGTACGTGCTTCTTCTATTAAGCGCACTTAATCTATGGAATAAATGAGTAGGCTTATAAAATAGCATATCAATATAGAGCACATGTTTGATTCATTTAAGTCAAAAAAAGCACTTTTCTCTGCAAGTAAAAAGCAGTTTGAAGTGCGTGCAAATGCATTTGATGCACTCATTACACAGCTATCCCAAATACAAAAGGAAGGCCAAGCAGACTTTGTAAAGAAAAACTTCCTTCCTTTTCTCAAAGAAAGTAAACGTGATATTCGACTAGCAACAATTTATGCAAAGAAACTTACAGATGATCACACAAACTTGGATGCCTTGCTTGCCCTTGCAACAAAACAAATTCTCGTGTTAGAAGAATTATTTCATGAACATGCAGATGATAGTAAATTAGTAGAGTTGCTCCAAGAACAACAAGCATTGCTCCAACAACAAATTGTTGTACCCGAGATGAATACTAAAAAACCAACGATCTTTCGTATACTTCTCGCAACAATCATGCTTACAGCAACAATGGCAACAGCACAGGTTGAATCCTCAAGTCCAGCTAAGCAGAATAGAACAAGTATTGAATTAATTCAAAGAGTCATTACTGTTCACCCAGTTACAATCGTTTGTCTCGCTAATAGATTAAATCTGAGAGATGCGCCAACCACCAAAAGTAATGTTATTACGGTTAGTACTAGTGGTGAGCGAATGGTTTGCACAGGATACATGGAATCAGAAACGGGCAGGTGGTTACGCGTCACATACAAAGACAAAACATTCTATATTGCTCAAACATACAAGGGTAAATTATATGCTGAACGAGAAGATGTACTACAAGCAGGTTTTGCAGATTTCACAAAACGGTTTGAAGGTTTTCGTAATAAACGTTACAAAGATACTCGCGGAAAAATGACCATCGGGTATGGAACAAATCTTGATGCATTAAGTGATGTTGGAAGAGCAGTGTTCGTAAAATGGGGATATGATCCTAAACGGCTAAGAAATGAAGATATTACTATTCCTGAAAAAGTTGCGTGGTCCGTCTTACAAGCAGATCTTATAGAAGCTGAAAAAGATGCAAAGAACAGTGTAAAGAATTTTTACTTACATCCTCCGAAAGTTCGCGCAATCATTGTAGATATGCGTTACAATTTAGGAAAGGCAGGATTTAATGATTTTAAAAAACTCAGAGCTGCTCTTGAAAATACTAATTATATAGAAGCCGCAAGAGAAATGGAACGTTCAGATTGGTTTAAACAAGTTAAAAATCGTTCTCGAGATCATGTTAAAACTCTTCGTGATCAAGCACAGTCATAAGTACTTCTAAAAGAAAAAGAAGGGCGCTTACATAGTGACGCACCATAAGCCCTTCTTCAAGTATATGTATTGTTTTGAATTGACTTAAAGATGGTGCTTAAAGTATAGGTATAGCTTAACTAAGTTATACTTTTTCCAAAAATTTATATACTATTTACACACTAGTTGTGAGATGGCGCGTAAACTAATCCAACTCTCACCATCAACAACAGTGATCTCTCTTCCAAGTAAATGGATTAAACAGCAACAACTCAAGAAAGGAGATAGTATTCACGTAACTGAAGAACCGCATCAACTCATTCTCACACCACTGGAACGATCTACAAAAAAAGAATTAATTCTTGATCTATCAAGCTTACCTGAAAGAACAATGTGGATTTATCTTGATGCTGCATATGTTGCAGGCTATGATGAGATTATTGTGAACACGTCAGGTCATGAGCAACACGATATCATTCACATAATTGTACAGCATCATCCTGGTTTGATTGTTGATGATGAATCAAAAACACGTATTCATCTCAAAGATATTGCGCGTGATGGCCAAACTGATGTAAACAAAATGGTTACACGAGTGTTTCATATGATCATTTCATTCATTCAAGAAATGCACGAACACGCATTAGCAAAAGATTATCCTGTACTTGTTGACGCAAAACGCCGAGATTTACTTATTAATAGCTATATTATGTACGCACAACGACTCATTAACAAATATGGGTACAGAGAAGTTGGAAAAGGTGGACTAATGCACACGTACTTGAAGATTCTTGAGATCATCTCAGACAAACTAGCACTTATTTTTATTGCAATTGGAGAAAACGAAAAATATGACGAACCTGCACTTTTAGAAGAAGTTATATGTATATTTCAAGAACTGCAAGCGACACACACTAAATATGCACAAGAAAAAATTGTGAAATTTGAACAGACTCGTGTGAAATTTCTTGAGCATCTCCCCGGTATTGATAAAATGTATGAACAACAGTACAATGAAATTGGAAGTTTACTGTTTGACTTAGAAGAAGTTGAGATTCAATTAAACTTATAAATAAATAAAACCAAAATAGTGATATGTTCTTACACAAACACGGAGTATTGTATGCTTTAGAAATTTTAAATGAAGCTATTCAAAAATGCGAGGAAGATGGTACACTAAATATTCCTTTCAAAAAAAAGCCATATGAAACCTTAGTGGAACTTCAAGATCACCTGGAGAATATCCATACTCATCTAGAATCTGATGATAGCCTCTGGAAAGTATTATTTAATGATGTTACGTTTAAATCCTGTTTTGATGATGCAACTAAACATAAACGCCAACTAACAACAATGTTTAGTACGTTAGATTACCAGAATACTAAAATGGTCGAGATTCTAGGAAAAGGCAGCACCAATAAAGATACAAAACAGTTGTTAGTACAGATAAAAGAATTACTCATATCTATCCAAACATTCTCACTAGAAACAGCAAAAGAATTTGAAAAGTTAGATATTGAAGCACAAGAGGAACTTGCAATGTTCTCAAAAAATCAACAAGGCATTCACACATTTGCAGCTAATATCAGAAGCTGGTTATAATAATTCTAAGCAAACATCAGGCTTTGCACAAAAAGTCCAAAAATATGACTAATGCCTTGGTGTGAAATCAGGAGAGGGGGTGATTATCTGCAACCCTCTCGACGAGTTTAAGACAGCTGTCGTTAAATCGCCGCATTAGTCATTTAAAAGAAGAAACACCTTTCATGCAAAGCCGAAACACCCAATACCTTTATAAACAAACCACTGTTCTCCCACTATACTTAGTAATTAACCTTTAAATGACGGTCTTATACAAGATCCGAGAGGGAAACTTCTCACCACGTGTGACCGATACGAGGAATG
>JBLINR010000068.1:0-4189 GCA_047639395.1 Candidatus Woesearchaeota archaeon | reverse complement strand
TTAAAACGAGCAGCTGTATTTGCACCAAAAGCACGATACGTTTCAGGTAAAGGAGCATCAGCAGCAGGATTAACAGCATCAGTTATCAAAGATGATTTTATGGGCGGATGGGCACTAGAAGCAGGAGCACTTGTACTTGCAAATCGTGGAACGTGTATGATTGATGAGTTAGATAAAATGACTGAAGAAGATAGATCGGCCATGCACGAAGCACTAGAGCAACAAACAGTTACCATTTCCAAAGCAAATATCCAAGCAACATTAATGTGTGAGACAACAGTACTTGCAGCAGCCAACCCAAAGATGGGAAGATTTGATCCATTTGAAAATATTGCAAAGCAGATTAACTTACCTCCAGCGTTAATTAACCGGTTTGATTTAATTTTCCCATTCAGAGATATCCCTAATGTAGAAGGTGATGAAAAACTTGCAACATTTGTTTTAGGTATGCATCAAGCAAATGATAATGAAAAACCAGAAATTGATACGGACACACTTCGTAAATACATAGTCTATGCAAAGAAAAATATACATCCTAAAATCACAGATGGCGCGTTACAAGAATTAAAGACATATTACGTAAAAATGCGTAACAGTTCACAAGGTGAGGATGGAGTAACAGTTATTTCTATTTCCGCGCGACAATTAGAAGCGTTAGTTCGATTAACTGAAGCAAATGCAAAATTACGATTATCTCAAAAAGCAGTTAAAAAAGACGCAAAGCGTGCAATTGAATTACTCGATTATTGTTTATCACAAATTGGTGTTGATCCAGAAACAGGTCGTATTGATATTGACCGTATTCAAACAGGATTTACAACATCACAACGAAGTAAAGTTATTAATGTTCGAGAAATCATTAAAGGATTAGAAGAGAAATTAGGAAAAGTTATTCCTATAGAAGATATTGTTGATGCTGCGGCTCAAAAAGGTATGGACTCTTCGAAAATTGATGAAGCTTTAGAGCGATTAAAATTAAATGGAGATATTTTTGAACCAAAACGAGGGTTCATTAGTAGGATTGTATAGATGGCAGATATCAAAAGACAACCAGCAAGAATTGCAAGCGCAACACAATTACTCAAAGGTAAATATGTAGAACAAGATGGGTGGGAGCCTAATTACGTTGATGTTTCAGGTGTGAATGTCTCTCGCGTTAACTTAATGGGAATCATTGTTGACTTTCCAGAATACATCAAACACGTTGAACCGTTTACTCCTATTGAAAGTTTTTCTTGTACTGTTGATGATGGTACAGACATCATTCAAGTTCGTTCTTTTGATCCTGTTATTTGTCCAGAGAAACTTAGTATTGGAACACCAGTTTTAATTATTGGACGTCCGCGGAAATATAATGAACAATTGTATGTTGCTCTTGAAATTATTCGTGCACTTCCTGATAAAAAATGGTTAGATGTTCGTAAAAAAGAATTAAAACCTATTGCTCCGGAAATTGCAGAAGATCCTGTAGAAAAAGTTCTTGAAGAAATACATGTAGAAGAAATAACCGTTGAAGTTCCAACCGAAATGAGTATTCTTGATATTATTGACTTTCTGGATACTGGTGACGGTGTAATGACAGAGACTGTTATTGCAGAAGCATTAACAAAAAAACACGAAGATCCAGAAAGTAAAATCAAGTCATGTTTATTGAATGGTGATATCTTTGAAGTACGACCAGGTCGTATTAAAGTTCTGAAATGAACCAACTAGTCCTTTAGATGTTTTTTTCTTAATTCATATGAAATGATGGTTGGTATGTAAAAAGATACGTCTGCAAGAATATTTCCAACTAATAATCCTAATGCGACATTTCCAAACCAGACTTGAAAAAACCACATGAGAAATGGTCTAACAATAAATGAATCTAGTGTTTCTGAAAACCCAAATTCTACGAGCAGATTTCTTACTCGCACAAGCATATAATGAATATTTGTTTTAAATATATATGAATACCTATCGTGTTTATGTTTTTCCTACAGTACATAAAAATCTTCATAAGTTTCTTAGTCCAAATGAAAAAGAAGAATTCTGGAAATTAATAAGTATACTAGAAAAAGGTCAAATTGTCGGTAAAATCTTAACATATCATTTCTTCAGAGAAAAGAAAATTGGTAATAAACGAATTTATTACTTAATTTATAGAGAATATCATATTGTTCTAATTGTAAATGTAAGTGCAAAAAAGGCTCAGCAGAAAATTATTGATGAAGTTAAGAAAACGCTCCCTGAATTTAAAAAGTTCGCTGAGAAGATCGCAATCTAATTGCTTTTCCTTCTTGGTATTCTTTGAGAGCAATTTCAACCATTTTGACCGCCTCCCAATCAATTTTAAGATCTTGTTCTTCTTTTTTAGGAATTAAATTTGTTTTCATATCAATAAATATAATTCTATTGTTTTTAAATATATTCTTCAAATAATCGGAAAATCAAGATACAAATGGAAAAGTAGTTATGAAACCTTTATAAACCGCCATTATTTCCTTTCTAGTATGGATTACGAAGCAATGCTAAATCAGGCAAGTGAACACATGCCCGAAGCAGAAAAAGAAAACGAACGATTCGAAATACCCAAAGTAAAGGGTCATGTCGAAGGGAGTAAAACTATTCTCACAAACTTCTTTGCAATTGCACAGCATTTAGACCGAGAGTTCATGCATTTTAATAAATACATCCTTAAAGAATTAGCTATCTCTGGATTTTCAAGAGGTTCTAATTATATTCTTGGTGGTAAAGTATCATCTGTACAAATTAATGAAAAGATTCGAAAGTATGCAGATACTTTTGTATTCTGTCCGCACTGTGGAAAACCAGAAACTACGTTAAAACGAGAAGAATCTGGAACAACACTAGTATGTAATGCATGTGGTCAAGAAAAAGTAATTAAAGATATCGCTTAAAGCGGATATTTATCTTCAAACAATATAATGATCTATAATTGGAAGAATAAAAAATTAGCTTAAAACCAACTTTGAATATTTTCAAGATACACTTTATCGTGCTCATTTGCAGAATTTTTCATAGTATCTATATTTTGATCTTTCAATAAAACAGCCATCTGTTCACTTGTAGTTTCTAATTTTTCAAGAAGGATACGAACAGATTCCAACTTATTATGCACATTCTTACATACTTGGTTAGACCATTTTTCATTAGAAACATTCTTTTCCATTAACTTCACAGCTATATCACCATACACACCAATATTCTCATAACAAGTAGATAACTCAGTAAACAAATGTTCAAACTCATCTTTTTGTATATCAGTAAACTGTTGATAAAAATCTCGCTCAGGTGTGTTTTCTAAAACAGAAGATGCACATCTCATATGATTCTGATGTTCTTTTGCAAATACAAGCAATTCTTCAACCTTAGTAAGGAACGTAGGTACCTGTTCAACGTAAGTAGAAAATGATAAATTCTCTGGATCTTTATACTTCAAAAATAGCTGTATCTCTTTTAATTGAGACTCACACTCAGTATGATAAAATGCTAAACCAGATTTGTGAAATAACATTTATTCTTTCCCAATTAGATCCGCAGTACATGCGCCGATTACAGCAATGATTGCAATACTTGCAACATACGTATAATATGTAGTAAAAGAATCAGCAAAATGTAATTCACCGTACAACAATAGCACGCCAACAACTGTGACTAGTGCTGAGAAATAGACAACAAGTGCACGCATTGGCATGAATTTTAAAATTAAATGTTCTTGGATTTGTCTAAACCCTGTGAAATACATAAATAAGACAATAATAAGAAATGCAACAATCAATAATAATGTTGCTCGTTGTAAAGATAATGTTGCAGCAATTACTTTTCCTTTTGTAAATGCAAAATGACCAACAATACCGAAAAATGCTCCTACAATTCCTTTAGTGACATCTCGGTATGTAATTTTCTTTAGAGTTGAATTGCTCAGTCCTTTTCTGATATCTTTCTGAATGTTTTCCATATCACCAAGTTTAGCAAGTTGTTTTGCTTCTGCTTCTGCAACTTTCTTTTCTTGAGCGAGTTCTTTGGCTTCATCAGTAAGAACAGTATCGAGTAATTTTAATTGTTTTTTCTGATTAGCGAGAATTTGTTTCTGAACTGCATGCAATTCTTCAACAGTAACCCTCTTTTTTGATGCCATAGACTATTTTTTGGGTTTTGCCCTTAAAAAGGTTTGGGCGAGTGCAAC
>JBLINR010000067.1:0-4229 GCA_047639395.1 Candidatus Woesearchaeota archaeon | reverse complement strand
AACACCCAATACCTTTATAAACAAACCACTGTTCTCCCACTATACTTAGTAATTAACCTTTAAATGACGGTCTTATACAAGATCCGAGAGGGAAACTTCTCACCACGTGTGACCGATACGAGGAATGAAAACATGGTAAAAAAAGATTTAACAAAAGAACAAATTGACGAAATCCTTCGAATTGTCGAAGTTGCAAAGTCAAATGGTAAAATTAAGAAAGGAACAAATGAAGTTACAAAAGCGGTAGAACGTGGAACAGCTAAAGCAGTAATCGTTGCAACAGATGCAAACCCTGCAGAGCTAACTATGCATATCCCATTAATTTGTGATGAAAAAACAATCCCATGCTTTGTAGGCGGATCTCGTGAAGAAATCGGTACTGCAGCAGGATTAACAGTTCCAGCAGTTGCTATTGCAATCATAGACGAAGGAAACGCTAAAGCAGATTTACAAAAGTTTGTTGAGAACTTATAGGTTTAATAAATGGCAGGAAAAAAGCAAGAAACAAAACCTTCCAAATCATCAGGCATTCAATTCACTGTAGCAATACCTGCAACAGTTGAAGAAATTGTCGGACGAACTGGAATGAGAGGAGAAGCCGTACAAGTACGGGTTAAAGTCCTCGAGGGACGTGATAAAAATAAAGTTATCCGACGAAATGTAAAAGGGCCAATTAAAATGGGCGATACATTAATGTTGCGTGAAACTGAAATGGAAGCACGACCTCTATCACGGTAAGATCAAAATGGTAAAATGTAGTTTTAGTGGAAAAGAAATCCCAACAGGTTCAGGTATTATGTACATAAAAAATGACGGAAAAGTTCTTCATTTCTTTGACAGAAAATCCGAAAAGAATATGCTTGTATTGGGCCGAAAGCCACGAACAACAAAGTGGACAGCAGAGCACCACGAAATTAAGAAGACGAAGAAACAATGAGAGAACAAACACTGGTACTCATAAAACCAGACGCAGTTCAACGAGGATTAATCGGAGAAATTGTGTCACGGTTTGAACGTTGCGGCCTAAAAATCATCGGATTAAAAATGGTTCAGCCTGATTCAGATCTAGCTGGAAAACATTATGAAGTTGATGAAGAATGGTTACTTAATATTGGAATCAAACAAAAAAAGAATGCAGAAGCAAAAGGAAAAACATTTGATGTTGATCCTATTAAATTTGGTATGCAAATTCGACAATATCTGATTGATTTCTTACGTATGAGCCCAGTAGTTGCAATCGCACTCGATGGTCACAATGCAATTGACCATGTACGAAAAGTTGTTGGCCAAACGAGTCCTCAGGACTCAATGCCAGGAACTATCCGAGGAGATTTCTCATTTGATTCATACGAATTAGCGGACAATTCAAACAGGACTATACAGAATTTGATTCATGCATCAAGCAGCACAGTAGACGCAAAACGAGAACTTGGTTTGTGGTTTACAAAAGAAGAACTGCTTATGTGGGAACGAGTTGATGAAGCCCTATTATACAGAAAGGTTAAAAAATAAATGTCACGAGTAGATAGAATAGTAAAAGCAATGGATCACCCAGACAATATTAGAAATATTGCCATATGTGCCCATATTGATCACGGAAAAACAACATTCTCAGATAATTTGTTATTTGGAGCAGGAATGATGAGTGGAGAGCTTGCAGGTGCAGCTCGACAATTAGATTTTCACGAAGATGAGCAAGAACGAGGAATAACAATTGATGCAGCAAGTACTTCAATGTTACACATGCAAAAAGATAAAGAGTTTCTTATAAACTTAATTGATACACCAGGTCACGTTGACTTTGGTGGCGACGTTACACGTGCAATGCGCGCAGTAGACGGAGCAATCACACTTTGTTGTGCAGTAGAAGGTATTATGCCACAAACTGAAACAGTATTAACACAAGCACTTCGAGAACGAGTTAAGCCTATTTTGTTTATTAACAAAGTAGACCGACTTATCAAAGAATTACAATTAACTCCTGAAAAAATGCAAGAACGTTTTGTAGGTATTATCGGCAGTGTAAATAAATTCATTGCAGAAAATGCACCAAAAGAATTTGCTGAAAAATGGCAAGTAAATGTTGCAGATGGATCAGTTTGTTTTGGTTCAGCGTATCATAATTGGGCTTTATCAATTCCGTTTATGAAGGAACGTGGAATTACATTCAAAGATATTATTGATGCATACGAAGCTGGCGGAGATAGTTACAAAGTCTTACAGCAAAAAGCACCGATACACGAATGTATTCTTGATGCAGTAATTAAACATTTACCAAAACCAAGTGATGCAAGCGCATATCGAATTCCAAAATTGTGGCACGGAGACTATGAGTCAGAAGTAGGAAAATCATTATTAAAATGTGATCCTAAAGGACCTCTCGTATTTGTTGTTACAAAAGTAGAAATTGATCCCCAAGCAGGAGAAATTGCAACAGGTCGTATGTTTAGTGGTAACATGAAAAAAGGACTAACTGTCTTTCAATCAAGTGACGCTAATAGCACAGGAAGAATTCAGCAAGTATTTGTTAGAAACGGTTCAAAACGTGAAATTATTGATCATGCAACTGCAGGTAACATTGTTGGTATCGCGGGATTAAAATCATTTCCAGGAGATACAATTAGTTCAGTTGAAACAGATAGTTTCGAAGAGTTAAAACACCTATTCGAACCAGTAATTACAAAAGCTATCGAAGCAGAAGTTGCAGCAGATCTTCCAAAACTTATCGAAACACTAACACAAGTAAATAAAGAAGACCCTTGTCTACACGTTCAAATTAATGAAGAAACAGGAGAACATCTTATTAGCGGAATGGGAGAATTACATCTAGAAATCATTGAAAACAGAATTAAAACTGAAAAGAATGTTAAGATTAAAACATCAGCACCAATTGTTGTATATCGTGAAGCGGTTACAAAACCAGGAGAAGTTGCTGAAGGAAAAACTCCAAACAAACACAATAAGTTTTACTTTAAAGTTGAACCAATGACTAAAGAAGTAGGCGATTTAATCCGAAGTGGAGAAGTTCCTCAAGATAGATACAAGAAAAAGGATCTCACTATTCGTCAAAAATTCTGCGAAGCAGGAATGGAGACTAAAGAAGCTGAAAAAATCAAATGTGTCCTTGGCGGAAACATGCTTGTAGATGGTACTCGTGGTATCGTTCAGATTAACGAAGTTATGGAACTTATTATTGATATGTTCCAAGACGTTATGAAGAAAGGTCCACTTGCTCAAGAACCATGTGTTAACGTAAAAGTAACACTTGATGATTGTACACTACACGAGGATGCAATTCACCGTGGTCCAGCACAGGTTTACCCAGCAGTTAGAGAAGGTATTCGAGCAAGTATGGCAACAGCTAGCCCAATTTTATTTGAGCCAGTTCAAACTATGCTTTTTGAAGCACCAACTGAATACATGGGAGAGCTTTCAAAGCTTGTTGCAAACAAACGAGGACAACTTGTAGATATGCAGCAAGAAGGTGTACGTGTTATGGTAAAGGCAAAAATGCCAGTAGGAGAAATGATTGGATTATCAAACGAGTTGCGAAGTGCAACTGGTGGACGTGGAACATCATCTCTTATCGATCAAGCATTCGAACGATTACCTGATGAGTTACAACCAAAAATTGTTAATCAAATCAGATCAAGAAAAGGACTTAATTAAGTCTTTTTTTTCTTTTTTTATTTATTTTATTCTAGCCTATATTTAAAGAACAGTAACGCCTCTTCTTGCTTCCTTGCAATGTGATCTATTCGATCTTGAGGGATTGGAATTGATTGAGTTTTAGAAAGAACATCTTCGAGTTGTGTTATTAGAATAGGTTCAGGATTACCTCGCCACCCTTGACCCATAGCATCATGTGCTTTTTCGTTAAGTGTTTCTATGATATTTTTGGTCCTGCTCAAATCCAATTGCATATCTTTGTTAGCCATATCAAAGTGTCCTGCGAATCGATCCTCATTCAAAAGTGCATTTTGATTTGCAAGATCAATTGCTTGTTGAATTGTAAAGCATATTCCGAAAAAAACTGATTGATGTATTTGGACTTGCCTAAAATAATCTTCAGCTCTATCATGATTATGAACAGTTGACGTGTGGTCTATCCGACCAAGCCCAACTGCGTCAGAAGTGATTGTATGGAAAGCGTAGTTTTGTGGTTGAAATGAACTATTAGATGGCACGAGACCAGTTTTGTGAGTAAATGCCATGTCAAATCCAATCCA
>JBLINR010000066.1:0-4329 GCA_047639395.1 Candidatus Woesearchaeota archaeon | reverse complement strand
TCCAGCTGCAACGGCGCAATCAGTTACATTAAATACAACATTTTGCATGTCAATGGGAAGTCCATTTTGTAGTCTGACAACAACTCCGCTTGTTGAAACTTGATAATCTGAACAGCACACACCTGTATATAAGTCACAACGCTCATTTATGTACGGTGTGATGTCAAATATGCCTAAGTAGATAACAAGGCCTAGTGTGCCAAATATGATGATAAACACCCATCACTATATGATAAGATACTCAAATGAGACTTGTCCTCTTCTTTGCATGTATAGTCTTGTTAGTATATGTATTTAAAAAGAATATGGTACAATATTAAAAAAAAAGAAAGTAAAGATTATATCTTTACTTTTTAGTTTCAGGAGCTTTTTTACCTTTTTTAGCTTCGCCAGAATCCATAGCCTTTTGAGCATTATCTTTTGACATCATAGCACACATAACCGTTCCACACTTTTCGTGTTTCCCTTTAGCCATATATCCGCCCTTTGCAGTTTGGTTAATAACTGGGTCATTCATTGTAACGCCTTTTTCTTTACATTTAACACAATATGCTTTTACCATTTTTTCATTTACCTATACGTAAATTACCACATTGCTCTTATAAATCTTTGCGCAAATTGACCCGTTTTAGTCTAATTTCTTCCTTTTTCGGGCGATTCCGACCTATTTTAAGATGTGTTCATTTATTAAGAATTATGAGTAAAAACGAGAAAATCAGGCTTAATTTTTTGCATGAAAAACAAGATCCTTGGCTTTTGCCACAAATAATACATTACTAGCTTGACTCTTTTTAGGATGAATTCCTGCAACAATGAGAACAGTGTCATTTGGTTTCACAAGCTTTGTATTATACAATACTGAGCTTTTATGGATTATTGTTTCAAAGTTAGGCATTGTTTTTTCGAAAAATGGAACTACGCCATATGATAATTGCAATTTTCGTGCAACTGTTTGTTCGGATGTAATTGCAATGATAGGTTCTTTCATTCTAAATCGTGAGAGGAGGGTTGCTGTATATCCTGATCGTGTGATTGCAACAATTTTATCAATATTTGTGCTGCTTGCAAGTGCATATGCACTATTTGTAATTGCTTCACTGATATTATCTCCTTCTTCTTCTGGAACATTGTTCTTTGAGAAGGGTTCGATTTCAATGGAAACTTTATTTATCACTTCAATACATTCGGACGGATAATTTCCAATTGCAGTTTCTTCACTAAGCATAATAACATCTGCACCATCAAGGATAGCATTTGCTATATCACTTGTTTCTGCTCTTGTTGGTATTCTATTATTTACCATTGATTCTAATACTTGTGTTGCAACAATGACAAGTTTTCCGAGTGCATTTGCTTTTTTGATAATGTTCTTTTGAACAATAGGAATTTTCTGCGGTTGTAGTTCAACACCTAAATCTCCTCTTGCAACCATAACTCCATCAACTAGTGGGAGAATTTCATCAATATGATCTACTCCTTCTCGGTTTTCGATTTTTGCGATGATTCCAATTTTAGTATTTTTGAGAAGTTTTTGTAAGTTTATGACATCACTTGCTCTTCTTGTAAATGAGAGTGCAATGAAGTCTACTTTGTGCTTCTTTGAAAAGGCAATAGCTTTTTTGTCTTTTATTGATAGATTAGGAACTGATAAGTGTCTTCCAGGAATATTCACACCTTTATCTGGTTCAATAATTCCACTGTCTTTAAATTTAATAGTAACTTCTGTTTTTGATGCTTTGGTTACAGTTCCAGTAATTTTGGCTCCGTCAAAAAGTACGAGGTCTCCTTTTTTGATATCTTTATAGACATCTTGGTTAAACAAAATATGGTGTTTTTTACCAAAAGAAAGTTCTTGATTTTTTTTTATTTGTATTGGTTCACCTTTAACTCGAAGTTCAGGTCCTTTCACATCAATTATGATGGGTAAGTCAGTACATTTTCGTATATTCTCAATGATAGTCTGGTACTGATCAAAGTGCCCATGTGCAGTGTTTATACGAATTCCAGAAAGTCCTGCTTGGCACATTTTTTTCAAAACAGGTAAATGTAATGAGCTTGGGCCAATAGTTGCAAGGATCTTTGTTTTTTGCATAGAGACTTTTTGGTTTGACTATTTATATAGTTTTACTTGAGATAGAGTAGAATTATTTTGTTTATTGATTTAGAATTCACAATATCCTGATAGTGTGATACCATTTAAGATATTAATTCTTAACTCTTCGGAAATCTTGCGGAACTCTGTTTTTGTGTGGAGTAAACAGTGAATTGTTCTACCTAACTTCTTTTCAAATTTTTTCAAGTCACATTCTTTTTTTTCAGTTGAAATTATACAAATATCAATATCGCTATCTTTATGTGCTTCTCCTTTTTGCACTGATCCGAAGAGTATAACTGTGGGGTATGTGTACCTATCATCTAGAAATTCTAAGAGGTCAGATCCTATTATTTCTTCAATAGCGTACATAACTTTTCTATTTTTTGCAAGTTTGTTATCAGAATATCTAATTAGAGTTTTTTCAGCTTTTTCTATAGATACAAGCTTTCTTTTTTCTAATTTACTGATTGTTGTAGTGATAGTGTTCGGATGTAACTTTGTCGATCTTGCAAGCTCTCGAATATGTTGAGGTTCGTGTTTTAGAAGTGATTTTAAGACTATTTCTTCGTTGTTCATTTTTTTGTACAGGTGTACAAATAAGTGTACATATAAATCTTTTGGTTAATGAAAATAAAAAATTAAGCAGTTCGCTTAATAAGATGCCATCCGAATTGTGTTTTAACCGGTTCGCTGATTTTTCCAACTTCCAATGCAAATCCTGCATCTTCAAATTCTTTAACCATCATTCCTCGACTAAACATTCCTAAATCTCCACCTTGATTCTTGGAAGGACATGATGAATGCTTTTTCGCTTGGTTTGCAAAGTCTGCGCCTTGTTTGATTTCTGCTAAGATGTCAATTGCTTCTTTTTCAGTTTTAACTAAAATATGTGATGCTTGTATTTGTGCCATACTAAGATGGACTTTTTCACCATATAAAAAGGTTATGTATTAAATTCAAGAATTTTCTTTAAATTGATATTTCCGCATTTTATGCAGTTTGCATAGGCACCATATTTGCCTATCTTTAATTCTATCCAGGAACCGCACATACATTTGTATTCTGGTGTTTTTGTATTTGTGTGGTCTTTACAGACTGGTAATCCGTCTTTGTTTTTAGTGAAAGCTTGTTTACTACATATAATACAATCGTCTGTTTTGTAGTTTCCGTATTCTTTTCTTATTCTCATTAGAGTTGGTTTCAATAATACCTCTTTATAATAATTATGGTAGGTCTAGTTTATTGTAAACGATTTTAGGAACTTCTGGCAAAAAAATTTTTGAGATAGTAAGGTGATATTCACACTTTCTTTGCCTTTCTGAATCTTTGGCTTTAAGTTTTTTTAATACATCTAGTTTTCTTCCGGATATTAATAAACTTGCATATTCCAATATTTCATTTTTTGTTAATTGTATATTTGGGTCTACATACGGTTGTATCCATTGATCCATTATGTTGACTTGCTGCGCTTTTAGATTTGCAGACTTAAGAGTTTGCAGTAAACATGCCATGATTTGTCCTCCACCTACATGTACTTTCGTGCTTGGTGTGATGTGTTTTTTCAAATGATTAGGATCTAATAAATATCCTCTTTCTTTTTCGGTTGGAATTGCAAAAGCATCGCGTCCATCTCCTGTAGCTTGATTATACCACATACGAAATGGTTCACAAAAAGGGGATGTATATTTCTTCCCATCTTTTTCTGTCGGCATTGTTACAAACAGTGGTACTTTTGCTTTTTGACTCTGAGTAACTACATGTTCAAATGTTAACATAGATAATAAAGAACCAGGTTGCCCCTCTAACATAACCATTTGTTGATAGTCGACTAATCTGTTGGGTCTGCTCTCTGCGAAATTTGTCATCAGAAAACGAGCACAGTTCTCAAGACTACGAGTTTCTTTATCACCTATATCAAAGATATCATAACCTGGGTGAGAATAGAGAATGATTTCACTGTATTTACCTTTAGGTACGTCCGATGGTATGTTTGTGATTAGGTGTGGTTTCATTTTATATCTGTTTTAAAGTGAGAGCTTATCGTAGACGACTTTCTTTGTTACATGTGGTGATAGAACGGACAGATGCCTGTACTCAAATTGGCGATCTGTTGATTTATTTTTTTCTTGGAGCAATTCAAATAGTTCTTGATTTTTGCCTTGTCTAAGATATTGTGTTGCTCTTTCAAATTCGGCATTTGTAAATTTTATCAAATTATGTTTTTTTGATTCGCA
>JBLINR010000065.1:0-4748 GCA_047639395.1 Candidatus Woesearchaeota archaeon | reverse complement strand
TACACGGCTTCCTTCAGCAGTTGCCTATGTAGATATAAGTGCGAGTGTATCTTTAGTACGAAATGCACAAGCGGTAGGTATAATATTTACTCCGTTACCAGCACAAGATCAAACTATTATTAATCACGCAGCATTTAGATTTACACAAGACTTTGCAGAAAAAGCAATCTCTTACGGTGTAACTGTAAATGAATCAGTATTTGATTTTCCACAAGTGACATGCGAGAACGCAACAATCCAAAGACCGCTTGTTAACTTACAATTAACAAATATAACTGGTATACAACAACAAGATAATTGTATCACTATATCTGGAGAAACTCCTGATGATTTACTTTCAGCAGTTGAGCGATTCCGATTTGAATACCATGGGTTAGACTTTGCAGGTGAGATCGATGGATAAAGACGTTAATCAATTTAATGAAAAACCTAAAGAGGAGTCTTCTAAACAAGAAGATGTCTTAAAATTAGACACAAATGATAAACGAACATTATTTTTATTGATCCTTGCTTTTGTTGCACTTGCTGGTCTTGTTATTGCAGGATTACTGTGGGTATCTACTATAAGTGAGCCAGATTCTTATGATCGAATTATTACTGCTGTATTTGAAGGAGATGAAACTGAAAATAGTTATTTGTATAATAACTTTGTATTCGTTCGTCCAAATCCAGGTGCATTATGGACAACAACTGCAGCGAAAGATGCAGAGACTGAATATTTACTTACTACCTATTACGCTCCAAGAGAATTAGAAAATATCTCTATTGACAAAGATGCATACAAAACTATGTTTAATCGTGAATTGGTTTATTTTTCTAAAGCCTTATCTGCAGACAACTTTACTGATGGTCCTGCAAAAGTAACAATTGGTGCAATTGAAGTTGGAAAAATTGTTGGAACACGGTATGGTGTTTTGAATACACCAACAAAAGGTGCATTCGCATATGACGATGGATTAGGTTCAACATGGGCATCATGTGATAACGCAACAGATACTGTTGCAGTTGTAGAATTCATAGCTGGCAACGAAACTCGTATTGTTGCAACAGAAAATTGTATTCAAATTTATGCAAGCACAGCTGAAGACTTTGTCCGAGCAGGTGATCGATTGTTATTCCAGATTACCGGTATCATGAGATGAGCCATTATTACTCTAAAACTCCAGATAGTGCACGAAGTGACGATATTTACGAAGCAAGTGTAAAAGGTGTTAGTGCAACATTTGTGAGTGGCAGTGGTGTGTTCTGTATTGGTAAACTTGATTTTGGAAGTGCGGTATTAATTGAATACGCACAGATTCCTGAGGAATCAAGTATTCTTGATTTAGGCTGTGGATACGGTCCTGTTGGCATTTTTACAAAGCTATTACATCCAACTACTACTATTTCTTTTACTGACGTTAATGAACGTGCAGTTGCGTATGCAAAACAAAATTGCAGAAAAAATCGTGTAAAGTATAAATCACTTGTTTGTGGAGATGGGTTTGAATCAGTGCCTGCTTCATTTGATGTTATTTTACTAAATCCTCCACAGTCTGCAGGAAAAGATGTCTGTGATTCTTTGATTAAAGAGAGTGCTAACCATTTGAACGAGAATGGATCCTTACATGTTGTTGTGAGAAAGAATAAAGGTGGCAATATTATTATTGCTATGCTTGAAAATTATTTCGATAATTATGAAGTCCTTGCAAAAAAGGGCGGTTTTTGGGTTATCAAAAGTATAAAAAAATAAGAAAAAGAATTGGAGATTTATTCTGTTTTAACTTCTTCAATTGTAATTTTAAACATAAGTGTTTTTCCAGCTAATGGATGATTTAAGTCTAGCTTTACAATTTTATCTGTAACTTGCGCAATTTTTGCTGGGAACTGTTTTCCATCTGGAGTTGTGATACCAAGTACCATACCCACTTCTGGTGTTTGTTCTTTTGGAAGCTGTTCACGTGGAACTTCATGAATCATTTTATCATTTCGTTCACCGTATGCTTGCTCAGGTGTAATTGTTACTTCCTTCACTTCACCAGCTTTCATACCAACTACTGCTTGCTCAAATCCTTTAACGACTTGACCTTTACCAACAGTGAATTCGAGTGGTTTTCCGTGTTTCTCTGAACTGTCAAATACAGTTCCATCTTCAAGTTTGCCTTCATATTGGGCAATTACTGTGTTTCCTTCTTGTATAGTCATTTTCAAACCTGTAAAATAAAAAAGAATTATCTAAAAATCAAAAAAATTTATTGCTCAATACGGTATTTAGCCGTTTTAGCATCAGCGCTTTTTATGTTTACTAATTCGAATTTTGCAATCCCGTTAGTTTTCGCATAAGTTTGTGCTGCTTCTTTTGTTTTGAATGTTTTTGGTCGTGTTTCACGTCCTCGTCCATTCTTGATAACTCGTTCTCGTTTTTTTAAGTGTACGCTCATAGAGTTGGAGAAACACGGGTTTATTTAAAAAGGTTGCTGTCTGCTTTTTGTGGGTTTTTCTGTTGTTTTGCACGTGATTATTTAAGTTTTCGTGTGGTTTTAGAGGTATGATACAAAAAAGACTGCTTTTGGGTGTATTTATTTTTGGTTTGCTTCTTCTATTTATTGCATCACGTACTCTTCCTGTTCCTGATACGGTGAGTGAAATTACTCATCTTCGAGGCACTGTACAGTCAGTTCGTTTGTCAAATAATTCTATTTTGTATGGAATTTCAGTTAGTGCACCAATTCGTGCTGTTGATGTGATTGGAGTAAATCCTGCGTCTGTTGGAGATAAAGTGTTTATGAGTGGCGAATATATAGATGAAGATACTTTTTTTGTTCATAGTGTAACACTTACTGATTAATTTTTTCTACAAAAGCTATATTTAAATACAGCTTGAGCCTTTTTCTAAGTATGGCAAGTAATTATGACGCAAAAGCACTTGAAATGCATAAAAAACACAGAGGAAAACTTACTGTTCAATCAGCAATTCCCGTACAAACAAAGGATGACTTATCCACAGCATACACTCCTGGTGTTGCAGCTCCGTGTCTAGAAATTGCAGCAGATATACGAAAGGTATATGATTATACAATTAAATCTCATACTGTTGGTGTAATCACTGATGGTTCCGCGGTTCTTGGTTTAGGAAATATTGGTCCTGAAGCGTCACTTCCTGTAATGGAAGGAAAAGCATTACTCTTTAAAGAATTTGCAAACGTTGATGCATTCCCAATTGCACTTACTACGCAAAATGCGCAAGAAATAATTGAAACAGTAAAACGAATTTCTCCTGTATTTGGTGGAATTAATTTAGAAGATATTAGCGCTCCGCGTTGCTTTGAAATTGAAGACGCATTACAAGATCTTGGTATTCCTGTTTTTCACGATGATCAGCATGGGACAGCAATTGTTGTTGCAGCGGGATTAGTAAACGCATTAAAACTTGCACAAAAGGAACTTTCACAAGTTCGTATTCTTATTAACGGTGTTGGTGCAGCAGGTGTTGCAATAGCAAAACTTCTAATGGGTATGGGTGCAAAGAATTTAATTCTCTGTGACAGTAAAGGTGCAATCTACGAAGGCCGTGATAATCTTAATTCTATGAAAGAATCACTTGCTAAAGTTACAAACTTGGAGAAAATTTCTGGTGATATTCACACAGCCATACAAGGCATCGATGTATTTATTGGTGTTTCAAAAGCTGATTTATTGAATGGTGACGATGTTAAAGCAATGGGTGACAAACCAATGATTTTTGCAATGGCAAATCCTGTTCCTGAGATTATGCCTGATGTTGCACTTGCTGCAGGTGCATTTATTGTTGCAACTGGTCGAAGTGATTTTCCAAACCAAGTAAACAATGTTCTTGCATTTCCAGGGATTTTTAAGGGCGCATTAGACGCAGGTGCAAAACAAATTACGCCTGGTATGAAGATGGCTGCTGTAACTGCTTTGGCAAATTACATTTCTGAACCAACAATCACAACAATTCTTCCTTCATCTCTGGATAAGGAAGTTGCAAATTCTATTGCATGTGCAGTTGAGAAACAGGCAAAAGAAGACGGCATTTGTCGTTAAGTTTTCTTTTATAAACAAAAACACGAAGGTTTTTATCTAGGTAGGATTTCCTCTTTTCTAGAAATATGATTATTGACGCAACAGCAGAACTAACTGATGAAACGAGACTTGAAATTCCTCTGAAGTATTTTGTTAATCGAAGAGCGTCAGGTTATTATTTTTGGAATGAACCCGATGATGATGATACTTTTGAATTCCACAATTACGATATGATCTTGAATTTTCAAACGAGAGGGGTACAGAACGTACTTTTATAGAGGGGGGTTTATCTGAATCGAGTTATGGTGGAGAAGCTCCTGATTCTTATTTGACAAAGGTGCGTGGATTATTTGGTGTTATCAAGAAACTTCCTACTGGTCTATATTCTTTATGTTTCATGCTTGCAGGAAATTCACAGTCTTATAGCAAAGATGTGTACCTAGGTACATTTCGTTCGACAGACTCTATTCAAAAAATTTCGTTAGCAAGATATTTTCTAGATGAGGACATGGCTCCTTATCACATCTTAGCTGCTGACTGGAAAGAACATGAATCTGGTGTTCGAGATTTGTTAATAGTAGCAAAAAGAAGAAGCAGGGTTTTTAGCCCAATATCATTAGAACTAATCGCTCATGATCTTACTCACGTGCTCCCAGTCAATGATTGAAAAGAAGTTCTTAATATATTCTGGCCGTTTATTTTGATATTTCAAATAATACGCATGC
>JBLINR010000064.1:0-4769 GCA_047639395.1 Candidatus Woesearchaeota archaeon | reverse complement strand
GCCACACATACTGAGGAATCTAATTCGAAGCGTGCAGTCATACTAACTTCTCGTGCTTCATTACGTTTAATGCTTTACACATAGCGAGAGGAAACATTATGGTTACATCACCAATAACTGTTGCAAGGTCACTATCATCTTTTACTTTGCCCCAGCTCTTTGCTTCTTGTGTTGTTGCACCAGACATACTTCCGCTACTTTTATGCGCCGTTGTCATGTATACCGCATACTCTGCTCCACCATTAAGAAGTGTTGCAAGGATTGCGTGGTGTTTAGAAATAGAACCGCCTAATGCGATAACGCCTTTTTTGTCATCGTGGCTTGAAGAGAAAAGAATTTTTCCGAAATCTGCTACAACATCAATAACAAAATCTTTGTTTGTTTGCTGATATAAGTATAAATGGTATCCGAATGCACCATCAGTAATTGCAGGACAAAATATAGGGATATTCTTTTTTGCTGCTTGATATAATATTGAATTGTTGTCGTCAAGGTCTTTTCCAATTTCAGTAAATAATTCTGAAGGAGTCCATCTTGATTTTTGTGTATGGAGTTTCTTAAAAATTGGTTTCATTAAATCTTCGAATTGCATATAGTATTCATTCTTTACAAGAATGTTTCCAACTCGATTAACTCCTTTTTCATTAAGTTCTGCGTCATCTTGTTCAAAATTTCCTATCTGAAACTGTGCGCCTTTTGCTTTCATGATATCTTCTTCAATGCCACCAACAGTTGTTACCACAACGTCAACAACACCAAGTTCAATAAGTTGTGCAAAAAAGCCCCGAAGACCGCTTGTCACCATATTTGATGTAAATGTTAAGTAGATTTTTGCACCATCTCGCTTCATTTTGACCATAACTTCTGCAGCTTTCGCAAGCTCAATACTTTGATAGCCAACAGTACCTAATTCAGTTACAAAGTCAGCAACTGTTTTTTGCTCATTCCAACGAAAGTCTTTTATGTTCATAGTGTCACTTTTTAGTGTCGATAATATTAGGAGGAAGCCGGTTTCATTTATAAAGGTACTGGGTTTTCAGGTTAAATAAGAGTATGCTTTTTTCAAATCTATAGGCACAAGACAAATCTGAGAGCAAAATTAATATATACAACACACAATAACTACACTATGAGTACTAAAAATTATAATTTTGGAAAGATAAACTCAGAAATCACAACTCTAAGTATAGAACCTTATGATCATATAACTCAGCATAATCTAAAACAAAAAGAAAGAAAAGTTGTCTCCGAACAAATGAAAGAATATGGACAAGAACAAGGAAAAGCCTCTTTAAACGAGTTAAAAGAGTGGGATCACATATGTAATTATTTCTAGTACAACCATACTTAAGAATATATTACTATCCAAATACATCTATGCTGATGTTCCCTACAAAATAAAGTAAAAATCATCACCAATTATATAAAACATGAATTCAGAAATACATCTATGAGTGAACAAGATTGTTATGCGCACGCAATTCAAATTCTACAAAAAAACAGCACACCATTTGGATTTAGCGCATCCACTGAAAAATATGTTAATTATCACTCAATTTGGGCAAGAGATCACTCAGTTTGTGTTTTAGGTGCACTCGCAACTGATGATGAACAGCTAATTCGAACAGCAAAAAACGGAATATTATTTCTTCTCCAAAAACAAATTGATCATGGGCAAGTTCCAAGTTATATTGAATTAGAAAATAAAAAGAAAGTCTACGGAGGACTTGGCGCAATTACTTCGATTGATTCCAATATGTGGGTTGTTATAGCCGCAGCACTTTTATACAAACGAACAAAAGACAAACGATTTGTCAATAAAACAAATATGCAAAGATATGAAAAATTATACCGTCTTTTCAAAGCCTTTGATTCAAACGATTGCGGTTTAATTGAAGTTCATCGTGCAGGAGATTGGGCAGATGTGTTTGATAGAACGTATCACGTACTTTATGACGAATGTTTATACTATCACGCTCTTCGTGCACTTCATTATTTATTTTCACAAAAACAAACTCCGCAACACATAAAACGAGCAAATTGGACTAAGCGTCGTGCAACACGAGTAAAACGAAAAATAAATGAAACAATGTGGATTACACAGACGAACAAAGAAAAAATTCGCGACGAGTATATGATCTACAATAAGATTTCAAAAACATTTCCGTTTTATGTCTCTCATTTAGAACCATTTAAACTTGACTGGTTACATCACTTTGATACATTAGGAAACTGTTTGACCATACTTACAGGAATTGCAAGTCCTGTACGAAGAGAAAATATTATTTCGTACACGCTCACAAACAACGTAAACAAACCATTTCCACTTACTGCACTCTATCCCCCAGTAATGCCACAAGATAAAGGATGGCAAGGAATTTATGAATTAAAAGAACGACCATTCACATATCACAATGGCGGAATTTGGCCAATGATAACTGGTTTTTGGATTGCGTCACTTATAAAAGCAGGGAAAAAATTGACTGCAAAAAGCGAACTCAAACAATTCGCAAAGTTACTTGCAAAAGATAAATATATATTCTTTGAATACAACCATGGACAAACTGCAAAACCAATGGGAAGAACAGAACAAGCTTGGAGTGCTGCAGGGTATATAATTGCATACGCGTGTGTACATAACAAATATCAACCATTACATCTGTAGGTTATTATTCTAGAATATAGTCCCAGCCTGGTTGCCAAGCTTTCTTTTTTCTCCAGTCATGTGAGAATGCTTGCTCCCATGTTTTATTATGTATGAGAACATCTAATGCTAACTGAGGTGCTTTATGTGCAACAATTGCAATTGATTTCCCATCAAAATTAGCTTTTAAGAAATCTAAGAACTCCCTAATTCGTTTTTTAATATCTTCATAAGATTCACCTTCAGGAAATCTTTGAAAAATATTATTTTCTTGCATAGGTTCAACAATTTCTGAAGACTTCGCATTATACGTACCATAATTACATTCCCTGATACGTTTATCTTGAATGATTTGAACTCTATCTTTGAACGTTAATTCTGCTGAACGTACTGCTCGTTTAAGATCAGAACAAAATACCGCATCAAATGGTTTATCTTTTACTAAACCCCATAATTCGAGGGATTGCTTCACACCTAATTCGGATAATTCAACATCAAACCAGCCAGAAGATATCTATTTTTCATTGTCGGTTGTGGTTCCACGTACAAAGTAAGTAATTTTAACAACCATACAATAAATCTATAGTAATAACATATAAAGTTATTGCTTAGAAGTCAAGTTGAAATGTAACTTACATTTATTTAATGTATCTTTAATATCTTTCACTAACATCTTTGTTTGTTCAAGACTAACTTCTTCACCATAGTAATTTATTCTATTTCTTATTTTTCTCAAACGGTCAAAAGAATCAGCAATAGTAGGTAGATCATGCGTCTCAAGTAGAAATGCAGCATAACATTCATGATTATAGATTTTATACGAACAGGAAAGTGAGTACGCTTCTAAGTATTCTCGTAATGCATCATACGCTAATATGATTTTAGAAGAAAGAGCAAAGTCTTCAAAAGGCAATTTCTGTGAGCTACGAATTTTATTGTGAGATGAGACAAGCAAAGACTGAATCAAATCAGTATCTGGAGAAACAGACTTAGCAAGATTTCTGCGTAAACACCCGCTCCAAGTTATTCTTTCCATCTACCAGATAGAATATGACCGTTTTTTATACTTGCTTTAAGATTTTTCGGAATATCTGCAGGTGTTTTAAATATGTGAAGATCAATTTTGCGGTTTAGTTTCTTTTCATATACTCTTAAGTTCATTTCTTTGGAAGAAGTATACACAACTGCTAAATCAAGATCAGAATCACGTGTGTTTGAACCATTACAATGTGATCCAAATAGAATAATCAAAGGATACAAATACTTAGTATCAAGCGCCGTGATTAATCCACTCTCCTTAATACGAATACTCCAATACACTCTTTGAATTTCAATTGATAACTGACTTCTTGTAAAAGAGAAAAACTTCCTTCCGTATTCTTGTGTCATTGATAATAACCCTTCTTTTGAGAGCTGATGTAATCGAGTAGATGCAGTTGGTGGGCTAATTTTTTGTAAACGGGCATATTCGCGAACACAAATTTTTATAGTGGTATCTTCAAAAAAACAATACAAACTGTTAAATTTATCTGACATATGTTAAGAATAATTAACATTCTTAAAAATGTTTTGTTACTCACAAGACATTTCACAACCAAAACCATATAAATCACAATATACCAAAAAACAAAAGGTGATATTATGAGAAATTTAGTTGGATGGTTTGAAATCCCAGTTACAGATATACAAAGAGCAAAAAAGTTCTACGAAACACTATTTGAATGTACATTAGAAGATGCAAAGATGGAGCAATGTGATATGTTCTTTTTCCCAGGTGGAATGGAATCACCAGGCGCAATGGGCGCATTAGTCAAAGGCGAAAATTATAAGCCAAGCGCTGACGGTGTTCTTATCTACTTCGCAGCACCACAAGACGATATACCTCTTGGATTAAAACGAGCAGCAGAAAACGGCGGCAAAGTTATTCTTGAAAAGATGTCTTTAGGTGAGCATGGATTTATGGGTGGATTTATTGATACCGAAGGAAACAGAATTGCGATACATTCAATGAAATAAGAAATATACCAGATGTAATTCTTAACAAACTTATTTTTTCCATTTTTATCTTTTATATAGTCCTTAGTAATTAGTGTTATAAATATCGAGTTATTCCCCTAATTATGTT
>JBLINR010000063.1:0-4788 GCA_047639395.1 Candidatus Woesearchaeota archaeon | reverse complement strand
CCTGAAAGGGTATGAAGGAAAATATCCCACCACCAGAATACTTGGTACGCACCATGTATATCTCCGAGGATTACAGACATAAAAATAAATAATGTAAGAAAAAAGTCACTTTCCAGAGGCAAAATTACTTTATAATTTCTCTCAATAATACTTGGCACAAATGTCAGAAGAAGGAAAAAGGCTGTCAAAAAACTCAAAAAATATTGTTTCTCATACAGGTTTACAAAAAACAAGATAAGGATGATAATTCGAATAATGTACGATGTAATTATTTGAGATTTATCTACAGTATCCAAGTCACGAAAATGAACATATTTTTTATGAGACTTTGTAGGAGTTACTGTCATGATCCTTTTTCTGTGAGAATCGCTTTAAAAGTGTTATTGTACGGTCTCGACCAGACAATTGAAACCATATCCCAATAGTAATATTTATATAGGAGTGAAAGGAAAAATACACTATGGTGTTTAAACTTATAAATTCATTTTTCAGCAGATTTATTTCTAATTTGTTCAAGAAGAAGAAACAAATCAAACTAGGACTGTACGGACCTCCAAATGGCGGGAAGACAACACTTGCAAATCGAATCTCAATGGACTGGCTTGGAGAAGAAATGGGTTCAGTCTCAAATATGGCCCACGAAACACGTGAAATCCAAATTAAAGAAAAAATTACACTCAAAAATAAAGGAAAAGAACTTTCCTTTAGCTTAGTTGACACACCAGGAATTGCTACAAAAATAGATTATGAAGAATTCTTGCGATATGGTCTAAAAGAGAAAGAAGCAAAAGCACGAAGTAAAGAAGCAACAAAAGGTGTTATTGATTCAATCAAATGGCTAGACGATATGGATTCAGTACTAGTTGTTTTAGACAGTACAACTGACCCATACACACAAGTAAATATCACTATTATTGGAAACCTTGCTGCACGAAAGATACCAGTTATCATTGCTGCTAACAAGGTTGATCTTAAAAAGTCAGATATTAAACGAATTGAAGCGGCGTTCCCGCAGTATCAAGTTGTAGGTATTAGTGCAAAGACAGGAAAGAATATCGACGACTTATACGAAGGTTTGTTCGACTTACTGAAATAAAATGGGAGAACTCGTACTACAATTCATTCAACATCAAGAGATCGGCTCATTAAACAGTGACGAGCGTATTGAGAAATTACTCGCATATGTTCGAGGAAATAAAATTGTTGTTTTAGAAGGACGACTTCGTAAACACGAAGAAGGAGATCTTATTCAAACAACAATGGAATCCATTGATAAAAAATTCAAAGGAATTGAACTCGCTGTTATCTATCCATCTGCAGAGAATACATCCTTTGTTCAAATTATTAAACATCACCTTGCAAATATGTTGCTCGGAGAAAGACAAGGAATGACAATTATTGGTCCCGCAACAATCGTTCGGGAAATCAAGCAAGATCCGAACAAAATCCAATTGTTCACACACAAACGATAACATGCCTCACCAATGCGTACGCTGTGCAAAACTGTATGACGATGGATCACAAGAGATCCTTACAGGCTGTTCATGCGGTGCAAAGCTTTTCTACTATGTGCGACGCGATCAATTAAACAAAGCGAAAAATGATAGAAGTGCACTTGATCTCTCAGAACAAGAGCGAGAAAAAATTGAAAAAGACATCTACGATATTATTGGTGACGAAGTAGACAAAAACATTCCCATCATCCTTGATATTGAATCGGTTAAAGTTCTTAAGCCTGGTTCATTTGAGCTGGACTTGGTTAATCTGTTTAACAAAGAGAATCCACTAGTATACCGCCTTGAAGAAGGAAAATATATGATTGACTTGGCAAATTCTTTCAAACGAGCAAAATCTGATAAGAAAGAGAGTGAGTAAGTTCTAAATAACGCACAATATTTAAAAACAGTACTTGTTTGCATATTTCTATGAGTGATTCAATTCGAAGTCCAATATGTGTAGTTGTCGGTCACGTAGACCACGGTAAAAGCTCTGTTCTAGATCAAATTAGAAACACAAATATTGTTGCAGGCGAAGCAGGAAAAATCACTCAAGCTATCGGAGCATCCATTATCCCAATTGATATTATCAAGAAGAAATGTGGTGATTTGTTAACACAGCTTAACATGACATTCACCATTCCTGGTTTATTATTCATCGATACACCTGGGCACGCAGCATTTAGCAGTTTAAGGCGAAGAGGTGGAAATTTAGCTGATATTGCAATCTTAGTTGTTGATATGAACGAAGGATTCAAACCGCAAACAATCGAATCAATTAAAATTCTCAAAGAATATAAAACACCATTTATTGTTGCAGCAAACAAAATTGATAAAATTCACGGTTATAAAACAATTAAACAAACCAATACTGCAAGTATTCTAGGAAATATTCAGAAACAACAAGCAAATGTTATTACACAAATTGAAACAAAGATGTACGAGATTGTTGGCCAATTAAGCGAACAGGGACTACCTAGTGAACGATTCGATCGCATTAGTAACTTCACACAAGAAATCGGAATTGTTCCAATCAGCGCAATGAAAGGAGACGGTATGAGTGAATTACTCATGGTATTATCCGCACTTGCACAAAAATACTTAGAAGCCAATTTACATGCAAATGTTGAAGGTCAAGCAAAAGGAACTATTCTCGAAGTAAAAGAAGAAAAAGGAATGGGAACAGTTGTTGACGCAATTATTTACGATGGCATCATTAAAACAAACGACACTATTGTTATTGGAGATATGGGCGCACCTATTGTTACAAAAGTCCGAGGACTATATGAACCAGCAAATGCTGCTGACATGCGAGATAAAAAAAGTAAATATAATCTTGTAAAACAAGCAGTTGCAGCAACAGGAGTCAGAATCTGTGCACCCGGACTTGAGAATGCAAAGAGTGGTATGCCAATTGCAACAGCAACAGCACAAACACTCGAAGCAGTTAAAAAGGAAATTGTACAAGAAATTGAAGATGTAAAACTTCCAACACAAAAAGACGGTATTATTATTAAAGCAGATACAATTGGAAGTCTTGAAGCGTTAATTGCACTTTTACAAGAAGCAGAAATTCCTGTAAGACTTGCAACTGTAGGAAATATTTCTAAAAAAGATATTTTGGAAGCACAAGCAAATCTTACAAACAATCCACTTTACGGAATTATCCTCGGATTTAATATTACTTGTGATGAACCGTACAAAGATATCAAAATATTCACATCACCTGTAATCTATGAACTTGTTGAAAATTTCGTATTATACAAAAAAGAACAAGAAGAACTAGCTCTTGCAAAACAAAAGAAAGATCTTAAAAAATTAGTAAAAATGCATTATATGTCTGGGTGTTCATTTAGAAATACAGGACCAGCAGTTGTTGGCGTACATGTGATGCTAGGAGAAGCAACACCGCGAATGGTACTTGAGAAACAAGATGGAAGTAAGATTGGAACCATCAAAGGCTTTGAAGCAAATAAAGAATCATTATCACTTGCCAAAAAAGATATGCAACTTGCATGTTCAATTGACGGCGCAACTATAAATAAGACAATATTTGAAGAAGATCTATTCTACACACAAGTTTCAGAAAAAGAATTTAGAGAGTTTAAAGAAAATAAAGACTTATTATCCGAAGACCAAAAAGAAATTCTTAAAGAAATCGCTCAATACAAACGTAAACAAAACCCAGTTTGGGGCATTGATTAGACCTACTCTTTTCTAAGAAAGACACAAAGTCTCAGTATTTTCCACACTTAACTTAAAAAAAGTGAGAAATAGGACCTTTTTTAAACAAAAACACCTTATTACATTGTATGACTCATAAATATGACCTCTTTTTACAAGTTACCGTAACAGGAAAGATATCTGTGAGTGATATTTTTGTGAAAAGTAAATTTTACTATATTAAACAACTCGTCTCAGAAAAATTAATTCTTGTAAAAAACAGTATGTTGTATACAGTCAATTCAGAACAAACACAAAAACTGTACTCCTTGTTAAGATTTTGTTTAGATAATAATTTGGACTATGATTTTTATACACAAAAATCGACACTTTCTTTTTTAAGTGCACATTTTCTGCGTGAGAAAAGTACTCTTTCCTCAAACAGTAGGCAAAAAATTCGGGAGCGATTAGCAAAGGATTCATTTTTGACATATCTTTCTAAGAAACCGATTACCTTTATTATCCTCCAACATACCTTCTTTCGAGAAATGTTACTGTTCTTTCAAAAAAAGTATCCTGATAGAAAAACATCTATTCATGAATATTCTCAAAAATTAGTAAAACTCAAGCCCCTTCGAAAACTCCCAAAAAAAGATAATTTCATTCATACAAGTTTGCAATTAGAAGGAAATATGTTGACCGTTCGCCAAACACAACAAGTCTTGAAAAATGAATTGTTAAAAGAAACCGTTCGTCCCAGCGACATTATAGAAACGGCAAACTATGCAAAAGCTGTGCAGTATAGCGAACAAGTTCGCAGTTTAGACTTGGATGATATTCTAAGACTTCACAGATTTGTCTTAGCTCACGAAAATTTCTCAGGAGAAATACGAGCAGAACCAGTTCATATAAAGAACAATCCGTCTTTTCAAATTTTAAATCACAAGAAAATTACTGCCGAATTACAAAAATGGATCCAAGTATTTACACAAAAACAAAAAACAATCTTAGCTGTGTGTCAAACTGCCGCATATTTACATAATCAATTTCAACATATTCACCCGTTTTTAGATGGTAATTCTCGAACAACAAGACTACTTATACAAATGTATTTTGAAAAGCACAAGCT
>JBLINR010000062.1:0-4817 GCA_047639395.1 Candidatus Woesearchaeota archaeon | reverse complement strand
CTAATAAAGGGGGAAGTATCGCGAAAAGAGCAAGAATTGACCTTGAACAAAATCTAGATGAAAACATAATTTCTAAAGAAAACTACTTACCTAAGAAAAAAGAAAAGAAAAAATTATAATTATTTCTTACACATTTTCATTAATGGTCTTGCAACAAGTACTATCATTATTATTAAATACCAATGCCATTCTAGCGATAATACTGGCGGCCAGAGTTTTGCAACTAGTAGCGCAAATGCAGCTGAAGCCCATTTAATTAACCCGATGTCCCAAATGTTTAATCTCTTAAGTCCTTTTTCCCAAAATTTGAATAATCCTATGTGTATACCTCTAAGTTATTTTTGATTTCTGTATTAATAAGTATTTTGATAGTTTCTTTCAATATTGCAAGTAATTAGGACAAAAAAAACTTTTTTACTGAGATCTACATTAATTCACGAACAGCTTTATGTGTCAGAATGAGAATAACTAATCCACCAATAATACTTACCCATAATGAAAGTTCATAATTACTTGGAAATAGATCAGATGTCCATTAATTCCCATGAACCACGCCAGAATGCAATAACGGCAAATGCAATAAGAACTGCATATGCATGTTCTTTCCAAAGATTTTTCTTCTTCATCTAATTAAACTTCCATTAAACCTTTTAATAGTTTGCGTGTATGAGTGTGGAACCAGATGGTACTTCATCAAGTTCTCTCCAGTATAATTCCTTACCAACTTTTTTTCTATATGAATCAACTGTGTGAGGATACCACCCGTTATGACTTGGTTTTTGTATATGCCATATTCGATTTTCTGCTTTTAATTGTGCAAGAGCAAAATAAAATATAATGGGTCCTGGACTAAAAATTGGCTTGGATCTAAAGAATGAAAAGATCTCGAACGTACTTGTGAGGCTAGCTCTCCAAATGTTTGCCATTCGCTTGATACAACTCTCTCAAGTTGTTGATGTACATATCTGGTGAGAGGACTATGCGTAAAATCAGGTATAACTAACATGTTAGAATAAAATACTACGTAACCGTTTATTATCTAGGAGGTGTGCGAGCAGAATAAATAATGCAATGATAACAATAACAAGGAAATTTCGAGAAGCTCCAAGAATTGGGCCAATAATGTATTTTGCAAGAACTGTGCTTCCAAAATAACAATAAATTAGAAATACAAGTGCTGCAAGAGATTTTGCAATCCAATGTGAGGCTGACGTTTTTGTTTTTTTTGCTGCAGCCCTTCGAGATGAGTGCTTAACATAATCTGTAAGTGGAAATATAATGTGTTTGTTTACAAATGTACTAAAAATAACAAGAATTGTCACGCTGGTAAGCAATGCAATTGCACCAAGTTGTGATGTTAGCCATGCCGGACCTAGTAAACTCATAAAATGAAGGAGTCAAAGACCACTTATAAAGTTTCGGATTACACTGGACAACTACCAAATAAATCTTTATAAACAGATTCACTCGCCACTTACTATATGTCTTCACATGATACTATCACAATAAAAGGCGCACGAGAACATAACCTTAAAAATATCTCTTTAGAGCTTCCTAAAAACAAGCTTATTGTAATTACTGGACTCTCAGGTTCTGGGAAATCTACATTAGCTTTTGATACTATATACGCTGAAGGACAACGACGGTATGTTGAGTCATTAAGTGCCTATGCAAGACAATTCTTAGGGTTAATGAATAAACCTGATGTTGATTCTATTGAAGGGTTAAGTCCTGCAATTTCCATTGAACAAAAAACAACAAATAAAAACCCACGTTCAACAGTAGGAACAGTTACTGAGATTTATGATTATTTACGATTATTATTTGCACGAGTAGGAACATCACATTGTCCTATTTGTGATGTGGCAATTACACCACAGACAACAGATCAAATTGCGTTTTCTATTTTAAGATTAGCAAAAGGAACAAAGATTCATGTTATGGCACCAGTAGTGCGTGATATGAAAGGAACACATGAAAAAGTGTTTTCAGACTTTGCAGAAAAAGGATTTACAAGATTTGAAATTGATAATGCACAGTACACAACTGATGATATTCCAAAATTAGAGCGATACAAAAAACATAATATTAATGTGATCGTTGACCGATTAGTGGTCAAAGATACAAAAGAATTTCAATCACGATTAGTGGATTCATTAGAATCTGCATTAACATTTGGTAATGAGTTAGTTATTATTAAAACAACGGAAAAAGAACCACAAGAATACATATTTAACAGAAGAGGTGGTTGTGTTGATCATCCAGAAGTTGTCTTTGAAGAAGTACAACCACGAATGTTCTCATTTAACTCACCATTTGGTGCTTGTCCAAATTGTCATGGTATTGGAATAAAGCGAATTTTTGATGCAACGTTATTAGTTGATCATGAAAAAGCCTTAGCTGATAACTGTGTAAACACATTCAAAGGTCCCATGGACTCTTGGAGAACTAAACAGTTACTTACTGTTGCAAAGTATTATGATATAGATATCTTCAAACCGTTTGGAGACTTAAAAAAAGAAGATCGTGATATTCTTCTTAATGGATTACCACATGCAAAACAAATGGGTTTTCATTCTGCAAACGCTGATAGCTTTGAAGGAATCATCCCACTTCATGATCGATTATACAAACAAACTGAATCTGACAAACGTCGAGAAGGTATGGAAAAATACATGACTGATAATCACTGTGATGTCTGTAATGGAAAGCGATTAAAGCCACAGAGTTTAGCAGTATTAATTCAATCACGCAATGTTATTCAAGTAACAGACATGTCAATTATTGAAGCTGTGAATTTTTTTGAATCAATACAATTAAGTGATACACAAATGCATATTGCAAAACAAGTGTTCAAAGAAATCAAAGAGCGACTATCATTTTTAAAAAATGTTGGACTCGGATATCTAACACTTTCAAGAAGTTCAGGAACACTATCTGGTGGAGAAGCACAACGTATTCGTTTAGCAACACAGATCGGATCAAATTTAACAGGAGTACTCTATGTACTTGATGAGCCAAGTATTGGATTACACCAACGAGATAATCAACGACTGATTAATACATTAAAACGTCTTAGAGATATTGGAAATACTCTTATTGTTGTAGAGCATGATGAAGACACAATGCTTGCAGCGGATCATTTAGTTGATATCGGTCCTGGAGCTGGAATCCATGGTGGAGAAATCATTTTTAGCGGTAAGCCAAAAGATATCTTGAAATGTAAAAAATCAATTACGGGAAAATATCTGGCACACAAAGAAACAATTGCAACTCCAAAAAAGCGAAGAAAACAATCTGGAAAGGTAACAATAGTTGATGCACATGAAAACAACTTACAACATGTCACTGTTGATATTCCACTAGGAATTTTAACATGTATTACAGGAGTTTCAGGAAGTGGGAAATCAACGTTAATTAACGAGACTTTGGATAAGTCCTTACATAATTATTTTTACAAAACACGTCTTACTGTGGGTAAACATAAAGAAATCAAAGGAAAAGATCAATTAGATAAAATAATCACTATTGATCAATCACCAATTGGAAGAACTCCAAGAAGTAATCCTGCGACGTATACAAAATTATTTACTGATATTCGGGAATTATTCGCAGCAACAAAAGAATCAAAGAGTCGCGGATACGGTCCTGGTCGATTTTCATTTAACGTTGAAGGCGGACGATGTGAAGCTTGTACTGGTGATGGTCTGATTAAAATTGAAATGAATTTTTTACCTGATGTCTATGTTCCTTGTGAAGAATGTAAAGAACGAAGATATAATGTGCAGACATTAGAAGTTACATACCGAGAAAAAAACATTGCTGATGTACTAGATATGACTGTTGAAGAAGCATGTGCATTCTTTGAAAACATTCCTAAAATTAAAAACAAATTGGATACATTAAACGATGTTGGATTAGGATATATTAAATTAGGACAATCTGCTACAACACTTTCTGGTGGAGAAGCACAACGTATCAAACTAACAAGTGAGCTTGCAAAGCGCGGAACTGGAAAAACACTTTATTTACTTGATGAGCCAACAACTGGATTACATTTTGAAGATGTACGAAAACTTCTTGGTGTGTTAGATAGATTAGTTGAGAAAGGAAATTCTGTTGTTGTTATTGAACATAATCTTGATGTTATCAAATGTGCTGATTGGGTTATTGACTTAGGCCCAGAAGGCGGTTCAGGTGGCGGGCAGATTATGGCAAAAGGAACTCCTGAACAGATTGCTAAAGTGAAAGAAAGTTATACTGGTATGTATTTGAAAAGAATAATCTAAAAAGGAAAATCTACTTGTGTTAGTGTTTTAGGTTCTACCGTCACTTCAACATCAACTCCTTTTTTGGGTTGTTCTGTTTTAGACATTCCTTGGTTTTTCTGAACCTGTGCTCCAATAATAAATGCTGCTCCTTGGTGAAGTATTTTTCCCCCCTCTTTGAGATGAATTTTTGGTTCAGCGACTGTGTGTGGATTTAAAACATCAATTCCTCCGATTATATTTTCCTCTTTGGATAAGGAAACAATTTTTGGACCATTATAAACAAAAGGAATAATTTGTTGTGCAAGCAGCGTACCATTTGGATGTCGAACGTTTCTTCCACCAATTCTTGTATTAATGTCTTTTTTCGCAGTTCCTATCGTAACGTAAAATTCTCTTCCATCTTGAATTATATCACCAACATTTGGTTTACGGTTATTCAAGCTAAAACTATAATGACATGTAGGTACAACGGTTCTATCAGTTGAATCTAAAACTTCAGTTATTGTTCCGGTATTTGGTATTCTTCTAGCAAGATTCTGGACATCT
>JBLINR010000061.1:0-4901 GCA_047639395.1 Candidatus Woesearchaeota archaeon | reverse complement strand
CTCAGGAAATGAGGGCATTTTTAACATTCAGCCCCTACAAACAATCCCAGTTACAGACCAAGCATCTCGTTTTATTAGATCTAAAGAACTTAAACCAACAGCGATAGTAACAGCAACACACGTATGTAAACTGGGTTTTTCTAACACTGCGAACACAACTATTGTTGGTCAAGTATACCTTGAACAAGGAACTGTACAACCAGGTACGCCTCTTATACATTATGACGCGTTACAAATAAGACTTAACAAATCACTTAAATATGCAAACGGAAGTAAATCAAGTGTCCATAGTCAAGAACCATTTGATATGAAATATGTCGTATTTGACTCCCAAGAAATAGAACCTACTTTACTCTATCACCGACACAGAGCGGGAATTCGGTCAATTGTTGGTAGACTCATCGGTGAAAAATTAGCAGGTTGTGTACCTAATTTTATTCATTTTGGGCATAAAATTACTAAGACAAATCCTTATTCACCATTAGGTGTGGAAGATATTATACGTAAAGGAGTATTAGAAAATAATGAATTACATTGGGTTCATCCTGATAAAGCAACTTTAAAAAACGCATCTCGTGGCGTTATTATACCTAAGCGTCCTTCTTCATAGAGGCACTAATTTTCTCATTCTTAAGCATTTTTTGTAAAGAAACAATCAATTTTTTTGTATCCTCAACATTCTTTTTTATTCGAGTTTCTACTTTAGAAAAGGCATCTTCAATTGTTGTGCCATTTAATTTATACCCTATAATTACTTTGCCACCCTCGTCTATAAATGAGACTTTTGTGATGATGTGAAGCGTTAACCAACGCTGTAAGTATTCGTACATTGTTTGACGTGTGATCTTGGCAAAAATTGCCATTTCGTCAACAGTCATAACAGATAATTTCGGGTCTTTTGCAGCAGTTGCTTTTTTTGCGCGCGCGTAAAATTCTAACAGTACTTGATGCATACTTTCCGTGCTCCCACGCTTTCGCGGTAAGAGTCCAAGTCGATCCATAACGGCGAGTGAGACCCCCTCACTCGTCGCACCCATGTCGGGTTGCGTGTCTTTCAACGTTAGTTTCTCTGCCATTTTGCCTTCGCTATTATTATATGCTTCTGTCGGGATTAGTATATAAAGCTATCGTTTTCTGACAAATTACTAGCAAAGATCAGTTAAAATGAGCGTAAAATATTTAAGAAAAAGCTAGAAGTTATGAGCTAATAACCTCCTATTAAAAATCAGATAGATTAAATCGGAAATATGTCAGTGTCGGAATAATCGCAACACCATTAAACAAAAACAGATTACCTTTTCAAGTAATAGATCAAATACAATCCAGATAGTCCAATTAAGACATAAATCAAACTCTTTAGCCAAGAAGCTGAACTAAAAAGTGCATCTACAATACTAAACCCATTAAATGCTCCGACAAGACCCCAGTTGATAGCGCCGATAATAACCAATACCAAAGCTATCCAATCCAGAGCTGTTTTTTTCATTATTGAAACCTTTTAAGAGGTAAAAAGAGAACGTGGAAATACCTACAGTTGCCTCTTTAGACACACGCCATGCCCCCAGAATATAAGTATAGATTTTCGTGCTTAAAAACCTTACGGATTTTTGTGTACATGTGTTGTATACAAAATAAAGTATGCTAACGTAACAAAAGCTGCAACATAAAACAACAAATCAAGACGCATTGTAGCAACAACAAAAGCAAGAATTATGAGTCGACCAGACTCTAAAAATATTTCACGAAAGTAGAAATAGTTCGCTATGTTCTTTTGTTTTTTCTGTGCGGAGCTATACATTTGTCTTGCAAAGCTAAGATCTATTGCGTAAAAAGAAAGAGAACTCCATACATTACTAAATAGTAATCCGAAAGGTGATAATAAGAACAACCGTGCGATCCAAGTGGGTGCGTGTGCAGCTGTTCCAGCTAAATAGAGCCATTTCCCATGCTTATCAGAGGCATTCCCTAATAAGATGACAGCACCTGCAACAAATAGGCTTGTAATAGATACAATTGCACCTAACGAAACAACGCTATCTAACGTGAGAAAAATAAAGATAGGCCAGAATATTCCTCCAATAGTTCCTAAACATCCTGCAGTCATATAGACAACTGCTTTTTGGGGAGTATCAGAATTGATTGCTTTTATTATTTGAATGTGTGAATTTTTAAGCTTATAATCAGGTGTGAAAAATAAACTCATAAATGAAATTACACAAAGGATTGCTGAAATAATAAAAACCAAAACAAAAGAATACTTGTTAATTAGAATCGAACCAATGAACGGACCCGCCACATTTGCGAGTATTGCAATAGCCGTAAATAATCCCAACGTTCGCCCCTTTTCTTTTTTCACTGTATGGGCAAAATCCATATGATATGCTGAATAGTATAGTCCCACCGAAATACCAAAAGTGACTGCTGCATAATACATAGGTAATCCTTGTGATATTAAATGCAAGAAGAAGTAATAAACCAGTAACATAACTGTTCCTGCAGCCATGGTCTTCTTTACACCCCAAAGCCGCGTTAATTGCATACATAGTGGGAAGTATACAGGGATAAGACCGAAGTATATGATGAAGAATATTGAGATTTTTGCTAGCGAGAAACCTAAATTATAGAGATAAATAGGGATAAAAACACTAATTAATGACTGTGCAAGTGTTCGAAAAAACACCGAGATGTATCGTTCATCAAGTTCTTTATTGGTGAAATAATGGATTAATTGATGGTGAATATGTGCGTGATCGTGATGCATATTCTAATAATTGGCAAGAGTATTTTTAAAGATTCACTTTTCAATTAACTATATGGGTACAGATTTCAAAAGAATTATCATTAAAAATAATAGTGATGAGAATCTAATTGGAGATTATTATGACAGAAACACAGAACATGTTGTATTAATTGTTCATGGATCTCGCTGTAGTCGAAAGAGTTCACCTGGTTCACAAATCACTCGGAAATTGAAAGAAAGCATTTCAGTTTATGCATTTGATCTTTCAGGAAATGGCGAATCTCAAGGTGAACTAGAAGATGCAACATACTCTAAAGAAGTTGAAGATATACACACAGTCGTTACATATTTTCAAAAGATTGGGAAAAAAGTAATATTAATAGGTCATAGTAAGGGTGCTACTGAAACAATTATTTACTTAAAAAAATACCCAAATACAATCTTAACATACATCTTACTTGCTCCTCGAATTGAATTAAAAAAATCCCAAGAGTATGTCAAATATCAGGATCATAAAGAAGATGTAGAATCACAAGGATATTTTATGTATAATCCCACTCAGAAAGTTACGAAAGAGTTTCTCAAAGATATCGAACAGTATGACGACTTAACAAAATATAAAGAAAAAATAGAAACCAAAGGAATGTTAATACATGGTGTTGCTGATGAGATAATTCATATTACACAAGCAGATCATTTTGCGCCCAACGCAAATATAATTTTAAAAAAGATTCCAGAAGCGAATCACAGTTTCACAGAACATATAGATGAAGTTATTAAGCTGATTGAAGTCTGTTTTCTAAACTTCTAACAGGTATACCACGTCTAAAAGTATCAGGAACTCTTAGAGGTTCTACTTCAACAACAGACTTCAAAGGTGATCTAGGTACAGAATTGTCTTCTTTTCGTTCGTGCCCTACTATATATGACAAGTCCACAGGATGTTCTCCTGTTAGATGTAAGTCTACAAATTGTTTCACAAGAGGAAGACCCGCTTCAAGTATAATACCTAATCCATGCGGAAAGCGACCTACATTAATGTCATTCATTACAGCGGTACCATGATCATTATACATAAAGTCTATAGTGAAAACACCATTAATATTCTTCCCACCATATACGCCTGCTAGTTCTTGTAATAGTGCGTCACTTGCAGCAACCAACTCACGGTCATCCGTCATGACATTATGGAATGAAGCACCAACAACAGCTTCACTTGTAGATCTATAATTTACATGAACAACAGCCTTGCCATTATCAACAAGCATCGTATGAATCTTCTCAGGAAACTTTAAGATTTCACTTATAACTAAATCTTGAGGAGGAATATCTGAAAAAGCAGCACGATACATATCAACACTTGTAACAAGACCCGCATATTTACCACCGCAAGCCGTTGACGCTTTAACAAAACAAGACCCGTGCTCGCCTAAAAAGTTTTCAACTTCAGCAACACGTGAACTATGAGTTGTAACACTTTTTGGTGTGAACGCAAAACCTTGTTTTCTCATGAATTTATATGTTTTACCTTTATCTCTTAATAAACGAAAAACCGATGCGCTTGGTCCGTATGCTTTATCAGCAAATGGTGCATCAGCTAAGAAATTAGCATATTTATCCTCAACAGGAACAACTAAATCAATTTTTTTTTCTTTTATTATTCTAGATATCGCATCGCGATGATGTTGAACATCAACCACGTGCGGATTATTAATATCAGCAGATACTGTGGAAGAATAAGAGTTTAAGAAAAGACCTCGCGTACTAGCAGGTTCTGTTCTTGAGCGTTCATTAAAATTATATTGGTGAAGATTTCCCTCAGCCGCAAGACCAACAGTTAAAGGAACCTTTGCTCCAGCATATGGGCGCAGTAAAAGAATATTTGGTTTTTGAATATAAGGTCTTGCCATAAAAAAGTATGTCATCTAAATACTTATTAAACACGGGGGTCAAAAAGTAAGTAATAAGGGCAAAATGTACACCTAAAGGGGAGAATGTACAATAATAAAAAAATAATCATCAAAGAATTAGTATTCAGTTTGTAGTCACAATAACATTCCCATCATCATCAATCAATACAGAATTCTCAGCTTGGGCAACCAAACCATGTTTTTCTTCGACTAAGGGTGCGTGCCCCATGATAATATCCAGAGTCAATAAT
>JBLINR010000060.1:0-4943 GCA_047639395.1 Candidatus Woesearchaeota archaeon | reverse complement strand
TTGTTACTGGAAAGAAACCTGATGCATATAATGAGCACACTAAACTTGAAATCCCATACTCAAAAGCTAAACCATCTTCGAGTTTGAGTCCCATAGCACTATATTTATTTTCAAGAGCAACATAAGAACTAGCCGTGATACCTTGCAACGTAGGCTGTTCAAGTTTGTACTGTGCACGCCATTCTCTCCAAGTTAGATGGCGCAATCACTAAAATTATGATTTCCAAGCTGTCCATCTTCTTCAGCAAGTAAATAAGTCCAGGGCGCAGTAGTTATATCAATTTTTTCTGGAAAAAGTTCACGTGATAAAAAATCCACACCTGAGTCCATTTTATGCTTAATCATAGAAAAAGGGAACTCCTGAATGTTTATAATTATATGGGGAATAGCTATTTAAAGGCAAAAACAGAAAACACACTACATGATTGAAATTATTGGCTTAGCGCTTGTAGGAATTATATGCATCGCACTTCTCGTCCTATCCGCAGAATATGTTGTCAAAAAACTTATCATCATTGCAAAACATTATGGCGTCTCTGACGTCTTCATCGGACTAACTGTTCTTTCAATCGGAACATCTCTTCCAGAGATCGCATCACATTTCATCTCATCAATTGGAATTGTAACTGGTAAACTAGATTATAACATCGCATCAGCAACTGTATTAGGTGCAAATATTGGTAGTGATGTTATTCAACAAACCCTTATACTCGGTGTTGTTATATTATTAGTTGGTCATTTAACATTCACTAAGAAATTCTTATTCAGAAGTTATTCAGTTATGATTGGAACAACACTAATGTGTCTTGTCTTAGGATGGGATCAACACTATTCTCGAATTGATGGATTCATTCTCTTTAGTACATTTTTAGCGTATATGTATTACTTATACAAACATGAAGATATGCATCAGCATGTTGATCATCAGAAGAAGAAATACAATATTCATAAGCAAACACTGTTTGCAATTCTAGGATTAGGTGTCTTATTAGTAAGCAGTACGATCATACTTAAATTAGTTGAACACATTGTTATAATGACACAAATTGGCGGATCACTTATTGGTGTGATGAGTCTTGGTATTGCGAGCGCATTGCCTGAATTAATAACAGCATTACAAGGAGTCAAAAATAAAGCAAGAGGAATTTCAATAGGAACACTTATTGGAAGTAATATTACAAATCCACTTGTAGCAATTGGCGGAGGAGCTTTGATCTCAACATACTTTGTTCCAAAACCACTCATCTATTGGGACTTACCTATGGAGACTGTTACTGCAACAATACTACTTATCTATCTACTCTTTAATAAAAGAAAATTAGGAAAGGGTGGCGCAATTTATCTAATCGCACTCTACTTAGTATATGCTGTTGTTCGGATAATGATATTTAATGTAGATTAATGTGAAGAAACCAAACACATATATGAATAATACTATACTTATCAGATAATTATTTTACAGGCCTTGCCTTTTTCCAAAAACTCTCAAAATATGCACGAAAGGAATCTGCAATCTCTTGGTGAACAATTTCTATCGTAACTGGATTCGTAGATGGAAAACCAATCACAGCAACATCTTTATATCCCATAAACCATGCAGGCGTATCAACACCCTTTGGCATACGTCGTGCATCACAATTTTTGTATTTGTTTCGACTTAGGAGTACTTCATCAGATGTTTGCGCATTAAACAATAACTTACATCTTATTCCTGCTTTGACACGTCGCTTATGATCACGATGCCAAGCAGCATGCAAATGTGTTGGTTGCTCCGCCGGAATTCCTAAATAAAAATATTCTTCCCCCCTTACTAAGCGATTATACGTATGATCGTGAACAGTAATCATTCCCTTATGGCCTTCAAAAATTGCAGCGCTTTTTTGTGAGACTCTTTTTTGTAAAAGTTCTAATTGCGGCAATAACTTTTTAACTATCTCTTTATTCTTTTGAAGTTTTTTCTCACGGTCATCAATATAGTCAAGTAATCGACTAGGATCTGACGCGGTAAAATACTTTGTTTTCTCCTTTGTTATATATGATACAATTCCCTTTTCAATTAGCTTTTCAAGAATTTGATACATTATTGATCTTGCAACTTTAGATTTTTCAACTATAGGTCCAGTTGTGCTTATACCTAATTCTAATAAGGCTAAATATACCTTAATCTCACCTGAAGTCAGACCCGCTTCTTGTAATGCAATATAATTCATATGAATTTGATTGCAACTCACATTTATAATTGTTTCTAATACGCATACCACTAGTGGTGTGTTAATGCTTATATAACCTGCTAATATTCTTTTTTGTAATGCAAAAAAAACGATTTCACAAAAAACTAGGAAAAGATTACGATCTACTGATAGCAGCAATGCCTAGCTACGAAGAATTACAAAACACTCTTGGAACTCAAATTGGAAATCATACACATGCAAAGAATTCAAAATCATTACAAGTATTAGAAATTGGTTGTGGAACAGGTCTTACAACAGCACAGATCTTAGCTGCAGACCAAAGATTAGAAATAGACTCGATTGATAACGAACCAGTAATGCTCAAACAAGCAAAAGATGATCTGGCTTCAAAAAACAACAGAGTCACTCTAATCCAACAAGATGCCCTTACATATTTAAAATCAGCACAACCACAAACATACGATGTCATTGCATCAGCATTCACACTCCACAACTTCCACCATAGCTATCGTACAAAAGTGTTACAACAAATCTACAGAGTCCTCAAACCAGACGGATTATTTGTAAACGCAGATAAATATGCACAAGATGACCTGATAAAACATAACAAGGAACTTGCCTGGCAGCTCAAACAGTTTGATGATGTTTTTTTACCTGCTAATAGAGTGGATCTACGAGATGAATGGGTAAAACATTACGAAGAAGACAATGAAATAGAGATAGTGATGATAGAAGGAAAAACAATTGATGAAATGAAAAATATGGGTTTTAAGAATCTAAAAACAGTTTGGAGAAAACATATGGAGGCAATTGTTGTAGCTCACAAATAAAGCAATCTAATCTTTTGAAGAATCAACCTTATACGCGCACAGCTTATACAAAAGCCGAGCTAGAGAAAAACTTTCAGCGCGATAATGTTCATTTGGTGCAAACTCTACAATATCGGCACCAACAACTTCTTTTTCTGCAAACAAAATTCGAAGCATGGAAAGTACTTCTCTGTATGTGAATCCTCCTGGTTCAGGAGTACCTGTATTTCGAATAAAAGATGGATCAAAGCAATCAACATCAATAGAAAGATAAATTTTTGAAGGAAGAGAAGCAATTTTCTTACGAAACGTTTCCAAACTCCATTCGTGCATTTTGATTGTGTCCATATTTTCACAAGCTTTAATCTGTGCATCTTCATCCGCGTCTTGACTTCGTACACCGACAACAAGCACATCATGTTTCTTTGACGCTTGTTTTGCAACACATGCGTGATTGGAAGCTGATCCATTCCAACTGTCTCGAAAATCAGAGTGTGCATCTAAAATTAACACACCAACATCGTCAGGCTGTGCTCGCACTGCACCAATTGTAACAGAATGATCGCCACCAAGCACAATAGGAAACCCTACCACATGATATACTGCATCTGACACTGCTAAAATAACTGATTCTTCTGAATCTTCACTAATTTCAGGACAGACATACACACCATGCAAGAACGGTTCATTCTTACACTCTTCATCGTAATATTCTAAATGCTCTGATGCTTCTAAAATTGCAGCAGGTCCTTTTGCAGCACCCTTTCCAAATGTTACTTCACCTTCATAAGCAACAGGAATAATATGGAAATAACTATCTTTTTTTGCATACTCATCAGGGAGTTTCATAAAATTCATTTGATGATCGTCTCCACTTTTTCTAAGTCACAGAAATCAGTTGGGAAGTTATATGCACCTGCATTCAAAAATACAAGTTCATCTCCTTCTTTCGGATCATCTAAATAAACTCTATAACGGAAAATATCAATAGAATCAGGAGTGATACCTTTAATCAAATACGGTGTGCCTGTTTCTAACTCTCCTTGGACTTTTAATCGCTGAGATCCGAACACACTGTCAGTATAAGCATTATACACACTTGCATCAACAATAAGTGTTGATCCTGTTATACGTACAATTTTTGTGATAAGTTTTGCAGCAGGAGCACAAATGTATCTTCCTGGTTCTGTTATAACTTTAATATCAAGTTTATTTGCCCATTCATGAAACAATTTGATTTTTGTAAGAACACCGCTCACAGTTGTTAAACGTGTATTTGTATACTCTGAAGGAATTCCTCCTCCGATATTAATGAAAGCGATTTTCTTAAGAATTGATTCAGGAATTACTTCACTGATATCATCAACTAAATTCCATTCATTTACATTTTGTGTTTTTCTATGAACATGGATTCCCATAGTGTGTAATGTATTTTTGTCTATAAGATCAAACACATCTTTCGTATCCATACCAAACACATAGTAACGTTCACTTCGAATGCTACGCTCTTTGAGTTTCATACGTAAAAATACAGTAACAGGCTCTGTTAATGATGCTAAAAGAATATCATAATCTGGTACAGTATCAATAACAAATGTTCGTACACCGATATCATATAGTTGTTGTACATCTTCTTGTGTCCAAGCAAGACCAAAGTACAATACTCGAGATTTATCAGAAACCCGTGCTAATTCTTTTCTATTATGAACACTAAATAATGAATCTGTTTTTTCTTCTAGAATAGGTGTAACAAGGGGATTTGTTTTAGAACTATAAGAAACACTATCACAACATGCCTTTAATTTATCATATTGAGCCACACATACTGAGGAATCTAATTCGAAGCGTGCAGTCATACTAACTTCTCGTGCTTCATTACGTTTAATGCTTTACACATAGCGAGAGGAAACATTATGGTTACATCACCAATAACTGTTGCAAG
>JBLINR010000059.1:0-5197 GCA_047639395.1 Candidatus Woesearchaeota archaeon | reverse complement strand
CTATTGACGGCAAACAAGCATCATTAGCTCAAAAAGATGTTGATGCAGGCGTTTATGACGCTCTATTAAAAGAATAATTTTTATTCTTTCTTTTTTTTATTATGATTGATTTTTTTAATCTCAAAGTTGTAAGTATGGTTATTAAAATACTCGTCTACATCTCCATAGGTGTTGCACTCTATATTCTCATAGTCAAAAAACGAACAAAACCTGTTTCTTTTGGCTACAAACACATGTGGCTTGCAATCCGTACAAAGAATACAAAAAAAGTAATCGAAGTGCTTGGATTAAAGAACGGTGTGCCTACGTATTGGAAGGACGGTGTAGATGAAGATTTATTTGAAACAGTATTTGTTTCTCCACCCGTAGTAGGTTGGACATTTGTTATTGGATCTTTGCCCGGTATAAACGAATCAAAACTTTCAGAAGTTAAAAAAACACTTTTGGATCTAGGGGAATATTTTATTGACGTACAGTTCTTTGTTACACACAGAGTTTCTGAGTATCATAGCTGGTCACGCGTTGTTAAGAAAAAGTTTATTCGCGGATATGCCTTTCTTGGTGAGAGTATGCAAGTACTGTGGGATGTTGGAAAACCGACTGAAGAAGAAGTAAAACTCGAGATGAATTTCTCCGATATAACAAAAGATACCAATTCTGATAAAAAACTCCCTACCGAAGACGATGTGATTAAACTTGCAGGCGCATGGAGTATTGACCCAACTACGCTTGAGAATGAAAAAAGTAAAGGGAAAGGGTATTTATTCCAGACAAAAGAAGAATAAGTTTATTTGAGAAGTTCAGTAATAAATCAATATTCTCATCAACACCGGCTGCTTTCTGTATAATACCTGCTTTTTTTTCATCAGTATAAGGATCAAAAAGTTTTAAGCCTGCATTCGACCAAGTTTCAATATTTTTACCAAGTCGTACCATGTCTTGAAAAAGCTTAATTGCCTCATCCGTATCTTCAGCCGCTAAAAGCTTCTCGATTTTTTCATCAAAACTCATATCACTAATCAACAAATCCACCTATATAAAACCATCTATTTCAAGAAAAATCGCATACAATAATACACTGAAGAGTACAAACCGCAGATTCAGGATCATTACGACAAGCAGATGCACATTCATTGTGAGCGCCACCAAGGTTAGTACACTCTTCTTTACCCAGATCCTCACATTCTTGTGAATCTCCCAACCAAGTGCCGTCAAATGACAAACAAGCCTCTTCTAGAGCGACCACATCTTTACAAGCACCCTCATACAAAATAGCAGCATTCGCATTTTGTGCTTCACACTCGTTTGAAAATGTTGTTTGGATTGGATCACAAGGTGTAGTAATACACTGAACTTGCACAGCACCACAAACAGGACGATACTCACTCGTACAAACATTACTAATATCTTCAATAAAAGTTATGCCTTCATGCATACACTGGCGCGGATAACTCTCCATAGCAGGATTACCTGCAGCTTCACATTCAGCAAAAGAATTCACAGAAAATTCTGAAGTACACGCTACAAGAAAAATCAATACTATGAACAATAGAGCGATACGCATAGAAGTATTTAGTTAAGTACTCGCTTATAATAAGTCTGTTTAGACTAAGGTATCTTAAGCTAATAAAGATGTATACTGCGGCACGGCACCACTATATGTTCGTTTGCACTCCATATGTGCCTCGATGGGCGGCAGTATACATAGTTGAGATTATTATGTAAGTATGTTTAGAAACTATAACATTTCAAGAAGACACTGAATATTCATAACTTGCGTCTTAGTAAAAGAAGGAACATTCGCATCATTTGCAATAGACTCGAGTTCATCAAGAACTTTGTTTACTCGAATATCAATATCAACCTTTTCATCTTTTAATGAACCCACTAAAACTGACATTTTGGTACGTGTATTTTTTGGTACAGTAGAATCACTCTTTAAATCTTCAAATGCTTGAATAATATTTGTAAGATCATCCATTGTTTTTCTCCGAAAGTTCCTTTTGACGTGTATTCAAACTTTCTTCTTGAGAAGCAATGTTTTCAAGTCGTTTTTGTAAGAGTGTTTGTTTAGATGCAACTTCATTTTTTAATTCAGCTACTTCTTTATGAATCATAATTTGACCAATAATTTTGTATCCAGATTTTGCACCAGCTAATTGTTCTAATGCAGCTTCACATTCAAGAAGTTCAGATTGTAATTGATGCTTTTGTGATAGAAGTATTTGTCTACTTTGTTCTAGTATCTGAAGTTGTGGATCATTGCTCATTGTATCTTATGCATTTTCTCATGCACGGTTAGTACTCGGCAAACGCCATTAAGTGTTGCTTGAAGTGATACGGAATCACTTGCTTGAATCGTAATAATTGATTTTCCCGCTTTTTTGGACACATCATAGTGTGCACGCGGATTAACAATGTCTTTTGAGTCAGCATGAAGAAGCTCAACAATATGTTCATCATCACACGAAATCGTGCAGTGATACTTCATCTCGCTTTTATTTGTGTTGTAGCAGATCTTGTCTTAAACAAAATTTTACTTCCACAATAAGGACATCGCACACGCGTTCTTAGGTAATCTTGACCTACTTTTTTTGAACATGTAAAACATTTATATTCTGTCATCTATTTTTCCTCAACAACTTTCTTAGGTGTTGCTAATTCATATGCTTTTCCTGCCATCTTCTGACCACATTTACCACATGCAAAAATTCCAGCTGCTAATCGCTTTACTGCTACATGTTGACAATATGGACATTTTTGACCGTGTTTGTATAATTTTTCAGTCATGTGTACTTTCTGACGGTTTTTACCACCGTATCTAGTACCATACCGTTTTGCTGTTTCTATTTTTTTTCCTGCCATTTTTAGCTCGTGTTACTCATGGGGCTACCCGGATTTGAACCGGGATCTTCTGGCCCCAAACCAGAGAGGATAGCCAAGTTACCCCATAGCCCCGGGGTGTAGTACAGACTGGAGAGAGGATCTATTTTTAAAGGTTTTGCTTTTAAGCAGTAATTCTTCTCGACGAGAAACTATCTGTAAGATACATAGAATAATAAGCCCAAAATAGGGTGATCAGGTGTATTTCAGAAGAAAATAACCTTATATTATAAGAATTCCGTCAAAGAACCTGAACTCTCGGTAGAAACTCCTAGTTGTTCTTTAATAGAAATCGCAATTTTCTCACCACAAATTTTCTGTAAAATTCCTAATGGCGCAGTTCGTACATCTGCAAGTGTTGCATAACCAGCTGTTACAAGTTTTCGTGATCGTATTTTTCCCACTTGTTTGAGTTGTAGTAATTGAAGTAATTCTTCTTTTACACCATACTTAACTCGCTTTCGTAATTTGTTAATAGATCTTTGATGTTGTTTTAATCCAACTAATGGAACTAATTCATACGCACAGTACAATAACCAATCCATATTATCAACTTTTGCATTAATTTCACCTGGACGAATATCATATTTTTTTAGTAAACTATCTTCACCAATTTCATTAACCCAATCACTAAAGAAAGATGTTGTTTTAATTGCATCAAAAAATTCTTCATACTCAGGATCATACATTGTTGGCATAGGAACAAGTAATTGTGATTCGTTTGTGAACAACACAGTATTGTACTCTTCTGACTCACGCGCTTTAACCCGGAGTAATGGCCGCATTTCAAGCGTGCTACAAAATGCGTGTAATGTTCCAAAGACAGTTAATTCTTCTTTTTGTAATGCAGTCAATAATTTGTTTGCACTTAGTGGATCAATATATAACTGACTCACACGAACACCAAGTGCTGTTGCTTGTAACACATCGTTGCCAGCTAATGAATCTGCAGTTTCAAATTCAAGTGAGCGCTTTTTTGCAGTTCCGCTAATAAATGTATATTCTTTAAGCATATCAACAACACGCTCAATAATTCTTTCAATTTGTGGCATGTCTTTGTATTGATGTGCCCAAAAGGATTTAGAAAAAAATGTAATTAAGTCACTCTTTGACCGACAAAGCCCTGTTGCAACTAATGATAATACATATGTTCGCAGTACTGGTTCAACTGCCAATTTACTATAAATTGATTCTACGTCACCATGGATGTACGTATCGCGTAATTTGGCTGCGTCTTCTAATGACGCTGCAAGAATAATTGCTTCACCATAATCTTCTTTACCTGGTCTTCCTGCACGTCCTGCCATTTGTTTGTATTCAAGAACTGGGATAAATTGCATACCCCAATTTGCAAAACGTTTTAGATCTTTAATGATAGCACGAAACGCAGGCATGTCTAACCCTGCTGCAAGTGTAGGTGTTGATGCGATTAATTTTAGTGTCCCTGCACGAAATGCATCTTCAATAAGTGTTTTTTGTTTTCCTGCAAGACCTGCATGATGAAATGCAACTCCACAACTTACTGCTTCTGATAATTTTTTACATTGTTCAGTTGGATATGTAACGGCTTTGAGAAGTTGTTCTGCAAGCTTTGCGAGTTCTTCTTTATTATCAATATGATTCTTTGAAACTTTTGCAATATCAAGTGCAGCTTTTTGTGCAGATCGCTTCGCATTTACAAATATTAATGCCTGTTTGTTAATTCGCAGAGTGTCAATTGCTAAGTCAACAATAGGAAGTTTAGAAACAGGTGCAATATCCATATAATACTCTAAATCTAGATCATTTATATGTTTTCGCGCTGTAATTCTGAAGCTTTTAGCTAAATATTCTGATTTAAAGCTAAGAATTCTTCATCATTTGTATTTGACGTGGAGAGCTTGCGGAAAACTTTATAAATAAAGTGGGATTTGACGTTACTATATGCCTCTATAGCTCAGCAGGTAGAGCACAAGACTGTTAATCTTGGGGTCGTGGGTTCAAGTCCCCCTGGAGGCGTTTATTTTTTCTTACTAATAATATGTATATCAATTAGCCCCACCCATAGAATCTATATACCTATGTAGAGATAAAATATATAAAGAAACTACTCATTATCAGCATCATGAATAAAAAGTATAGTAGATACGAACGTATGTTCTTGAAAATTGTACAATCATACGTAGAAGTTTTCCCAGAGCACGCATTCAAGATCAAATTTGACAACACAGCTTTTCCAAAAATAGGAACAGGAAAACAAATCGTCGTTTCTATCAAAAATTCAAAACATGTCTTTAAACGAATATTTACAGAGGGTTCTTTAGGATTAGGAGAG
>JBLINR010000058.1:0-5297 GCA_047639395.1 Candidatus Woesearchaeota archaeon | reverse complement strand
TCTTCAGCAAACACGTTGTATGGTGTGTCAATGGAACAACAAGCTGGTGTGAGTAAAGTTGTTAGTTTGAAGTTATAAAGTATTTTTTGTCTATAATCTGTGTGAATCGAAAGATATTTAAATATAACCATCATATTCGAATACATATGAATCTATTAAAAAAAGTACTACTCATCAATTTGCTCATTCATGTAGGATTTTTTATCCTATTTGGTGCATTAAGTTTATACATTAAATCATACGCAGACGGGATGGGTCCTAACGCTATGTGTTCTGGCTGCATTATTTTTATCCCACCTTATTTAATCGGAATATTAGTATTATCCATACCTCCGTTTTCTGCATTTGCATCTCCTGATAGTCTGCTTGCAGTCTATGTGACTTCCGCTATTATGTACCATATCCTTATTTTGATTATAGGATCAGTAGTGTCATATTTTGAAATGCGAAAAATTAAAAAAAAATGATATATTATTATTTTTAAGAAAAAGGATCTAATTCAATCAACACACTTTAAATTTTCATCAGAATATACATCCAACATACCTTTCGGATCCGACCTATCCAAAAACCGTGCTACTTTCTCTTCCCAACTGCCAATTTCATACCATATGTCCTTAAGAAGATGACCCTGACGAGTTATATCTGTAACTCGATTATCTTTCAGAGATATTCTTAGCTTTGCAGGGATTAAAGTTTGACCTGGAAAAAGTGTTAAATTTACATATGCAAGTGAATTCGATTCTGTTGTTTGCTGTTTTATATGTCCTTCACCAAAAAGCGGTTCTTTGGCATCATCCCAGGTCCTTAAAACAAAACTAGAATACTCAAGCGCACCATCCTCACCAAAAAAAGTGTTTTTCCTTGTTTCGGAAAATGAGGAGTAATAGCCGAACTTGCATATTGCTGACTTACTCTTTGAACATAGTCAACTGTACGTGCTAAAGCCTTAGCATGTGATCCTCTCAATTTATCAGCAAGTTCACTCGCATTTGTCTTCATACCAGAAAAGAATTTCGAACCCTTTAAAGCTTTAACTCTTAGAATTATTCATCTTGAAAAAAATCTTCAGAATACTGACCTTTAATTTTAGCAGGAGCAGGTGCATTAGCAACCATGGCGACCAAATATAAAAACCCACCCGTATTAATCTCATACGGCATGCCTAAAAATGTTCCACCATAGACAGTTTTTGGCCTATCTGTGTCAGTTATGGATACTTGAACTTGTGCAGGAATAACCGAAGACTTTCTCCAACCAGTTCCAAACGTAAATAAAGACTTCCTATACAATCCCTGTGGGTTTGTTATCAAACTTGTTAGGACTTCGCCTAGGCGTATATCTCTACCACCACTATTCGCATGAAACTCATATCTCGCATGCGCACGAAGTTCTCTTAAATTACCCGTCTCAGAGATACTCCACGAAGGAGTGCTCGTGTTTCGTATTCCAACAGAGTAACCGGCCAGTTTTCCAAGTCGTTTAGCTACACAAAGAAAATTAGACTCCGTAACAGAAATACCATCTCCCAGTCGTGAGTATTGGGGTATAAAGCTATCACCAAAATCACGCATAAATGCTCGCATCATACAAAAGAGGAAATAAAAACTACTTTATATCTCTTCTCATAGAATTTTAATTAGACTAATCACTCGTTGCACAGTTTGATCCCAATTATACTTATATCACTGCATATTATCTTAAACGATAACTATATAAAAGTATTATAAAGTGAGAACAGTGTGAATAATAACAAAACATTTTTATACGTGAATCTTGCAGCTCACGCTTTTTTATTCATCACATTCACACTATACACATTATGGTTGTTTCCTAAAATTGGTCCTGATTGTTGGGGATGCTTACCACTCTTACTCCCTTTCGCACCAGGATTTTTCATTCAGGCACTGTTTGGAAATCCAGCAGAAACAGCAAGTATGTTCCCTGTTTATGCATGTTCAATCATAGCATACCATTTAATCCTTGTTATCTTTGCATTAATTGGTTTTGCTATCAGTAAAATAATCGAATCAAAAAAAGATTAGAGAATTTTAATCAAACTAATCACTCGTTGCACAGTTTGATCCCAGTTATATTCTCCAACAACTGTTTTTCTGCCACGCTTTGCAAGTTCATTACGAACATAGGGGTCTTCATGGAGCCATTCAATTTTTAGCCCTAATACAAGGCTGTTAGAATTCGGAAAATGTAATCCGTTAACTTTTTCTTGGACATAATCTTTCATTAGGCCAACTGCAGTTGTGATAACTGGAACTTCACAAGCCATAGCTTCAAGTGTAGCAAGACATGTTGTTTCAAGTAAACTTGGCATAACAAATACATCCATTGCTTGCACATAAGGAACAACATTATCTTGTGAGCCTACAAGAAGAACACCATCGTGTTTTTGCATGTGCTCTTTAAACGTTAATAACCCGTCACCAACTATTAATAATTTCAGGTGTGGTATTCGCTTGGAAAGACTCAGAAATGCTCTGTAAAGAGTTAATATGTCCTTTTCGCGGCCAAGACGACCCACATATCCTACAACAAATGAATTCTTTGAAATTCCTAGTTCATCTTTTGCTGTTTCTTTATTTGTCGGTATGAACTTTTGTACGTCAATACCGAGTCGAACGATGTCTATTTTAGAAGTAATGTTATTCCACCGTATAATCTCTTTTACTTCAATACTTGGGACCATAACACGTGCTGCGCCATTTAATATATGTTTTGCCCAAGTTTTTGTAAGCATATTCATCGGTCCTCGGATTATATTTCGCTTAGATAATGCTTTTGAGACAAGTAACCATTCGATACTGTGCACATAATAAGAATATGGCTTGTGATACTTTTTTGCAGCCATGGAAGCTAGGCTTCCTATTGCACCTAATGTATGTATCCATACAACATCGGCATCTCGAATAACGTCTCGTATAATTTTCTTTTCAAATTTTGCGGAGACGAAATCTCCGACTTTAATGTCAGACAACGGGATACGAATAATCTTTGCATCAAATTCGTAATCTTTCTCTCCCTTAAAATCAGGAGCTATAATTGTGATATCGAAATGATCAGTGAGTAATGGAATAATATCTGCAAGAAAACGAGCAATGCCATCCCACCGAGGGAGAAAGCAATCCGTTGCAATTACCACTTTTTTTCTAAATCCACTCATCGTATTTTGTAAAATTTCTCCGCATATTTACAATGCGCATTTTTTCCTGATAAATATGCCTTGGCATACACTGTTGGCCACAACTGTGCTAATGCGAGTCTTTGGCTTTTAAAACATTTTAATGCCCGTTTCTTTTTATCAAATGTCTCAGTGATATCCACATATAACTGTGGTGTATTTCTTTTTCTGAATGGGATTGACCAAATATTAAACGTATACATATGCGGTTTTTGTGATTCAGGCAAGTTATGACTGTATTCATCAACTGCTTCAACAACCGAATTGTGTACAGCAACATGATCAGGATATAACATATCATCTCGCGCATGTGCAAATACTTTTTGGGGTTTATGTTTTTTGAGGACTTTGAGTACTTCTTTTTTTGCAAGTCCACTTTTGTAGTCTTCTTTTAATTTACTATCACGTAGTTTGAGGTTGATAACACTTGTGACACCCAGAATATATGCAGATGCATCTACTTCCATTTGTCTTCTTTTTGTAATCACATGCTCTTTTAACCAAGGATGACTTGCTTCACCGTTTGTAAAAAGCACAACAATAACATTTTTTCCTTCTTTTGCATAGGCAGCAATAGTTCCGCCTGGTCCAATTGCTTCATCGTCAGGATGTGCACAAAAAAATATTACCGTCTCTTTAGTTTTCATTTTGTCCCTCAAAATAGGATTCTACAACATCAAGTGAGCTTGCTGAATTAACATCTCTTGTTTCATGTACTTGTACTAATCTAGGAAATCGTAATGCAAATCCACTCTTGTAACTTGGACTTTTCTGAATCTCTTCATAGGCAATCTCAAGTACTAGTTTTGGTTTGACTTCGACTTCTTTTCCTAAGTCTTTGATAATAAGCGGTTTTAACATTTCAGTCATATAGGCGAAACTTACACCTTCGCCTTCTAACTCTTTGAATCCTGTGCCCACTTTACCAATTGTAAGTAGCTGCCCAGTGTCATCTATACATGCTAAAGTGAAACTAGTTAAAAAGCTTGCGCGTTTTCCTTCTCCCCACTGCGCTCCAACTACAACTAAGTCCAACGTATCCATAATTGGTTTTAATTTCACCATATGGCCCACTCTTGATCCTGGTTTGTATACTGAGTCTAAACTCTTAAACATTAATCCTTCGTTTCCTGCCGCTAATGATGCTGCATAAAATGTATTTGCTTCTTCTTCACTGTCCGTGATTGTTTTAATTGAACATCTAACCTTTTGAGGCTGCTCTTGAATAATTGATTCTAGGAGTTTTCTTCTTTCTGTCAACACTTTATCTAACCAGTTTTCTCCGTTATGCATAATAACATCAAAGACTAGTACTTCAACCGGTAATTCTTTTTGTAATTTTTCAATATCGTATTTTCGTCTAATTCTCTGAGATACTTTTTGAAATGGCATATACTTCTTTGCTTTCGGATCATAGCCAACTGCTTCTGAATCTAAGATAAACGAATCCCCTTTAATGTAATCTCGTACATAATCGACAACTTCTGGAAATTGTTTTGTTACATTTTCTAATCTTCGTGTGAAAAGTTTAATTTCATTATCTTTTTTGTGAATCTGAATTCGAAAACCATCATATTTGTATTCTAACTGTGCAGGTTTCCCTACCATCTCAAATGCTTCTGTTGTTGATTTTGCTTTTTTTGCAAGCATAACTTGTAATGGTGCTGAGCCATCAGGAACAATTTTAGTTAATTCATCCGTATTCTGTTCGGCTGCAAGCGTGGTTACTAAACCAAAATCATTTGTAACATCTAACGCATGTTGGATACATGCTGAGAAATGATTGTATACTTCTCTTGCTATCTTTTCATCTGGCGTTGTAATAATTGGAATGTTAGAAACATCACTTGGAAGTTGATCTATTGATTCGATATGAATTGCTCCTTCTTCGTCACTTTCTTTTAATGCGTCCTTTGTACTGATAAGAACAGGTTTGTATTGATTTTCTTCTAATGTGTATATGAATGTAATCGGCGGGAAGTATGCCCATAATAATGCATCTCTTAATGTACCTTGTGCAACACCTACCCGCATTACTTCTAAGATTAGTCTGATTGCGTATTTTGCTTCTAGTGGTGTGGACTTTGTTAATACGTCACTG
>JBLINR010000057.1:0-5759 GCA_047639395.1 Candidatus Woesearchaeota archaeon | reverse complement strand
CTCAACATAGATACAAACAGCTACGCCACAATTACAAATTATCACAAAGAGTTCATGTTATGTCTCATTTTGTGCTTATATTCCAAACAAACCACCATGATAAACTAATCATATTCTCAGACTTTGACCATCACGACAACATCTATAGATCAAAAGACTAACCTTTTTAAGGGAAACTCACGATATTAAACTTATATGAATATATTATTACTCGGAGATTTGCATGGCAAACTCCCAAAAATGCCAAAATCTGGTTTTGAAGCAATTATTTGCACAGGCGATTATGGCGACGATAAAGGTATCAGAAAAGTTGTTGAGAAATCAAGAAAAATAGATAAACCAATTTCTGAATTGATTACAAAGAAAAAATGGAATGAATTAATTAAATTATCTAGAGAAAAAGCAAAAAAACTTATTCAAAGATTAGATAAAAAAGATCACACAGTATTTACTATCCCTGGAAACTGGGATACAATACCGCATAAGCGCTCTTCATTTGATTCATTATACTTAAAAAATACAAAAAATATCCACGACTGTCATAAAATTGCAATTGAAACAGAAGAATTTGTTATTATTGGGTACGGATTCTGTGGCGGACCCGAAATTGATTTTGAAGCTCCAGTTCGAGAACGAAAAAAGCAAATAAAAGAGTTTAGTGCTTTATTTGGACATTTTGAATCTTTATTCGAACATGCAGCAGATATTGGCAAACCCGTCATCTTTTTGTCTCATAATGCCCCAATTAATAGCAAACTAGATAAAGTGCGCAATAATGATTCGATTATGAATGGAAAACACGTAGGTTCTATGCTCACAAGACAACTAATTGACGCATACCAACCAGCCATATGTATTTGTGGCCATGTTCACGAATCAGTGGGCAAACAGAAAATAGGAAAAACACTCGTTACTAATTGCGGTTATCAACAAGCATGGATGCTTGATACAAAGAAAAAGCAGGTTACTGCATTATGAAAGTTACAGCTGTTGGCGGATTTGGAGAGATCGGCCGGAATATGACTGTTGTTGACTTTGGACCCGAATCAGTTGCAATTGATATGGGTATTCATCTTGATCATATGATCGAACTTTTTGAAATACATGGCGCTGCAAAACTTTCAACAAAACAATTAATGGATCATAATTGTTTACCAAACGATATGAAAATTGATAAGAAAAAAGTTGTTGCAATTGTTGCAAGTCACGGACATCTTGATCACATTGCAGGAATTCCATATCTTGAAAAACGGTATGACGCACCAATTGTCTGTACAGCGTTTACTGCAAAAATTATTGAACGTCAATTTAAGGATGGACGATTTCGAAGACGAAATAAAATTGTTGAATTAAACTTAAATAAAACATTAAAGGTTGGAAAAGGAATTACTATTGAATTCATTTCAATGACACATTCTATTCCGCACACAGCAATGGTTGTACTTCACGGGTATGGGAAAAAGATTGCCTATCTAAATGACTTTAAAATTGATGACACACCACCGCTTGGATTAAAAATTAATTATCCACGAATTAAAGAGTTACAGGGAGAAATTGACTGTTTACTTATGGAATGTCTAAATGTTGGTGACGAAGGTCGTACACCTTCTGAAATGACAGCAATCGAATTACTTGAAGATGCATTACTTAATGTTGATACAGAAGGGAAAGGTGTTTTTGTTACAACATTCGCATCACACATTGCACGATTACAAACTATTGTTTCTGTTGCTAAAAAACTAAACCGTAAAGTTGTGTTCTTAGGACGCAGTCTAGAAAAATACTGTTCTGCAGCTAAAGACGCAGGTGTTAGTGACTTAATTGACTTTGTAGATGCATGTAAATACAGACCGCAAGTAGCAAAAAAGTTAACTCAATTACAATCAGAAGATTTATCTAAATATTTAATTGTATTTACTGGAAACCAAGGTGAAAAAGAAGCCGTCTTACATAGAATGTTAACAGGACAATTACCAAACGTTTTCTCTCAAGGAGATATTTGTGTCTTTTCATGTAATATTATTCCTACAAAAACAATTATTGCAGCAAGACAATTTGTTGAGTCAAAACTAGAGCAGCAAGGTGTGCATGTTATTACTGACATTCACGTTTCTGGACACGCGTCTAAAGAAGATTTGCGACAAATGTTACAAATGGTTAAACCAAAATTATGGATACCATCACACGGCGAGCCGAGAATGGAAGAAGGTGCTGTTGTATTAGCAAAAGAAGAAGGAATAAAAATAAAAATTATTCACGACGCTGATTTTGTCGAATTGGACTAGAGTCATATTCTTTAACACCAGAAAATCCAATAACAACACCTTTATCATTAGAAACGAGGTATCCTTTTACAGACGTACCCAAAGGTAGATGTTTTGCCGGTTCACGAAATCTAGTATCAAATGCAGGATCAAACTCACCATCTGTATCCAGACTTCCAAAATAACTTACTGGTCCGAATCTATTAGTAACGTTAGTTCCTTGATCCGAATACGCTGCACGAAATGCAACTAAAGGATTATCAGAAGAAGTATTTTTAATTCCTAAATAAGTTCCTTCGAAAGGTGTAGTTCTAAGTCCTTTTAATGAACTTTTTACTCCATCATCTTTAAATCTGTCAATTAAGGGAGGTGTTTCATAGAGTGCACCTACAAGGGCAGCACCCACAGCAAAGCCTAAACCCGAATATTTGATCTTCGTAAAAAGGTCATTACATTTTCTGTTTTCAGTCATAGCAATCTGGGAGGTATTCTAGTATATAAATGTTTTGTTTATGTTGTCACTGAGTAGTCACAAATGCTCAGTTTTCACAGGATAAGAGAAATATTTCGTCTTTTCTTCAGGTAATCCATATGGACAAGAAGGGCACCTCTGATCACGACGGACATATGTAGCTCCTTTTGGCCCATTATTAGCTTGTTTTAATGAATGTCGAGGCCTCTCACCTAGGAACTTGTTATTAAGCAAACGAACCATATCTCCAAGATCATTCATCGTATATGAATTTCATTTTGAATATTATTTAATGCTTTACTTCAGGAGTACAAATAATACCTTCTTTCACGACGAGAAATGAATCTAGATACATTACTACCGCAAAGTATATAAACATCCCGCAAATTGCAATTACTAGGGGTAATCGACATGAAACTAAGTCTAGCTGAACCAAAATTTTTCAAAGAAAGTATTGCAATTATATCAGAGCTTGTAACAGAAGCACGCTTTAAAATCTCAAAAGATGGTATTACATTAGTAGCCATGGACCCAGCAAACGTTGCTATGGTTATTTTCAAACTTCTTCCAACATTATTCACAGAGTACAAACTCGAAGAAAGTGTTGACATTGCCTTAAACTTAAACAACATGAAACAAATCATGAAGCGAGTTGGTGCAAATGATGTCTTAACATTAGAACTAGAAGACAATGCAAAATTAAAAATCACAATTGCTGGTGGTGCAATCAGACGATTCTCACTTCCAATCATCGCATTAGATGAAAAAGAACAAAAGTTACCAAACTTAAATTTTCCAGTAACAATTACTATGCCAGTAGCTCGGCTTTCAGAAGCAGTTGAAGACGCAAGTGTTGTTGCAGATTCATTAATTATGCAACTTAATGGACCAAAGTTCATTGTTACTGCAGTTGGTGACTTAAATAATGCTGAAATTGAAATGAACGGAGCTGACGAAACAATTGATATTGTATCCGAAGTAACTGATCCTGTTAAATCACGGTATTCAATTGAATACTTAAAGAAAATGATCGGCGGTTCTAAAGTAAGTGATCTTGTAAAGATTCAATTCTCAAAAGATTATCCGCTTAGATTAGAATATGTTTCAACTGATAAAGTACAATTGAGCTTTATTCTTGCACCTCGTGTTGAGCACGAGTAAATTTTATTTTTTCTTAGAAGTATACTTACCTTTAATCTGATTTACTCTGATCTTAACTAAATCAACTAACATTCGTAAACCATCTCTTAATGGGTTTACAGTTGATCCTTTTTGATCAGTCCAAGTTACAGGGACTTCTGCTACTTTAAAACCAAGCTTTCTTGCGATAAACAGTAATTCTACATCAAAAGAGAATCTAGAGATTGTTTGAAGTTTCACTATACGCTTTGCTGCTTTTGCCGTAAATAGTTTAAAACCACATTGTGTGTCTGTAATCCCCGGAACAAGAAGTAGTTTTACAAGTAACGGGAATGTTTTCCCTAAAATTTGTCTGAATAAAGATTGTTTAACAACAATAGTTGATTCAGGCAAATTTCTGGATGCAATAACCACATCGTGTCCTTTATCTATTTGTTTGATCATCCCAAGTACTTCACCTATAGGTGTTGCTAAATCAGCGTCTGAGAATAAAATAAGATCATACTTCGCATGTTCAATACCAGTCTTAACTGCAAAACCCTTACCTAGATTAGTCTTGTTTTGCACTATTTTGATATTTCCCTTGAACTTTCGTACTACTTGTAACGTAGTATCGGTTGATCCGTCATCAACAATAATTATTTCATAAGTAATATTATGCGTATTTAGAAATGCAAGCATTTGAATTAATGTTCTTCTAATTCTTTTTGCTTCATTATATGCAGGAATCACAATAGATAAGTTCATAGTCACTAAGAAGGTTTATATATTATAAACCTTGCCTTTTAAAGGTGACAATACTTAAGAAAGGCACAATTACCTTTGCGACATATGTTTTTTTTGCAGGAATTGCAACTCTGGTAGATCTATCTTTACTTTTTACGCTAACAGAATTCCTAGCAATACATTATTTTTTCTCTGGAATCGTTTCGTACATTTGTGGAGGACTTGTTCATTATGTCCTAAATAAGAAATATACTTTCAAAAATAGAAGTAAGAAAATCGTCACACAATTAAGTGTATTTTTTGGCGTAGCATTAGTTGGATTAGCGATCACACAACTACTTTTGTATGTACTTGTAGAACTATGGGCTGTTTGGTACATCTTTGCAAAACTAATTAGTATCTTTATTGTGTTACTGTGGAATTTTACAGGACACAAGTATATTACATTTAAGGTGTTAAAGTGAAAAAGAACAACATTTGGAAAATACTTATTATCATTCTACTTGTTGCTACTCTTTTACGAGTTTGGGGTATTGAATCAGAGTCCTATTGGTTAGATGAGTCAATAAGTATCAGACAAGCTCAAGAGAAGGAATATAGCACCACTTTTGAACTAGTAAAAAATGATATACATTTACCGCTACATATATCAATACTTCATTTTTGGGTAAAACTTTTTGGAACTGATGAATTTGCAACAAGATCATTATCAGTGTTGTTTGGAGTTTTAAGTATTCCCATACTTTACTTATTAGCTAAACAATTGTTTAACAAACGAGTTGCAATCATTTCATCAATTATATTTGCAGTTTCACCAATAATGATTTATTACTCACAAGAGGCGCGGTTATATTCTCTGTTTGTATTTTTATCATTATTGTCCATGTATTTCTACGTTCGCTATTTAGAAGACATGAGTACTAAGAAGCTACTATTCTATGGATTAGCAAGTCTGTTTCTCATATATACACATTTATTTTCGTTCTTAGTATTATTTGTTCAAAATGTATTTATACTTTACCGAATGAAACTTCAGCCTAAAAAGTTGTATAAGTGGTTTATTGGTCAGTTTATACTTTTCATTTTATTTTTACCATGGATTGCGAATTTGATTAAACAAGTTAGCAGTACGCTTAACACAATGTGGATACCAAAAC
>JBLINR010000056.1:0-5814 GCA_047639395.1 Candidatus Woesearchaeota archaeon | reverse complement strand
AACATCCAAGGACGTGTGTAATATTAATTGAAATACTTAATAATTCAAAACCAGATGCCGCTGCAATTGCACCAATACCAAATGATACGATTATTCCGAAAATTACACCAGCTGTTCCTCCAACAATACCAATTAATCCACTTTCGATAAGAAATAGGATCATAATACTACTGTTTGCTGCTCCAATTGCTTTCATAATACCAATATCTTTTTCTCGTTCAAGTACAGCTGTGAACATAGTATTTGCAATACCAAGAGCACCAACAAGTAAACTAATGAGTGCGATTGCAAGTAATACTCCTTGTACAATTCCAATAATACTATTAAACTGTCGCAACAGCGCTTCAGGTGTTAATATGATGTAATTATCTTCTCCTAGTCTTTTTTCTAAAAGGCGATCTAGTCGTTGTTCTGCAACTTTAAGATCAACTCCTTCTTTTACAATTGCATCAATGCCAGTTATTTCAGTTGTCTTGTTTGTAATTTCACGTACATCTTCAAGTGGCATCCATATTGAAAAATCGTCTTGGTTATTTCCTACTTGTTTGTAAACACCAACTACTTTGAATCGTTTTCCTTCAATTGTTATACTATTTTTAACTGTGATTTCTTTTCCAAATGCATCAGCAGGTTGACGTGCAATACCATATCCTAGAACAACAACATTTCGTTCACCTTCGCTAAAGTACCGACCTTCAATTAAATCGCGATCAAATTTATATGCTTCTGCAACACGATTGACATTTTTATTAGGTAAGCCGATGACGGGGAAAAATTGTTCTTGATTTTTGTACTCTACTTTTGATGCGGGTGCGCTTAATTGTGCTATTACTAAGTCAATATCTTGGAGTTTTTCAATTGCTCTGACGTCATCTTGACCTAATGTTTCTGTTGTTAATCCAGTTGTGATTCCATCAGCTCCAAAAACTAACATTCTATCAGTTCCGAAGTCTTCAAACAGTTCAAATACTGCACTTTGTAATCCTGCGGATAATGTTAATAAGATGAGAATTACAGCAATGGATACAACAATTCCAATTATGGTAATCCAACTCCTCACACTTCGATCTTTAAGGGATTTAAGTGAGAGGATGAATAAATTTTTACGCAGCATGTCGTTTTTTGTTTTTCCGTCTTCTATACCAAATTACGCCACCAATAATGATGAGTAATAATAATAAAATTTTACCGCCGTTTCCTGACTTTGCAATTAATCCAATTTGTTGTGCTTCTTCTACAGTATAGACACGAGCATCTACTGTGAAGTCTTCAATAAATATTTGATCATATGCATCTCTGTAATGTATTTTGAACTGAAGTGGAACAATACCATGTGCTTCTGGTTTGAAGTATATGTTAAATTGCCCTGTTTCAAAGTCATCAGATTCTAAATTTCCTAAGTAACTTTTCTTTGAACTTGTTACTATGTAATTATCAGTTTCAATTGCTTCTAAAACAACAAAATTAATATCACTTTTCCCAATGTTTGAAATACTAATAACGTTCTTCGTATTTTTTCCGGGAAGTAATACATCTGATGAGTCGCTTTGTTCAAGGTTAGTCAAATACTGTGGTGCTGCAAGAACTGGGATACCAACTTTTGTTGTTACATTTGTATCTCGAGATAAGCTGTCAGAATAAGTAAGTGTCACCGGGATAGAATGCACTTTTACTTCTGTTTCAGCGTCAGCGAAGTATTCGAATGTATATGTGTAGGATGATTGTCCTGCAATCTTTGTTACGGTTTTTTGGTTTGAGTTACCAAATGGTGAGAATGTTGTTCCTTGTGTGTCCAAAGATAACTTTGCATTACTAATAAATCCTGTTCCTAAGTTGTTAACTGTAATACTAATGTTAAATACACTTCCGAGATTTACTTGTCCGGGTTCAATTCGTACGTTTCCAATATTTACAAGACCTTGTTGTGATTCAATTCTGATTGGTTGTTTGTTAAGTGTTGCTGAACCTGTTCCATCGGATTTATAATATTTAAGAGTAATATCATTACTTGTTCCTTCTAATGCGTTATCATCAACTCGAACTTTGTAATAAATGATCGCACCGTTTTCGCTATCAACGTATCCGTCTGCAGTTGCAGAGTTCACTATCTGTGGAACTCCAGGGTCAAGGCTAAATGGATAGTCTGTAATTAATTCAAATGTGTAGTCACTTGTTCTACCACCGTCATTAGTTATTCTCCAACGTAATTCAACATATTCTCCAGGTACTACTGGATCTGGTGTTTGTGAGATAAAATCTGCACGTAATAGTACTAGCTGTTCGGTGTCTGCAAAACCTTGTGTGGTACCTAGCAATAGCGCTAGTACCAGTATACTCATTAAAAATCCCTTTTTCATTTTGTTGATGTAACCTCTGATTTAAATCTTTCAATTGCTGCCTTTTGCTCAGCAGCGGAGTGCTTTATTTCGTTGATGACTTTGCCATCACTAAGTATAATTGTTCGATCTGCCCATTTAGCAAGATCGTCATCATGTGTTACCATGATAATTGTAACATTTTCTTTTTTGTTTAAGTGTAAGAGAAATTCCATAATTGAAAATCCTGTTTTACTATCAAGGTTTCCTGTTGGTTCATCTGCAAGAACAACTTCTGGATCATTTACTAATGCACGAGCAATTGCAACACGTTGCCTTTGTCCTCCTGAGAGTTCACTTGGTTTATGATCACTTCGATCTTCAAGATCAACTAGTTTGATGACTTTTTGTGCCTGTTTTTGCATACTTTCTTCACTTGTTCCTTGAAAAATAAGTGGGAGTGCTATATTTTCATACACAGAAAGTGTTGGCATTAAATTGAATGTTTGAAAAATGAATCCTATCTTTCTTCCTCGAATTTGTGCGAGATTGCTTTCTGAGAGTTTTGCAATATTTTGTGAATCTAAAAATACTGTTCCTCTTGTTGGTGTATCTAGACAGCCAATTTGATTTACCAAAGTTGATTTTCCAGATCCTGACTTTCCGACAATAGAAACAAATTCTCCTTTTTTTACTTGTAATGAGACACCATTGAGTGCACTTACTGTAACATCACCCATTTGATACTCTTTAACCACATCTTTTAATTCGATGACTATTTTATTCATAGAGCTTTTTCCTCACGATGATATATAAAATAAAGCTTCCAATCACAATTGCATCCACCCATAAACAGTATTTACATGTTGCTTCAAGCAAATAGAATTGAACATATACTAACCATGCTGAGAATGCAGTTCCTGCAAGAAGGATCACCATAATAGCAAGGTCAATAATTTCATGATACTTTAGTATCTTTTTCTTTACGTGTTTATCACTCTTAGATACAAGTAATGTGGCAAATAATATGATGAGGACAAAGAAGAACACATATCCATACCACGGATTACTTACGTTAAGCGTATTTGCAAAGACGCTTGTTTGTACAGTTGCACATCCATGTTCTCCTGCTGAAAAGTCACTAAAGCATTTATCTGAATCTGCGTCAGCATCATTTAGTTTATCTGTATTGATTTCTTTTTGTTCTTGAATGTATGTTGCTAACGCTAAGTTAACAATAAAGGCAATGAGAAATATCCATAATAGTTTATTCTTCATAAGTTTTAATCTTTGATTTTTGGAATATAGGCAACAATATCGTCATCTTGTGAATCGCAGCCAATAACTTCGACAAGCACAGGAACTGTTGGTTGTCCTGATAATGTTTGTACAAGACTTCTATCGTCTCGAGGTATATCCATCTTTTCATATTTAATATTTGCTTTATCTAATTCTTTAATTGCCCGTTCACAGTATGGGCAACCTGGGATTCGTAAGAGAATTCGTCTTTTTTGCATGTTTTCACCTAATTTTTTTGGAAAGTTAAAAATATTTTAATTTGACACTATTTTGTTTCAGTACACATTGACACGCAAGTCTTTGTTTATCTTCGATTTCGAAGTCTTTTTCTTCTTGTGTTGGTTCAGTAAGATTTTCCATACCTTCTTCAACTTCGACAAGACATGAGCCACAAATTCCTTCTGTACATCCAAATGGAATACCTGCGCTTTCTGCTTCCTTTACAAATTTGCTTCCGTCAGCAATATCTAGTGTTGTTTCGTCAATAATGAGCTTTGCCATAGTATAGAAGAGTCCTTTGTTTCCTTTTAAATGTTATGGATGCAAAGTCTGTTTGTAGGAGAAAATTTACTGTTTCACAAGCATATGTTTAATTCGTGGTGTTAATACATAGAATTTTTGATCGTCTGAAATGTGAGATTGAATAACTGCATCTTCTTTTATAAGTTCAGTAATGATACTTTGTGCATTTGATTTTGATGTGTCTAATTTTTCAGCAAGTAATACTGGACCTAATGTTCCAAACTGTTCAAACATTTCAATAGCACCCATATATCGTTTTGATGATAATAATTTTTCATATTTACCTTTCTCAGCAAGCATACTCTTTTCATTTACTGCAAGTCCGCTCTGCTGGAGCATATTAAAGACAATTTCTTTTGTGATGACAAAGTCTTTACTGTCAAACGGATTTTCATCCATTTCGCATAATGATCTAAATACTGCGTCAGTATATTCGAGTAGTTGACGAACAGACCCATCTGCGTTACGAATAAGTAATTTTGCACCTGCGTCATCAAATCGGTTCAAATAATTCGCACGTCCATTATGGAGACGATGTTTGAGAACTTCTTTGAGTTCATTTTGATTAAGCCGTTTCATCTGAATGATTCTGTGGCCTAATCTGTCTATAAAACTCCCTGAGAAATTTGTACCGAGTTGTGGTTCAATTTGACTAACAACCACTGATTGAATAACTTTTGCACCATCAGCGTATGTTTCATTCCATTTACTTTTGATACTTTCAGTAAGAATTCTATTAGCTAAATGTGATTCGTCCAATTGTACGATAAGATTTCTTGGTTTTTGGAATGTGAGCATTTCTACAAAAGATCGCGCCGTTTTAATTGCATCGCTGACTACGAAGTCTTTTTTTACTCCATCAGCTGAAATAAATACAAATCGAAAGTCAGATAGCTTTGAGCTTTGGGAAACGCGTTTTAACATACTTGTTTTTCCACTACCAGTAAATCCTGCTAGCAAACACATGTTTCCTTGTTCAATGTAGGTAATAAGTTTCTTTTCGATATCTTCAACGCCAACTAAATTTGGATTAGAACGCGGATCGAGAGGATATTGTTTGAAACCTAGTTTTTTGTGCCACATACTAATATATCTAATTCACTTGAGATCTTATAAACTTTTGCCTTTAGGAATATGTGTTTTTTACACTAGGTGATGGAGTTGATATATTAGCAATATTTCCCCTGTTTATCGTAAGCTTTAAATACCATCTGTTCATCATCACAAATATGAGATATTCAAATCATCGCAGACTTAAACCAAAGAGTAATCAACGAAGGAATATGATTTTCGGAGTCATTTGTATTATTCTGATGTTAACATCTATTTTAGCATTCTTAGGTTTATCTAACGAATCATCTGGATCTCTTCAAGAATATGGACACCGATTTTCATCAGTGTATGAAGATGGGGGTACATTCCTTTCAGCAAGATTTAACGGAGAACCGATAAGTTTTACACGGCTTCCTTCAGCAGTTGCCTATGTAGATATAAGTGCGAGTGTATCTTTAGTACGAAATGCACAAGCGGTAGGTATAATATTTACTCCGCTACCAGCACAAGATCAAACTATTATTAATCACGCAGCATTTAGATTTACACAAGACTTTGCAGAAAAAGCAATCTCTTACGGTGTAACTGTAAATGAATCAGTATTTGATTTTCCACAAGTGACATG
>JBLINR010000055.1:0-6127 GCA_047639395.1 Candidatus Woesearchaeota archaeon | reverse complement strand
TGATAGTCGACTAATCTGTTGGGTTTTTTTTCTCCTAAATTTGTCATCAGAAAACGAGCACAGTTCTCAAGACTACGAGTTTCTTTATCACCTATATCAAAGATATCATAACCTGGATGAGAATAGAGAATGATTTCACTGTATTTACCTTTAGGTACGTCCGATGGTATGTTTGTTATTAAGTGTGGTTTCATTTTATATCTGTTTTAAAGTGAGAGCTTATCGTAGACGACTTTCTTTGTTACATGTGGTGATAGAACGGACAGATGCCTGTACTCAAATTGGCGATATGTTGATTTATTTTTTTCTTGGAGCAATTCAAATAGTTCTTGATTTTTGCCTTGTCTAAGATATTGTGTTGCTCTTTCAAATTCGGCATTTGTAAATTTTATCAAATTATGTTTTTTTGATTCGCACCACTTATCCATTAACACAACTTTCTGTGGGAGTCCTAACTGATGAATAGTTGCTCCAAGGCATCCGTAAATCTGTCCTCCTCCTGCATAAACTGTTGTCTCTGGAGTTACTGTTTCTGCAAGTTGAGTTGGGTTCTGAAGAATCCCTGTATTTGCATGCGTAGGTAAGATGAAAATATTTTTGGAATTACCAACAACATACTTGTACCATAGTCTATATGATTCAGAAGTTTTTGCTTCTAGCTCTTCACCCTTTTTCGTGCTTGGCATAGTCACAAATAAAGGCCATTTTTTTCTTTTTGATTCAGAAACTGCATGTTCAAAGTTCATATCACTTAGTGCATAATTTGGAGCTATTAAGAATATCTAACGATAAACTCGTACTACTGTTTCCATATCTCCTCTGGACGTTTTCATAATGAGTGGCAAAGCTTCTTCGATTTTCTGCCAAAAATTTTCCCTTCCTTGAAACTTATAGTACGAAGGGTGAGAAAATAGAATCATTTCATTATATGTCCCTTTTGGTGTATCTGAGGGAAGATTACTGATACGTTTATGCATTTCAAGAGGAGGAGAGAAGAGTGATTTATAAACTTTCTTTAAAATCACCACTCGCCAGTAACACATTTCAGGAGCATTTATAAATTAACTTCGTTTCTCGACTGAATATGACATCGCGAATATCCTTAACTGACATACTTGGATTAGCTTTACATAAAAAGACATATAGGCAGTTGTGTGATCAAGCATCACAAGGACATTCTTTGGAAAATCTTGAACCAATTGCAAATACGCCTGCAGCTAAGCATCATAGAGAGAAAATTCTGCGAGCAGAATCTACTCGTCAGTTTTCTCATAATTTTCGTCCAGTAATAGAATTTATTCTTAATGCGATTGATGCTAGACCTGATACTGATAAAGCATATGATGTTTATGTAACTGTTAAGAACAACAATGTTTTAGTAAAGGATCCTGGAAGTGGAATGGGTCTTGAAGATGTGTTACAAACATTACTTGTTCCTTTTCAGACAAAAAAAGATCAACACGCCGATATTGGCCGTTTTGGAGTTGGCTTTTTTTCAGGACTAGGGTATTGTTTACAACACCCAAATAAATCAAAAGTAAAAGTTCAAACAACTAAAGATGGCAATCAAACAAATCTTACTGTTGCAGCTAAAGCATCTACTGCGGATTCACTTTTATGTGATTTAGCAGTTGACACTGCAGGTGAGGATGGAACTATGGTTTCTGTAAATTTTCCTTTTAAAAGAAATGAAATGATTGATTATATTCGTGAGAATATTCAGTTTATTGATCCTTCCAAGGTCAAAGTATATGTGAATGGAAAATTAACAAATGATACAAAGGATTTTGCTCATTTTGAAATACCCGTAGAAATTAGCGGATTTCCTAAACAAACATCCAGACTCTCTATAAAAAGGGATTCAAAAGACACAACTTTTAGCTACTCTTCGCACGGTGTCCGTGTTTGGAGTAACGATTATTTTCCTAATTTTCAAGTTAATATTAATCATCCTAATTCTAGCATTGTTGTGGAAGGTAGAGATCAATTCAAAGGTGATTTATCATACAATTGCGCTATTGAGCAGATTCTTGAATATGTTTGTTCACATGTTACAGATATTTCTGACAAATTAGGTACTCCTATTACTGCTTCTGAGTTTATACCTTCCTTGATTCGAAATTCAGGACATGTAATGTCTCAATGTCATAGAGTTTTATCTGAAAGTATACCTCATATCTTTGGCGATAGGAAATATATAGTAGACTCAGTTGGTGACGAAGAGAGCCAATCCGGAATTCTTGAAGACTTTCTAGGATCAGATAGAATGAAATTATTTTATGTTCCCAGAAGTAAAGATTTATTTGACTTTTGGAAGAAATATCTGGGGAATAAATCTGCTGCTTTCCAAGAAATAACAAATACTGAGGATAAAGATAGTCTTGATAAATTACCCAATGGTCCATATGTTAAGAATTTATCTTCAAAATATTTCGTTTGGTCGACTTCACTAGAGCCTGTGACTTTGAAAGAGTCTATTCATACAATATCACCTTTCTCACCTAGAACCTACGAAGATAGATCCGTATTAGTAAATGTTGACCATCCTTTGCTTAAAGATGATAGTTTTAATGGTCGATACATGCTCAAATATTATTTGCTTAGAACAGTTATGTCTGAGCCTGAATTGGAGAATAAGTTCATATGAGCAATAATGTACAGTTATCGGACTTGCTTATGATGCAGATGGTGGGTGGGCTTGAAGAATTTGTTGCTATGGCATCTTCTGGTAAATCGACAGAAATGTTTGTTTCTTCCGTTCGTGATCAATGTACAATGCCTGGCTTGTTTCAAACGATTCAAAATCACGCAATAGGTAGACAGTTTAGTGATAGAACTATTTCTTTACGAGAACTTGGTCAAAATGCAAGAGATGCGTATGAGTCTGGAGATGGTCCTTTTAAGATTGCATTTTATTATGAACGAAAAGCAGGGGAAGTTTCGATTAGAGTTCGGGATAAAGGAGTTGGGATGTCTGCAGAAGGTTTATTTACAGATTTACTTATTCCATTTAATTCGGGCAAAGAATTTGATCCAAAAAAAATAGGAGAACATGGAATTGGATTTCTTTCAAATCTTGACATTTCTAAAAGAATTGATGTCACCACAGGAAAAATAAATCAACGCTCCAAAGTATCTCTTCAAAAAGCGGGTGATAACTGGGATGTATCTTCAAAATTTACAGACGGAACATATATGGGGGCAAATATCAAACTTATACTAAACCAATATATGTCAAAAGATGAAGTTCAAAGAACACTAGCTCAACATCTGGGATTTTTAGATAGTAAGTATGAGTTGACATTAAATCGTGCAAGAATTAATATTCTTCCAGAGCTCTATAGTCATGAAGGCTCTGCTTTATTTAGTCAAGGGGATGTTACTGATGACGTGAATATTCACATGGCTGACCCTTCTTTAAAAGATCATAGGAAATTAAAAAACAAATATGTCCCTCCTCGTCTTGTAATGACACAAGCAGGCTTACATATTAATGAGCCAAGTTCAGAGAGAATGATTACGGATAAGTTTACACAGGAACTTGTTGATTCATCTCGTGACAAAGGGTATCATTTTTGGATAGATTTACCTATGGGTGTAAGGTTAACTAAAGGTAGAAATGATATCATTGGTACAGATATGGAGCCCTTGCAGCGTGCAGTTACTACTGCTGCTTCAGAAGCGGTTTTATCTCGGTTGGTTTCTGACGAACAATATGCTTTGCAGATGGATAATGTTGTTGGCGATATGGTTGAACGTATACTGGTAAATAAAGCGAAGACTGAGAAACGGCCCTTGAGAAGAGTACGTAATGCACTGAAGAATACGTGGCACTTTTTATGTGACACCCCTGTTAGTCTCCCGTCTATTTCTTTTAGAGGTTTATCTCCAGGTCATGCAGATTCTACTATTAATGAACCTGATACGAAAAGTAAATATAATAATATTGAAACGTATGTTGCGTCTTTAGGTTTTTCACACGGTATTATGACTGCGAAGTTTATTCCAGGTGTTCTTGTTACTGACGCACAAATTGAAAAACGCAAAGTTAGTTTGACTGAAATTATTGATGAGGAATTAAACGGAAGAGTTGAAGATGAACGTCTGTTGTATTCGCCTCCTAGTGATGGATTGTATGTGGATACAAGTAGAAAAGTTGTTTATCATGTTCTAGAGAAAGTACGACAAGAACGATTCGAAGTATCTTCGAAACCTTCTTTATCTGATTTGTTCAAAGAGTTAAGGGAATCATTAAGGGGTGGATTTGGATCTTTTTTTAAGAAAGCAAAAGAAACAACAGTGACTTTGGGACGTCAAGATCTTTTTGATTTTTTTGCTTCTGATAGTGATTCTTTTCCTAGAACAAAAAGAAGTAGTTTTGAAAAGATGTACAAAAAGTATGGTGCAGGTGAAGTTTATTTACGTTTTTTCGACGTGCTAGAGAATTTGGATACATTAGTTTCAAAAGCAAGCAATATTCCTAAAACACATATGCGATTATTTTATGAAAGAGGTAGGGGTTTAGAAGTCGCACATACAACATCCAAAGTGATGGGATTCAATATAACTAATTGGACCGTTCAAAGTTATTTAAGATCGGTTCTTGATGGTACATTTACTGAAGAAAATGCGCAGTCACTTGTCGAATTAATCGTTCATGAAAAAGCTCATGACTATCAAGGATTTTACTCTGCTCGTGGCGACCATGGTAGTAGTTTTTACACTGAAGCAAAACAGACATTACGAAAGAATCTATATGACTATTGTGCAGACAAATCAATAGACCTTCGAGAACAGATGAATGCTTGTTTGACTCCGTTAGATGAGCCTTTAATGCCAGAGTATGTTTGTGTTAAAGATTATTTGACAGGAAAAGCTGATAAGAATAAACCAGTTAAGTAAGTAAAACATAATCTGCTATATAGCTATTTAGATATAAATTGATACTTATTTAGTTATATATAATTGTTGTTATTTCTTCATATTTATTCCATTAACGCACTATAAAACTCACAAGGTTCTTGCTTTGCTAATTTTTGAATAATTAATTCTGGTGTTGAATTTGCTAATTTGCCCATTATTGGATTATGGTCAATAAGGATCTTGCCGTTTTCTATGCCTTTTGCACAGATTCCATCAATTCGTGCAATACCTTTGATTTCACTTTGTAGAATTCCTCCCAAGTGTGTCGCAAATATCATGTCGCAATCTTTTGCAACAAAGAATTTCATTGTCTTTGCAATAAGTTTTGCAGCAACACTTGGTTCTGTTACTGCTTCCATTTCATCTGCAAGGATCAATGTTCGTTTCAGTGGAGCAATACCACTTAACTGTGTTAAAAGTGTTTCAAATGCACCTTTGTTTGTGCTTCCTGAGTTTTTGGCAAAGTAATAAATTGCATCGTATTCGGGAGTTTGTGTTGTACCACTTGCAGGAAATCGTAATTGTTTTAATAGTGCTACTTGAACAACGTGCTCTAAGAGCGTTGTTTTACCACCGCTATTTGCACCGGTAAGAATGGCCGCTTTTGTCTCTTGTAAACTGTATGTGATTGGTTGGGCTTTGTCTAAGAATAAATTTTCACTCTGTTCTAGCTCAATATGATTTCCTGTTTTAATTGGTAAAGCATTTTCAAATGATTTATGGATACCTGAGTAAAAGTCTAATGAGAGAAGTATCTTTGGCAGAAGTGTTAACACTTCTTTGTATTGGTCATATGCCATGAACTCTTTGAATAATGAACGATAACAATCTACTCTTGTTTCTTTTTGGCTTGCTGAAAATGCTTCTTCATCTAACTCTAGAGGAAATGAATTTGCAACAAAATCATTGTCTTCTCTTATTGTATCAATCAACTCCTGAATCTGTTCAGGAATTTCTTGTCGGCTTACTGCTCGCATAACAATATCGGCTGGAAGTGAAAGTTGTTGAAGTTCTTTTTGTAATGAGTCATTTAGTGTTGCAATTTTTCCAATCACAACATCTTTGTCAACTTTCGGTGCAGTTGTACTCAGTGCTTCAAGTATTGGTACTGATTCGATGTATTCTTGATCACAGAATACTTGTATGATGTGCTTCCAGATAGAAATCTCTTTTACTTGCTCTTCAACTATTGCTTGTTTAATCG
>JBLINR010000054.1:0-6137 GCA_047639395.1 Candidatus Woesearchaeota archaeon | reverse complement strand
ACCGCTTAGAAAAATATCTGTAGACCCAAAAGATAAGAAGTAAATTTACTTCATCTTTTTTTTTATTTTTTTATATTCTAATTATGATTCAGCTAATATTTGTGCTATTGCAGCTTCTCCTCTAGAGATAAATGCACTATCATCAATGGAGTAATCTTCAGCTGTTAACTCACCATTTGAAAGTGTTTCGAGTTCAATTGAAAGAGCAGGATCAGTTAAACTATCATACTTGTCCACAATTCTAGAATAGTCCTCGGAACTAGCACACTTCGATGTATCCAAATCTAGTTCAAAAATACTATCTGAAAAATCGTCATAAGAAAAATCAATCACACTTGATGAGCCTGTTATGTCAACAGTATAAGATGTATCAGGTGCATTACCTAACAATCCCACAGAAACATCAATTGTTGTATCATCTTGCGTGATTGTTGCGCCATCATCAGTAAATGATACTTGTGAGTGGAAATCTGCACCTTCGAAAACAACTGCACAATGATCTTTTGAGAAACAACTAAAGAAACCAGGACCAAATTCACCATATTGGCAAGAGAATCCATTTATTGTTCGTGTTTCAAAATCATCAAAATGTTTTAATTGAGCATCGTCCCCATAATCATATGCTTTTCCAAGTGACTTTAAGTGAACAATATCACTTACTGCCGGAGAATCCGAAACTTTGTAACCAGTTTGACATGTTGCATCTCCATTAGCATTAGAAAAGATAAATTGAGTTTCACCAGGAGTTGAGTATGAATAAGTGACTTCTACAACTTGAATACCATATAAAAATAACTGAGAATAACTTTTAATCATATAAGATAATTCGTCATTTGCGTCTACCTTCATCCAGACTTCTTCATAAGAAATTACATCAGCAGTAAAATTATAACGAGAAACAGATGTGTAATGAAGTTTTGTAGGACCTTTGTGTTCACAATAAAAATCATTTGTTGCAGCAACTTGTGCATTTGAAGCATCAATTGCAGCACCTAATTCATCCAAATCAGAACCACTTGACCCAACACCGACCTGATCCGGATTTAGTGCATCATCAGATCCAATAGCAACGTATACATATACACCACCAACACTACCTAAAATTACTACTGCAACTACAATAATAATCCACATAGACATTCCTGAACTTGCACCAACAGTTGCAGTGACTGCAGCAGTCTCACCTATAGCGCCTGCACTAACAAATGCTTCTTGAACCATCTGTGCTTCCCACCCTTGAGATTGTAATGCACTTGAGATTTCTTGTTGAGTTTTACCAGCAGCTAGTTGTGCTTTGATATAAGCGAGAAGCTCTTGTGATACCAGACCCTATTTCTTGAAACTTTTGTTTATAAAACTATAGAATCAACAGCAATTTATTCCTGCAGATGTAAATGAGTCTCTACATATTGTTTTGCTCGGTCACTAAATAAAGAAACATACTCACTTTCTTGCCAAATAATATCAGACAGAGCAACACGAGAACCTTGACTATTTTCGTCATTGACACATAAGGATGAATCTATACCAAAAAGAATATCTGCATCATCAAAATAATTTACTTCATAAAATAGCATACTCGAATGATCAACACCTTTCAAAAAATAATGAGCCTCAGTTCCCTGATTATGATTAGTTATAAGTTGCTTGTTTGTGAGAATTTTACTTGCATCTTTATGTCCATTATGTCCATTAAAACTAAGTACATCATTGCAAACATCTTTTGACAGGCATTTGTATGAATATTCGCCCCACGAGCCAGGATATCTGTTATCATCCAACAAGTAAAATCGACAAGAAATCCCATTCACAGTGATTTCAGGAAACAAGTCATAAGAACCATTAAGTAGATCAAATGTAGCTGTTCTTCCAAAACTTCCAGCATCTGTAACAGTAGAATGACCAGCATATTCTGCATCAACTTGCTTACAAGATATTGAATCATTTGAAAACCATATTGTCATGTTTTGAGAACCGCGCAACTCAAGAACAGTCTCTAGTTCAGGACCACCATCATCCATGAAAGAATAATTAATGAACTTATACACTTTTTTCAAAAACAAATAATCACCATTAGCTTTGGTTCTAGACCAATGTTCAGTATATGCAAAACTACTGTCACTAAATGCCATTCCCTCCCCTATGAAGAAATTTGCCCAGTGTACGTAATCATTTGAACGTATACAATAAGGCTTCTCAAAGTTAAAATAAGGAGCATTTGGATATCCAGTGCTAGTATTCCTTGCTTCTAATTCTTGCACAGGAAGATCTTGAGAAGATTCAACGTCCTTTTCACTTCCTAGGCGGTCATTTGTAGAAATCTGATGTACACCTGAATGATCGATTTCATTCGAACTATATAAATTGTTGAATCCAAGAATCATCGCACAAATAAAAATGAAAATGCCAATAGCTATCAACACAATTCCCATTTTCGAAGATGGATTTGACCTCGATGCATAATCCTGAAGCTCATTCATAGCCATAAGCTAATTCTTTGCAACTTTTATTTATAAAGATATCACCGAATATAGCGATCACACAAAAGGAATATTTATTAACCATTACGAAATAGTACATTCATATGACTGAAGAAGGCGTTCGATTAAAAGTTGCAGAAGCAATTCAAGATGATGTTAATAAGGGAATTGTACGACTCGATTCTAGTTTCTTACACAAATTAGAGGTAAAACCTGGCGATATTGTAGAAATCGAAGGTGAACGAGTTACTGTTTGTGTTGTTGACAGAGCATATCCTGGTGATATTGGACTTAATATTATTCGAATGGATGGTATCACACGAAGAAACGCTAAAGCAAGTATTGGCGAATATGTAAAACTCAAAAAAGTTCCTATCACTCAAGCTAAAAAAGTCAGTATTGCACCATCACAAAAAGGAATTGTTGTTCGTGCTCCACCAGCCATTTTCAAACAAGGTTTACTTGGAAAAGCTATGGTTAAAGGAGATATTGTTACACTAGGTGGAACAAGAAAACGACGAAGTACTATGAGTGCAAATCCTCATTTTAATGAAATGTTTAATGTCATGGACGAAACTGTTGGTGGCTTTGGACTTATGGATCTCAAATTTATTGTTGTTGATACAAATCCATCAAAAACACCCATCATTATTGGACCAGACACAGAATTAGAATATAATCCTGAAGCAGTTGAAGTTCAAGAAGATCAAATTTTAGAAGTAACATATGAAGATGTTGGCGGATTAAGTGACGAAGTTGCTAAAATCCGAGAACTTGTTGAGCTTCCACTTAAACATCCTGAAATATTTGAACAATTAGGAATTGAACCACCAAAAGGAATCCTTTTACATGGACCTCCAGGAACTGGGAAAACACTACTTGCAAAAGCAGTGGCTAATGAAACAAATAGTAATTTCCTACTTATTAACGGACCTGAAATTATGTCCAAATTTTATGGTGAATCTGAAGCAAATCTACGTAAAAAGTTCGAAGATGCTGAGAAGAATGCACCAAGCATTATTTTTATTGATGAAATTGACGCAATTGCAACAAGTCGAGAAGAAAGTAAAGGCGAAGTTGAACGACGTGTTGTTGCACAATTATTAGCAATCATGGACGGTCTGAAAAGTCGAGGAAAAGTTGTTGTTATTGCAGCAACTAATTTACCAAATACATTGGATCCTGCACTTCGACGACCAGGACGTTTTGATCGAGAATTAGAAATTGGCGCACCAAGTAAAGAAGGTCGACAAAACATTCTTAAAATTCATACACGGGGTATGCCTATTGAAGGAACAGCCTACTCTCACATTTTTAAAAAAGTCATGCTTACTGAATTTTCAAAAGACGGATCTACAGCAAAGATTGCTGAAAAAATCAAAGCAAATGAATACAACATCCCATTAATTTGTGAAGTACTAAATGAAGCAAGAAAAGAAACAAACCTTCATTCTGCAACATTAGACATACTTCTCACACACATTGATACCAAAAGTGATGCATATGTACAAATAAAAGAGCTATTTGCTCACGATACAGAATTACTTCTCTTTGAAAAGATTCAAACTATTGGTTTGCAAGAAGATATTGATGAAATCGCAGACGTCACACATGGATTTGTTGGAGCAGACTTAGCAGCACTTTCAAAAGAAACAGCAATGGTTGTTTTAAGAAAAGTATTACCTGATATTGGTCTTGACAAAGACGAACGAATTCCAAATGAAATTCTAGAAAAACTCAAACTTAGAAAAGAAGATTTCTTCGAAGCACTTAAAGTTGTAAGACCAAGCGCACTAAGAGAAGTTCTTATTGAAATGCCAAAAACAAAATGGGAAGACATTGGTGGACTTAATGAAATCAAACAAAGTCTAAAAGAGACTGTGGATTGGCCATTAAAACAACCAGAAGTATTTATTCGTATGGGTGTGAAACCACCAAAAGGAGTGTTACTCTATGGACCACCAGGAACAGGAAAAACATTACTTGCAAAAGCAGTTGCAAATGAATCAAAAGCAAATTTCATTCTTGTAAATGGACCAGAATTACTTTCAAAATGGGTTGGAGATAGTGAAAAAGCTATTCGTAAGATCTTTGAAAAAGCACGGCAAACATCACCAACAATTATATTCTTCGATGAAATTGATTCCATCGCTCCTCGACGAGGAAATGGCGAAGGAGACTCACAAGCAACTGAACGAGTTGTAAATCAATTGTTAACTGAACTTGATGGATTAGAATCTTTAGCAAATGTTGTTGTTATTGGTGCAACAAACCGTCCTGATTTATTGGATAGCGCATTACTACGACCTGGTCGATTTGACAGAATTGTGCTTGCACCAGTACCAGATGAAGAATCACGTAAAAAGATATTTGAATTACATTCTAAGAAAATCCCATTATCCGCAGATATCTCACTACAGAAACTTGCAGCAAAAAGCGAAGGCTATGTTGGAGCAGATATTGAAAGTCTCTGTAGAGAAGCTGCAATGCTCGCATTACGAAAGAATATGCAAGCAACAATAGTTACACAAGAAAATTTTGATGAAGCGTTTAAAATCGTTCGGCCATCAGTAAGTGCTGAAATTGAAAAGACGTATGAAAACATTCAGGAAAAATTCAGAATGGCACGAAGCCAAGAAATGACTGAAAATGCAGCCAATTATTTTGGTTAATTATTCTTTTTTTACTTTATTTAAATATCATATATACTTTACTTCCTATAACCATTTAAAGTTTGCTTGACAGTATATTATTTTTAGAATGCACAATGTTCTAAAAAGAGCGCCACTTACAAGTTGGGGCTTTCCTTCTCGAACATCTAGTTATAGACATGTTATTGGATCAGAAACACTGAGAGTAGCAACATATTCTGCACCAATTATAAGTCCTATTCGAGACTGCTGGAGAGTTCACTATGGCGTTTTATTTACAGAGGAAACAATGGCACAGCCACATTTTAAAGAAGAAAGTTCTGCTCTTCAAAGATGGTCCAAAATAAGAAACTTCGGAAGAGGAACTGTGTTTGGTTTGTATACAGGAACTGATCCTACAGGAGACTGGTTTAAAGATGCACCATTTGATCACGTATTCCACTATCAGAATTTACTCAATCCACAACATTCAGATTCACTAGCGTCATTTTATGACACATTACGAAATCCAAAACGCTGGGTTTCTAATCAAAGAACTTAGTAAGATGATTGTATTTTTGTTTCTGAACTACTTTACGTAATACTCGACGCATAAACCCGAATCGTTTTTTGTTTGTAAGATATAAATATACCATAATTGCAGCAACAACGCCACCAACAGCATCAAAAGCTAAGTCTTTCATAGTATTTTGTAAACTATGCTGCATTACATACGATGTTGTATTATCAATGATAAATTCAATAAATTCCCACATAACTCCGATTGTTACTGCGAAACCAAATGCAAATGAGATAAATAACGTAGATGATAATCTAGATTCTTCAGAATATTCAACAAGTAAATAGGCAATAGTAAAACCCACAAGACCAAGAGCTGTTCCTGAAAGGGTATGAAGGAAAATATCCCACCACCAGAATACTTGGTACGCACCATGTATATCTCCGAGGATTACAGACATAAAAATAAATAATGTAAGAAAAAAGTCACTTTCCAGAGGCAAAATTA
>JBLINR010000053.1:0-6196 GCA_047639395.1 Candidatus Woesearchaeota archaeon | reverse complement strand
AGTTCTGGAAGAACATTTGCTGATGTTCGTGCATTTGCAGATAAAAATCGAGCTATCGATCTTATTCATCCGTTATACAGTCAAGAAAAAGTAAAAATATGGGTAATGATTACTCCACGTATTTTTAATATTCAAGTTGGTCCAGGATTATCATTTAATCAACTTAGATTCTTTGTTGGTCAAGATCCAAAATTATCACAAAGCGAAATTTCACAACTTCATGAAAAAGAAGCAATTGCATATGATTACAATGACGGGAAGCCAAAAAAACTCCCAACAATTTTTAATCACGCAGATGGTCTTCTTACAACATTAAGTTTACAAAGCCGAGATGGAAGAAATAAACTAAAAGATCTAAAAGTCAAACCAGGAGATTGTTTTTTATTATTTACACGAGAAATATTACATTTCCCTGCAGAATTTAGCGGAGAAATGAAAGCTTATTCTATGGCAGCATTACGCGGCCCATTACATTTTGCAGGATTCTTTGATAATGGATTTTACGGTGACGCTGTAATTGAATTACTAAGTGAAGAAACAGAAGAAATCTATCTTACACATGGTATGCCTATTGCAGAATTTGAATTTTATCGAACAAGTGGAAAACCAGACAAAATCTATGGTGATAAAAAAAGCGGTTCAAACTATTACGGGCAAGTCGGTCCACGAATGGCTAAATACTTTAAACAGGAAGATATGTCAGGTATTGTTGCATTAAAAGCAAGAAAAGTTCCGTATCCACTTGATCTTCGAAAAAAACATTTCTACCATATGCGTGACTTCTTTGAGGTTTATTAGATGGAAACGCTCAATGAACTATTGCTAAATGCAAATAGAGAGTACCCTGATAACATTGCTATTCATGATCTTGCATCTGGTGTTAAATTAACACAAAGGGAATTTCATCAGAAAGCTATGAATGTTCGAACATATCTTGCTAACATTAATTTAAAGCGAGGAGCGCGTGTTATGATTCATGCAGAGAATGATTATCACTTCGCATGTGCAAATGCAGGAGTATTACTTGCTGGTGGAGTGGCAGTTCCAACTACAGCAAGTGGTGATGCACTTAAACATCAAATCAAAGTCACAGAACCAAGAATACTTTTAACTTCAGCAAAAGAAAGACCAACACAAACTGTTTCTACCTCACAAATTCAAAGAATTACTAGTCAATGGATGACTCCTTGTAAAGCCGTCACCGTACGTCCTGAAGATCCTGCCGCTATAATTTTTTCAACAGGAACCAGTCGAACAACAACATCTAAACTAAATGGGATAGTACTATCTCAGAGAAATATAACATCTAATATTATTGCAAGTAGAGCAACATTACCTGATATTCCTAATGCTGTATATGCAACTGGTCTAGCTGACCCAAGTCATTCCTTTGAGTATATGGTGCAGCTTGGAATGTTAGCATTTGGAAATACTCTTGCGTACACAACCTATAAAGGCGCACAAAAAGGAGAATTAGCAGCAGTTAAACCAGACTTCATGATTATGATTCCAGATATTGCAACACAACGGATGAAAGCGTTTCGTCGAGGCATTAAAAAAAGTGGCAAGTTTGGAGATTCCTTACTTAGATTCTTCGATCATGCAATTCAGTGTTCAGGAGACTATTTTGAAAATAAACTTCACGGTAAACAATGGGATGCATATAATGCTCTTATTCATGCAATTGCAAAACCTACTATTTACAAAAAAATTCGCTCAGGTATGATAGAAAAGCTTGGTATCATTCCTCATTTTATTGGAGGATCAGCAAGGCTTGATAAAAAACTTCAGAAAGCATTCTATGGGCTTGGAATAACAATCTATCAAGGATATGGATTAACACAAACTTCGCCAGTTGTTTCAGTAAACACTGTTAATGACTATAGATTTGGATCTTCAGGAAAACCAATTGATGGAGTTGAAGTTATAATTGCAGATATTGATGGTGTTGAAAACGGAACCATAACAACATTACCTGATGGAAAACCAGGTCATTTACTTACACATGGACCAAATGTTTTTACCGAATACTGGGGAGATAAAACTGCAACAGAAGCAGATTTTATTGGTGGTTATTTGAAAACAGGTGACATTGCATACATGGATGATGGATTTCTTTATATTGATGGCCGACTCAAACGTATGATCCGATTAGCAAATGGAGAAACACTTATGCCTGAAGCTATTGAACAAAGATACTCTGGAAGTGAGGGTATTGATCATCTTGTTATTGTTGAAAGCCCAAATGCACAAGATAAACATGTTGGTGCACTCATTGTACCTAGCCTAGAAGTTCGCCAAAAAATGGGTGTCTCACAATCGATAGAACAAACTCTAGCAGATTATCGAGTAGCACTGAGTTCTGAAGAAATTATTCGTCCTAATAGAATTGGTATTGCGAGCGTATTTCATCCAGATATGCATCTAAACAAAGGGAGAAAACTAAACGTGAACATATTTGAATTAGATAATCGAAAAGTAATCGACGATTTGTTTAATGATTAACTCTTATTCCAAAGTGTTTCAAATTGTGTTTTGTACATCTTAACTATCTTTGGATTCTCCATAACAACAATTGTTGGTTCATCATCAGCCCAATTACATATTGCAACTTTATTATTGTATAACCAAAACACACTCATATCCGAAAAGTCTCGATGTAATGTATATTTTGTCTGTGCAAAAGGAAATTTCGAAATTCTCTTTCCTTTCACACTTGGATCTGCGACGTTACGCATAACAAATTTATTTTTAATCGCAAGTTTCTCCCATTGCTTGATCCACTTAGGATCATGTTTGATAAAATACCCTTCAGCTCCAATAAAATCTGCACTCCCCGATTCAATCATCTCCATAAATATTTCTTTTACATCAGCGATTCCTTTTTTAACATGGACGTCTTTACTCCATTCAGTATCAAATGCAGCTTGAAATGAAGCAGTTATCCATTTATTGTCAATGATGATGGCTACAGGTATAGCATCCTGGATGAGGAGGATTGTTTTTTCTTTAGAAGTAAACGTTGCAACCGGTGTGACAACTTCATATCCAAGGTGTTTCACTTGTGCGCCCTTTGTATAAAGAGTATCACGGAGTTTTGTTACAATGTTTTCTCTTCCTTTTTGGAAAAGAAGACGAACAGTAATTTGTTTATTCATCCGATATGCATGATACTTTGTAAAAAAGTCCAAATACAAATTTTCGCTTTTTTCGGATCCAAGTGATGCACCATATACATCATAATGTCCTCCTTCACCTATAGAGTCTAAAAATGATCTCATTGTTTGGAACACGTCTTCAAATCCATTAACAATAACAAAATCTTGATTCCACCAATGATTAAATTGAACTTGAAAGCTTTCTGCAACTTCCTTGTTCTCGATTGCAATAACTAATGGCTCTTTTACAACAGTTGGAAAAATAAAGACCGTATCTCCTAAAATGCTTGTTGATGCAGGAGTTTTCTGCGGCATAAATTTAACATCAGATAGTTTACTTTTTATGAAATGTGCATCTACATTTTCTCTTGCAGTTTCATTATAGATAGATTTTTTAGGAATTTGTTTTTTTTCGCAATCTTTTGCAAACTTTACAAAGAAATTTGTCTCCGTAGGTGTTCGTTTAGGAATTCCCATAACTGAAAATTCGTCCCCTTTGTGAGCTCGCTCTAAAGCACCATAGAATGCGGCATGAACTCCCTTCAGACCTTTATAGACTGTTGCTTCTGATTTATTTTTTACAGATTCTTGTTTTAATTTTAACTCAGGAACAATTGATTGAATCTTTTTTGTCTGTGCAAATAATTGTTTTTGTTTTTCTTGCATATATTCAACAATACGCTCAGGAGAAGCTGCCTCAAAGTATTTAACACCGCCCTTCATAACATAATTAGCTAATCCTTTTTTCATGAGACGATCTAATATTTCATAAATCTTAGAAGAAGACGCTCCAGATTCATCTACAATCTTTCCAGTTGATGAGGATCCAAGCTCAAGCATGGCCAAATATACTTGCGCTTCAGTATTTGTCAATCCAATTTCAGCAAGTAATTCTTTGTGCATAGTATAAGGATAGCCTCGTAACTTATAAAATTACTCCCCCCTGAGGGTTAGGAACTCTTTATATACCCAGTTCGCTACCCCTATTACATAGGAACTATTCTGAGTTTACTCGAATAGACTTTACCTTGTGGGCGATATTCACATAGAGGTATGACTCTCATTTTGAGAGAAAAAGAAACAATGAAAAAAAATATACAAACAATTACAAGGTGGGAACCATGAAATGGAAATTCTGGAAACCGCCAACTACACGAGATGAAGTAAATCGATATTTTATGGATTGCAAAATAGGAGTATTTGAAAAAGAATTCACACCAAAAAACGACGAAAAGAACTCAGGATTTACATTTGTAACACAGCACAAAGGCGTAGTTGCTGAAGATTTATTGTTAAAAAGTATTCACACTATGGATGCATTAGTTTATAATCAAAAACCATTCTCAGAAGTAGCTAGAGAACTAGTAGAACGAGTTAAACATAAGGCTATAGAGAGTTTGATGCCTGAGAGAGTGGTTACTGAATCATACAGGAACACCATCTGTTCAACACAATATAGACAAACACACAGACTCATTCTAATGTACACGTCTACGCGACCTCTTAAAGGACCAGATCATCAATTTGAAAATCTTGACGATCCTATTCATCACTACAAACCTTTGCTCGAAGTTAGTTCAGGGTGGAGTCATGTAAATTCTCCCACACCATTAGTTAGTTTTGAACCAGAAAATATTTGCGGGTTTGATTTACTTGGAGGACCTGTTGATCCGAAAAGAGCACAGTGGTCAGAACATGATCCGACAGTGAAGCTTCTTCAAAAATACGAAAAAGATCTGAGAGCATTTCAGAAAGATCCACAATTGCATAGATCTATTCGCATAGGGCACAAAATGATGAGAGATTACCAAATATTCGGAGATATTGGAAAACAATGAAAAAAACATTATTAGGATTATTGTTAGCCTTAGGGATAGCAACTGGATCCGCACAGGATATGCGAAGCACGTTTAGTGCAAATCAAACTAAAGGGAAGACTACGTATTCAACAGAACTAGCAATAGGGCCAGAGAATGGAAACTTCTTCACAGATCAAGCTAAAATACGATATAACACAGGCCCTGTTGATACAGTACAAGTGGCAGGTGTTTGGAAACCAACAACAGGTAATGTAAAACACACAGTGTTTGGCTTTGGACAATTCAAAAACAATCATGGAATTGGGTTTGAATCAAAACACACACTTAGAGACGTTGATGTTTCATTGAGTTTAGATCGAACACCACTTGCTCAACATCACGGGGCAGCTTTAGAAAAACGATTTGATGCTTTTTCAGTAGAATATGGATATGATCGCGTTAATGCATTAGACAAACAAACAGATCATCATTCAGTGAATGTAGAACTAGATGTAACGTCTACCGATATTGTAGGCGGTTCGTATAGAAAATCAACAGATGCACAAAAAGTGACTGCTACGTATATGCACTATGGTAAAAAGCAAGCATGGGGAGCAAGAAATTGGATGGCAGCTACATGGACTGATACATCAAGAACAATTGTTATGGATTCAATCATTGCACATAACCCAACATTTCCAAGAGATGCAGCAATGCCATTTATTGATCAAAGCACATATGCTAACGGAATTAATCGTCTGAATACAACTCCGAATATTCTGACAGGTACGTTCTTGGAAGATGTTAGACTTGCAAACAGAACAAGCAAAGGATTCTTTACTGAAAATAAACTAATTATGAAACAGGAAGATACAAAACCTTCAACATGGTCATTAAGAAGTGAAGCGGGATATAAGATACCTGTCGGACCTATGCATCTTGCACCGTCGTATTATCATACAACACGCTCTCATGGCGAAGATTCACATGGGGCAGGAATTCAACTACAAATAAAACGATTACGAATTGATGTATCAAAAGATGTAAAAGGTCAAAATGGATATGCGAGAATTCAATATACAAGGTCGTTTTAAGACTATCCTTTAAACATGCTAATTGCAATTTCCTTTGCAATTTTATGTATGACAACAGGAGAGGGATATGTAATTTGCTGTAATGGCCGTTGTGTTTCTAAAGCATGGATTTCTTTTGGTGTCAATTCTTTTAGCTCACTCACCC
>JBLINR010000052.1:0-6291 GCA_047639395.1 Candidatus Woesearchaeota archaeon | reverse complement strand
ATCACAACAACCACTTATACAAAAAACTGCAACTGTGTATCTACTATTCCCTGCAATACTCCCTATCCTAATTATTTTTATCAGTATTTTATTTTCAAATATTATTGTATTAGATGAGATATATTCATCTGCACAAATGCGTAATTTTATTATGCCGATTCATGATGTATTTATGTTGCTCGGTTTCTACTTAACAAATGTATTTGTTGTAGTTTTTCAAGTATCAGTCTTGTTAGTGTTTGCACAGTTCCAGCTTAACATCTATGTTTTTGCTAATATACTCTCAGTTGGTTTTGTAAGTATGTTACTTTCTTCGGTATTTATTTTACTCGGAATGCTACTAGCGTATGTAACGAATAGTAAATAAAATTCTATTCTTATCAGTACTTTTGCAGCAGTTGGATTATTCTTATTTTCAGACATTATGTTACCTCGCGAATTAATGAGTAGTGCAGTGTCTTTTGCTGTCGGATTAAATCCAGTTGTTGCTGTAGAAGCTATGATTAGAAAAATTCTCTTTTTTGACTTAGGTCCTTCTCAAATGCTTGGTTCAATATCGTACATGTTTCTTCTTATTGTTGGTCTTTCACTCTTACTTTATTACACTGTGCACAAACATCGTCATACGTACTAAACAGTAATGCATATAAAGCAGTATATTGTTTTCTATTTTAATGACTCAAATAAAGGTTGGACTTGAAATTCATGGGTATATAGATGAAGACGTAAAACTCTTTTGTAATTGTGCTATTGATGAAACTGCAGAGCCAAATACTAATATTTGTCCTGTATGTACTGGTCAACCTGGGAGTAAGGCAAAAGCAACAAATAAGAATTCTTTACGTAAAGCAATAGAAATTGCACTTATGCTTGGTTGTACAGTTAATTCAACATTACTATTTCAAAGAAAACATTATTCTTGGCCAGATTCTCCGAATAATTATCAGCGAACAATGTCTGGGTCCTATGCTGTTCCAGTTGGAGTTGAAGGATTATTCGAAGGTATTCGTATCACACAAGTACATTTAGAAGAAGACCCTGCACGTTGGGAACCAACAACGGGAAAAATTGATTACAATCGAGCGGGAACATCTCTGATTGAAATTGTCACTGAACCTGATTTTGTAAGTTCTGAGCAAGTCGGTGAATGGTTAAAAAAACTTGTTACAACTCTTTCTTATATTAAAGCAATTAATCGGCATGCAGGTATTAAAAGTGACGTAAATGTTTCTATTGCGCCGAAATTCGAACGAGTTGAAATTAAAAATGTAAATTCACGAAGTGCAATTATGGAATCAATCATAAGTGAAACTGCACGTCAAGAAAAAGAGAAAGCTTCCGGGAACAGAATCCCTATGCAAACACGTACGTGGGATGACGTACAAAGTCAAACTGTGTTTATGCGAAGTAAAGAAGAAGCTGCTGAGTATATGTTTATTCCTGATCCTGATATTCCTTCTATTACAACACAGCAGTCTGAAATTGATAAACTACGTGACGCGCTACCTGAAGCACCGAGTGTAAAGATCCAAAAACTTATTACTAAAGGATTAAGTGAAGAAGACGCACGTGTATTAGCTGAACAGTATCCATTAATTGTACTATTTGAAAAATTATCAGCTGATGTTTCGTTACAAACATTAGTAACTTATTTACGTCGAGAATTAGTTCGTATTGCAAATTACAATAAACTTGAAGTTGATGAACTTGTTTTAGATGAAAAGCAATTACACACATTGTTTATAATGCTTGACAAGAAAGAATTAACTGATAATGTTGTTAAGAAAATTCTTGAGAAGTTATTATTGAAATCATTTGATGTCCAAGAGTATGTTAAAAAAGAAGGACTTGCAAGTGTTGGTAGTTCTGATGAATTAACCGGGTTCTGTCAAGAAGCAATTGATGCGAATCCAAAAGCTGTAAGTGATTACAAGGCAGGGGAAGAAAATTCTTTGAACTTTTTAGTTGGACAAGTCATGAGAAAAACTCGCGGTGCAGCAAAACCTGATGTTGTTATTGAAGTAATAAAATCACTCTTGTGATTCTTCGAATTCTTCTATAATTCTGTTATGAAAATCATGATTCTTTTCACCATCTTCTTTTTGTGTATCTAAGACTCGCATCATTGTATCAACAAGTTCTTTTTCTTTTGGCATTTTAAACTGCCCTAAGTGTTCACCAATTACTTTCTCTTCGTCATCAGCGCTAACTGAATGCGCGATCTGCAATTCCGCAATATCAAGTTTACTTGAGTTTTTAAGAATGCATTTTGCTTCCTGTAATAGTTCTAACGATTTTGAAAGTTCCATGGCTTGTAATTCTGCTTTTGTTGTATGGCCTTTGATTCGCAGTGTGACGACTGAATCCTTAACAGTATATGTTGCTAATTCTTCAATGATCTTTTCTTTTGATTTATTTGTAATGTCAAGTGTGATGTGGATATGTGGTGTTAGTTTGATTAATTTATGATCGGAAGTTATTTTATTGTCAACGAGTGTGTTAATAACAAATGATCCGCAATGTAATTTTTCAATTTCTCCGAAATTGTTCGGGAACGTTGGTCCAGGATACACAATTCGTCCGTAGTTTTCTACATCTTCTATTTTTCGCATATGTACATGACCGCCTGCATAGTAAAGACAATTTTTTGGAAACAGTGAGAGATCAATTGATTTTGCTTGTGCTAGTGCGACTGGCTTAAATTCAGTGATTGTAGTGTGGAAGAGAAATATTTTTTGGGCAGGATCTTTTTCAATAGGATCTTTGTTAAGCATTTCAAAGTGTGTTGATTCTAATCCGTCTGCTCTACCTAATAGTCCGTATAGATGAATTCCTGTTTTTTGGTCAATGATTGGTTTGAGTGTAAGGATATTATCACTTACTTCACCTTGCATAACATTTATGGCAAGTTGTGTTTCTTCAAGAATATGTAACATTGTTTTTCCTGCTGGTGAATAGTCATGTGATCCTGCAACAATGTACACTGGAATATTTTGCTGTTTTGGTTTATTAAGAATTTTAACAGTTTCTTTGAGTGTTTCAATGCTTGGTAATGCATTGTTAAATAAATCTCCTGCAATAATGATAAAATCAACTTGGGCTTTTAGTGATTCTTCGATTGCATATGCAAATGACTCTAATCCGAGTTGTCGAAGGGCTGGTTCGCGATAACTTCCTAGATGACAATCTGCAATATGTGAAAACTTCATATATCTTGAAATATGTGTTGGATATAAATATGATGCGGTTTTTATTGTATTTAGGAGTAACATTTATATAGCCTAGTAGCCAGAATTAGCTATTATGAGGCTATTTGGTATATTATTAATATTTGTGCTGTTCATTACAGCGTGTACAACTCCATTAACAGAATGTGTTAATGATGATTTTTGTTCTGAGATAGAACGTCTATATGATTGTTCTGATTGTCGAGCACAAAAACATGCTCAGCTTCCTAGTGTTGCTAATGAACAGCCTGCTGATGTTATTGAAGAGTTAGAATCTCTTGTACCTCCGAAAAATTTGCCTCCTGATGAAGTAATAACAGCTCCTTTGGCGAGTCTTCCTGCAGCCCCACTTGCGCCAGCACCCTCTTTACAAAATTCTCAAGGAACTATTCAAACACCTTTTATAGTAGATTTCATCAAACCAACTGTTGGTAGTTTAACATTTAATAGAGCAGTAAATGATACGTATGTATTATCTGCATCAGGTATGGTAGTTTCCTTAGAATTCAATAAATCTATTCCTTTCTTCTTCAATAGAAAAATATACAATATTACCTACTTAGGGATAAATAGTGCAAATGAACTAACTATTAATGTTGATGGTGACGAACAAACTATTGCAATTGATGATAAAGGGCAGGTAGGTCCATTCACAATGGTTCCTCGACAAACATATAGTGTTTATGGGGTTCAGTTTGCTGACGTCTATGTAAGTATAAGAACTCCTCTCTATATGGGTGACAAAGTAACTGCTACGTACTTTGCGCAAAGTGGATCTGTAAATGTTTCATTCTTGCGAACTGATGATACGCAAGAACTATTCTTAGTTTCTACTATTAGGTCAGGCATATACAATATAACAACTATTCATAATAATGTTGTTGGCTTTTCTTCTGATTTTGATGGGAGCCTGGGTAAAAAAATTGCTTGGACTTCTGGAAACAATGTAATTCTTATAGAAACAGCAAGTGATATTGCAAAAGAAACAATGCTGGAATTAATCACTGGGTATTTAGAGAAATTTCCAAGCGATGTACAGTATCCTACTCAGGAAAGTCTGCATGTACAAACTGCACAGACATTTGTTCCTAGAACTTCGAGAGTCTCTCGAGTCACAATTCATCGAGATGATTTACAAGGATCTTATTTACAATATTATGCGAGCTATTCTGGTGCGAATATGAATCCAAGTGTAACAATTGCATATCCTGTTTTTGAATTTACAATTGATGATGTGTATGCATTACAAAAAAATATACGGGGTGAAGAACAGTATGAAACACTTGATGTCTTTGGTCATGATGTATTATACACTCGTCATTCTGATGTTGGTGCATCCTATCGTATTTACTTATGGAAAAGTCAGGAAGCAGTTGTTCGTGTTGAATTTTTCCCAGCATTTATACAAGCTGATGATTTAGATTTAATCGCGGAGTTATTAAAAAAATTCCCTCAAAATCCTAATGTGAAAATCGGTCCTGATTTATTTGCATTCTCAGGAGAAGCAAATGTACTAGGTGATCAACAGCTTTATGCGAAAGTACGTGTGTGTCAAGTTGGAAACGAAAGTTTGAAATCTGGATTTAATGTTTCGTTTATTGTGGATGCAGTAAGCGCATCAGCTCAGAATGGTGTTTACAAGAATGCGAATTCACTGCGATTCACAGCGGATCAAATTAATAATCAACCAAATAAATGTATTTCTCCGGAGTTCACATGGCAAAACGTTGGGCAAATAACAAGTGGGAATATAACAATGCGTGTAGACTCACTTGGTGAGATAACAGAAACGAATGAATTTAATAATGTCTTGATTAAGACAATCAGTACTATAACACAATAGGTAAACAAAAGATGAAAAAACTACTATTTTTGATATTGGCAGCCCTTTTCTTGGCTGCATGTACAACGGGAATCAATCAATGTATTGACGATGGGTTCTGCTCACCGCAAGAGAAATTCTCTGGTGATTGTTATGACTGTAGTCCAGATCTAGAAGTGTCTGACATTTACTATCATGGTTTTTGGACTGATGATTCCGGAAACGCACACGTAGACTTTGAAGCACGAATTGTAAACAAAGGTGTTGATTATGAAGGTCCTGTAAGCGTTGTTTGGTCTTATGAAGGTCCAAGTAATGGTGGCTTAACTAGTAATGAAGAAATAGTATATCTCGGTAAACAAGATATGTCGTTTAACGGCGGTTTTGATATTTCAAAGGGTCGCTTTAATCAAAACTTTAATCTTGAAGTAAATGAGTATGAACCTGATACATACACATCAGAAAATTTGGTGCTTGATGCAAATACGCAGTATAAAATTACTGTTTCTGTGACTCCTGTTGAAGCTGCAGATTTAGATGAATCAAATAATGTTAATTCATTAATCTTTGAACCTATTGAACAACCAGGTGAATCATATTCTGATTTCTTAATCGAAAGAGACGTAGAACCATATGTATATGAACGATCTTCCAAAAATACTAATGATAGTCAGTTAGAATCCGGTAAACGCTATACGTTTGATGTATATGGAGCAGATTATGAAGAACGTTACTTAGGGTATGAAACAGATGTTGATGTTGCTACATTTGGTGGAATTTCACCTAAAGAACTTGTAGACAATTTTCTAACTGTAATTGCTGATGAAGCTGAAGTTTCATTAGATACATACAAAGGTCATAACGTGTATGTTATTTATGTTAATGGAGCAGGTGACAATGATGAGGGCGCAGTTATTTGGTATACTGCTGACGTTGTAGTATGGATTGGTGCTGAAGGATTTTCAGTTCGAGAACCTGATGAATTAATTACTGCATATCTAGATAGATACCCAAGTACTGTTGATGCCGAAGTAGACACACCTACTGAAGTAGTAATTCTAGATTTAGAATTAAACATTCGTGACTTTTTTTCAATAGATGGTTCATCATATGAAGTTGAACTTACTGGTGGCAATACAGATGCGGAAACTGCAGTATTATCTGTGAATGGTATTAGAGAAACTTTCTCTGTAAATCAACGAAAGATTGTGAATGGTTTATTTGTTACTATGACTTCTATAT
>JBLINR010000051.1:0-6536 GCA_047639395.1 Candidatus Woesearchaeota archaeon | reverse complement strand
TTTTGGACTGCATTTTGAAAAAATGCAACGCCACGACCCGGATTTGAACCGGGAATTCCGTGAGGAACTAGTTTTCGAGACTAGCGCAATACCGGATTATGCGACCGTGGCAAAATATACATTTTGATCAAGCTTTTTCAAAAGGTTGCCGTGGTTTTGTTATCACAGCTCATAATCCCTCCTAAACAATTCGCTTTATAAACATGTCGCAGATACCACTGCGTAATGGCATATACAGTATTTGAAGCACATGCACCTTTCCACGCCTATAATCCGACTCAAGTTTGTAGAGAAATTATCCCTATATTAGCAAGAACACAAAGAAAAATAGGCTTTTTCAATCCTGAAGGAGTACTTCCTATCCGAACAAAAACAGATTTTCGCGAAGGATATATGGCAGGAAATGATGACGTTCAGTTTGCTGCAACGCGAAATAGAAGTGGTAATACTGCCTATTCATATGTTGGCGTATGTGTCAGAAAGGAACACAGTCGCGATGTAAGTGCAGCACTCATAAGAGCAGGTATTACATTTGACGAGATAAATGTTTTATCAACTGCCAAACTAGTACATTTTCCACAAGTTGCAAATCGATTCTACGCACCACGCACAATTCCATCCGCTCAAAAACAAATGCAACCTTATCTTACACAAATTGAAAATGCACTAGATAATAAAGGATGGGAATTAATTAGACCACCTAATGAAACACTAGATGCGCTTAGAAAAACCGGACTTACACAAGGTGACAGAATCCGATTAATAAACAACATTGAACCTTCTCAGCTCAAGCTATATGAAACAGCGTATATTGTTCCGAGAACGCTTGTAAAGTACCCTGAAGCTGTTGCATCATGTACAGAAGAACTTCAAGATACGAAAGAAACAGAATTTGATGAACATGACTCGTGTGGTAAAGGCGATAAATGGCCATCAATACATCAAATGCTCGTCAACGAACTAACACCTGGAATTGCCTCACTTAGATGGGGAGAACATGCATTTGATATACAAAGAGTTGAATATCCTGATCTAGAAAGATTTCTCGCACATTTTCCGGAACAAGGAGAAGGTAGTAATGGAGGTTTTGATCTTAAATTCACATAGGTCAATAATAAACCAATGTCATATATTTTAATTGAAGCACAAGTCCCTTTTCATAGTCACGATCCCACAGAGCTCTATAAACAAATTGCAAGGAATATTGTGGGAATCACAAAGAGTCAAAAACCAACAGATAATGAAATCCAAATAGAAAAACCAGACGGCACACACCACGAAGGATTTAGAAAAATTGGTGAAGAATATGAGATTGCCATAAACCAAGCAGAAGGACCAAATGTAGCATACATGCATATTGGCGTTCAAATGCCAGAAACTCACAGAAAAGCTCTTCTAAAAACCTTTAGCGATCTTAAAATCAAACCTAATTATGTATTTGAAACAGATACACGGGGAGGGTTCCAACACATATTTGGTCGCGTATACGGCTATAATAAATCTCTACCAAGCAATCAAGAACAAATTCAACCGTATATGAATACATTGCAAGACGGTATCGGTGAAAAAGGCTGGTCAGTAATAGCAGCACCTGCGAATTTGAGAAGGGAACTTCATAGAGACGTAAGAATAGCTGATCAACAAACAAGAATACGAAGAGCCAACAATGTGGATGAAGTAGATCTTACTGTTGGAAAACCTGTATATGTTATTCCAACACCAAGAACACCATTTCCAGCAGATGTTGCAGATTTTAGTCATCATGTTGCTCAAGATAATCTTTGGCCTCATTTTGGTGATGGAGAAGTTAACATACTAAGACCACAAGTCAGAGGAATAGTACTAGGAAATCATGAACTAAACCTTAACTGTGTTAAATACAGAAGTCTCACTTCACTTATTGAAGCATTTCCAGATATCACAGACTATGATGAAGGCGGAAATGAGTTTGTATCTCTTTAAAAGGGTCTAAACGATAGCTTTATAAAAAGAATCTGGTTTCGCAGAATCATATGGCAAAAGTACGAAAATTCGTAGCATACAGACGATTAGAACGTCCGTACACACGTAAATCAAAATATAGAGAAAAATCATTTATTCGAGGATCACCCCAGAATAAGATTACAAGATACAATATGGGAGACTCTAAAAAAGACTTCGAGTTCACACTTTCACTTCGAACACGAACTCCATTACAGATTCGTGATAAAGCAATCGAATCAATGCGTCTTATTATCAACAGACACTCTGAAAAGTTTTTAGGTCTTAATAATTATTACATCTGGATTAAAATATTTCCACACCACCACTTACGAGAAAATGCACTTGCTTCAGGAGCAGGAGCAGACCGATTAAGTACTGGTATGAAATTTTCATTCGGAAAAGTTATTGGCGTTGCAGCACAATTAGTAGCTGGGAAAGAAATTGTCCAGATGCGTTGTAGCAAAGAAAACTTTGATCGTGTAAAACTAATTTTACAAAAAGCTTCAACTAAGCTTCCATGTAAAACATTTATTACTGTGCAACAAAAAGAGGCATAGTTCTTTTTCTTTCTATGGAACCACTAACCCAAAAACAAAAGCACGAGCTAAAAAAATTCTATAAACAACTTTCATCCTATTCTGGAAATCATACGGAGTTAGTCACAGTCTACGTTCCTGTTGGATACGACATGACAAAAGTCATTAACCATCTACAACAAGAACAAGGAACTGCAACAAACATTAAATCTACAAGTACACGTAAAAATGTTATTGACGCATTAGAAAAGATGATTCAGCATCTAAAACTAATCGCAAAAACACCTGAAAATGGACTTATGGCATTTGGTGGAAACATTTCTGATCGAGATGGTCAAAGTGATGTGAAAGTATTTAGTATTGAACCTCCAATGCCCCTTAATCAGCGTATCTACCGTTGTGATAAAAATTTCATCTTAGACCCTATCAAAGAAATGATAGAGACAGACAACGTCTATGGATTAGTTGTACTGGATAAAAGAGATGGAACATTAGCATTACTCAAAGGAACAAAAATCCAAGTATTAATGAAAACACATTCCGAAGTTCCAGGAAAAACACGAGCAGGTGGACAATCAGCTCCGAGATTCCAACGAATCCGAGAAGGTGCAGCACGTGATCATTATAAAAAAATTGCAAACTATATGACTGAAAATTTCTTAGGAGTACCAAATCTCAAAGGAATCATTATTGGTGGACCAAATATTACTGTTACACACTTCATGAATCAAGACTATGTTACAGGAGATCTAAAAAAGAAAATTCTTGGGACAAAAGATCTTTCTTACACAGAAGAATTCGGACTACAAGAACTCCTTGATAAAAGTGAAGACATACTTGCAAAAGAAGCAGTAATGGATGAAAAGCTCCATATGGGACGTTTCTTTGTACTTCTTGCAACAACAGATACAAAAGTTGCATATGGTATGGCTGAAATTGAAAGAGGCTTGGATATGAATGCTATTGATATATTAATGCTCTCAGAAAGCCTTGACGATGACGTTCTTGAAAAACTAGCTGTGAAAGCAGATGAAGGTAATACAAAAGTAGTCTATGTCTCTACAGACACCCGTGAAGGAATGCAACTTCGAGATATTGGTAAGGTTGCAGCAATTTTACGATACGCAATTCATTAGAAAGCAATTTAAAGAGTTATGATTCACTTATCTATATGCAACTTATGATTGACAGTTTTATTGAACTATATCCACATTTAATCAAGAAAACAAAGGAAATGCAATTTCTGTTTAAATATAGTAAAAAATTCTCAGCATTTAATGCCAATATCAAATACCAACATACAATGAGTGGAGAAATCATTACAATTTCAGCTTCAGCAGAGTGGAAAGATGTAGATGAAGATATTGTGAAAGGCCTTTGTCAATCACTCTATCTAAAATTATTCAAAAAACGATTCAAACCAGTTACTCATGAAACAATGAGTACGCATTTGTATGAAACATTTTTGACAAAATTAGAACATGTCGCACCAACTGAGACGGTTGATCCCATTTTAGGGGATTTATACAATAAACTAAACAAACAATATTTCAGTAATGAGTTGGAATCCTGCAACCTAATCTGGGGAACAGAAACGTTTAGAAAATTTGGATCATACCAATATCAAACAGACACAATAACAATATCAAGTTCATTAAGTGACCAACCAAGTTTACTTGGGTATGTATTATTTCATGAAATGTTACATAAAAAGCATCGATATTATACTGTTAATGGGAGAAACTTTCATCACCACAAAGCATTTAGAGATGAAGAAAAACAATATCCTAACTTTGATCTTTTAGAAATAGAACTCACAAAACTTGCAATGAAAAAGAAAAGACAACAAAAAACACAAAAACGCTCACTATTATCCTGGTTAATCAAATGTATGATATAAAAAAAGAACCAACAGACTTTATTGTTGAAGAAATTATAGATATAACAGAATCAAGTGGAGACTACATACTTGTCAAAATGCAAAAGACAAATATGAACACACTTGATGCGTTAGATACAATTTCAAAGCATTGTAATATCAATGTAAAAGAAATCGGATACTGCGGACTTAAAGACAAAAATGCAGTAACAATACAATTCATCTCATTGCCGAAAAAGGCAAGCATTGCTAATTTTGAACACGAATATATTAAACTTACACCACTTCATGAAATTCAGCGACCATTATTTATTGGAAATTTAGTTCAAAATAAATTCACAATTACTGTCCACAACATACACGACTTTGAAATCACACAACCAAAGGCAATGATTAATTATTTTGGAGAACAACGGTTCTCAACAGACAATGAACAAATTGGAAGACATATTATCAAAAAAGAATATCTAAAAGCAGCACAACTCTTAGCAAGAACACAACAACGTGTACAAAAAGCACTCGCATTAGAACCGACAAATGGACCACATGCTATGCAACAATTAGCACCAGGATTATTAGGATTCTTCATACACGCGTATCAAAGTTACTTGTGGAATCGCGGAGTGAGTATCTATGTAAAAGAATACTGTGAAACATATACAGACGATGTGCTTGATATCGAAATTCCAAAAGAAGGGAAACAACTTGCTGAAAAAATATTTCCACTCATCGGATTTTCTTACGATGAAGATGATTATTCGCAGACAATTTCAGAGATCGTCACAAAGTTAATGGACGAAGAAAAGATCTCAGAAAGAAACTTCATTATCAAAATAAGTAGAACATTAACAAAAGAAGGGGATAAGAGAGAAATCCAAACTCCTATCGAAAATTTACATATTACAGGAAAAAGTCTTACATTTACATTAAATAAAGGATGTTATGCAACTGTTGCTTTAAGACACATATTACTCCCAAAATGAGTTCTTTGTCCCTTGAAAGTAACAACATTTATATATGAGCACCCTATTTAAACACATATGGAACCGAAAATCACTATTTCACCACAAGGAAACCCACTTATTAAAGGAACTTCAACTACAGTTCTTCCCGCAATTAGTGAAACAGAAAAACTTGACGAAATTCCTGTTACTCTCACATATCGGTTGCTCCACAAACTGTAGAAAAATCAACAGATAGAGAGTTTCGATTCACAGCAAATGTAACTACACAAGAAGGATTATCAGTTTTTCCCAATATTCGCAGGTTTACTTTAGGTCATGAGGACCAGAGAGCTACATACGGCTCAGGAATGGCACCTGATATTAATTTCACACTTAAATATATGCGACAATCAGGGCTTCAGATCGATCCCACTTTAGATGCCGATTATAACCGATTTATTTCCACAATCAACCCATTGGCAGATAAACTTCATAAGGCTATGATGGCAGGAAAAGAAACGGAAGCAAACAGCAAATATAGAGTGCATATAAAAGAAGGATTAAATAATCCAGAACTTGCATTACACCAAATTGCAACATCACCAACTAGAGGTCATTTTATTGATGAGTATATTGGTGAAACAGATGCACAAATATTTAGAGAATTAATCCCACAAAAACAAGAAAAATTTGTTCCCGTATTCCTTGAACAACACGGCGAAGCTTGGATGAAAAAAGTAATTGAAAAAGCACACAGATTTGTCAGCGCAGATGGCCGACGAGAAGAGCATGGCGGACAATGGACTGGTGGACAATATAGACCACTTTCGAGAATTATTCTAGAATCACAAGAGGCAAGTTTACTACCTGGAAAATCATTACCCTCAAGACCAACAGTCAGCATTAATGCAACTTCAGGCGGCGCATATACAGGTTCTCGTCAACGTTAAACGTCTAGATTTGTAACAATCTTCGCATGTTCAATAATGAATCTTCGTCGTGATTCAACATCATCACCCATAAGAACAGTAAATAATGTATCAGCTGCAACGGCATCTTCAATAACGATTTTCTTTAAGACTCGGTTTTCAGGATCCATTGTTGTCTCCCAAAGTTGATCTGCATTCATTTCACCCAAACCTTTGTATCGTTGTAGATGAACATCTTTTTCATCAACACCCATTTCAGCAAAGA
>JBLINR010000050.1:0-6542 GCA_047639395.1 Candidatus Woesearchaeota archaeon | reverse complement strand
ATCGAACGTTTTTAGTTTTTCTCCAACATTTTCTGTAACTTTTATACCTAATATTTGTGGAATAAGTGCATCAGTTTTACGATCGTATGTTACGAGGTTACTATTATATAGTTTTCCACTTACTCCGAGTTCAACATCTAAGTATCCAATCGTAGTTTCTGTTAGTGGACAATAAGTTACACTAAATTGTTTTCCTTCGTCTGTTTTATGATTAACAATTTCATGCCAGTAGAGAATACTTTGCGGATAGGCATATGCTTGATCAGTAATAATAGTCCCATATATTTGCTGTGAAGGTTCAATCTGTGCTTCATCTGCAGTAATGTATACTGGATTATCAATAGAAGGTATAGCATCTTTACTTACACCGCCTGAGATAAGGTTATCTGCAATAAATGTTAGTAATTCCTCTTTAGTCTCGTAGTCCGATTCTGCTAATTGAGTTTGTTTTGGACGAATTGTAGATACTATGAGTAAAATTGCAATGATAAGAATAATCGTGATTATTATCGATTTTTTCTTCATATTGTTGTATTATGTGAGAATGAGTATTAAATACTTCACCTTAGTGGACAAAAATAATTTAGACAGATATGAGGTTAGAATCAAATAAATCAAATATATGGATAATTACATAAATTGGCATATTGGGGGTCACACACCCCTATTTCCTATGGAACATTGTGTGTGTTGTTTTGTGTTTAAAGAATTTTTAATTTTTTATTAAGAAAAACAAGTTCACTCAAAATTCATTCTTTTCTATATTGAAATAAATTATATATAATATATATTGTATATGTTAGTATAGTATATATATATTTGACATATCAACCAATAACTGATTACAATATCTGAGCAATAACTTTTTACTTAAATATTATATTTCTCGACGACAAACCACAGGTATTATATAAACAAATATGTACCTATAAGAAACTATACTACTATATCGATAAATCGTATTCACGACCACACATATTATTTCCACAGGAAATGAAGGGGTGGGGGTATGTTTCTTATGGAATACTTTTATAAAGCTAAACCAATTAATTATCTCCAGTAGAAATAGGGGTCTAATACATGGGACAAAATTTAAACACATTTTTCAAGAATTATCTAAAGCGGGATTTACTGTTCCAAGATAAAAAAGTCTTTACAATGTCATATCAACCCGATGTGATTGAATTTCGAGATGAACAAATGCAGCAGATTGCAAGTATCCTTGCGCCTGCTCTTAGAGTCGAAAAACCTTCTAATTTGTTCATATATGGTAAAACCGGTACAGGTAAGACACTCACTGTTAAACACACTACTGCTCAGATTGAACAAGTAGCAAAAGAACAAAATATTCCTGTCAGAGTGTATTATCTTAATTGTAAGCTTAAAAGAGTAGCAGACACAGAATATAGACTTGTTGCACAATTAGCAAGAGAATTTGGAAAAGAGATACCTGCAACTGGTCTTCCTACTGATGAAGTTTATAAGATATTTTTTGACGTATTAGATGAGAAAGAACAGATATTAATCTTAATTTTAGATGAAATTGATCAATTAGTAAAAAAAGCTGGTGATGAAATTCTCTATAACCTAACAAGAATTAACTCAGAGCTAAAAAATGCACAAGTAACACTCATAGGAGTAAGTAATGATTTAGTATTTACAGATGGCTTAGATCCACGTGTGAAATCATCACTTTCGGAAGAAGAATTAGTATTTCCACCGTATAATGCATTTCAGATTCAAAATATTCTCAAACGACGAGCTACAATTGCGTTTAAAGAGAATGTTATTCAAGATGGTGTTATTGAAAAATGTGCGGCATACGCTGCTCGTGAACATGGAGATGTACGAAGAGCAATTGAATTACTAAGAGTTTCAGGAGAACTTGCAGAAAGGCAGACGCAAGAACAAATAACATTAGCAAACTTAGATGAAGCTGAAGATAAAATTGAGCGAGACAGAGTGTTAGATATTGTAAAGACACAACCTAAACAGTTTCAAGTATTATTATATGCAATTATGGATCTTGCACAAAAGAAACATGGGTATATTTTAACAGGAGAAGTATATGAATTATACAAATCTGTTTGTGATTCTATTGATTTACGTCCATTAACACAACGACGTGTGTCTGATGTTATCACTGAGCTTGATATGCTTGGAATTATTAATGCAAAAGTTATTAGTAAAGGTCGATTTGGAAGAACACGAGAAATTGCACTTGCAATTCCCACACAAACACGACCAAAAGTACAAGTTTTACTTAAGGAGGCTTTGCAGTCATAATGCAAATCACAGAACAACAAGACATTATACAACAGCTGTATAAGGAAAGAATTCTTGTTACTAGTGATATTCTTGCGCTTATCAAAGAAGGAAAAACATATGATGAAATTGTTTCTCAAGTGAAAGCAAGTCCCGATTATGTTGCACCTATTATTCAACCTGAACCAATACAATCTACTCGTGGTCCAAGTGCTGTTAAAGTTATAGAAACATACAAAGAAGCACACAGAGAAATAAAAATTCATGACTTTACAAGTCACTTTGCAGTACGATTACAAAAACTAACCGCAATTCTTCGTCAACGAAGTGAACTAGAAAACATTACTTCCATTGCACGTGTCAAACAAAAAACAGATCAAGAAAAAGTTTCTATAATTGGGTTTGTAAGTGACATTGCCGAAACGAAAAACGGGCATATGATGTTAACTATTGAAGATAAATCTGGCGAAATGCGTTGTTTGGCAATCAAACGAGATGATAACGAGGCATTTGAAGAAGCTAAGAATCTGAGTTATGATGAAGTTATTGGTATAACTGGCACAAATACTGAAGGTGATGATAAGATAATTTTCATTGATCAGATATTACATCCTGACGTTCCAAACATAATTGAATTCAAAAAATCACCTGCTGAAGGAAGAGCAGCATTCATTAGTGACTTACATTTCGGTGCAAAAGTATTTTTACAAAAAGAATGGGATGATTTCATTCTCTTTATCAATGGAAAAAGTCCTGATCCAGCATTAAACAAAGTTGCAAATGAAATACAATACTTATTTATTGTTGGAGATATGATTGAAGGCGCAGGTATTTATCCAAATCAAGATCAAGATGTAACTCATATTGATGTTCGTGAACAGTATAAAATTGCAGCAAAAGAAATTGCCAAGATTCCTTCAGACATTCATATTATCATTTGTCCTGGAAACCACGATACAATGAGGCTTTCAGAGCCACAGCCACCACTTTACAAAGAATATGCTCCTGATTTATTAGCATTACCAAACGTAATTAATGTTTCATCACCAAGTGTTGTAAACATTCATAGTCTTGATAACTTTCCTGGATTTAATGTGTTAATGTATCACGGTTATTCATTTTTTTACTATATGAATAACATTGAATATATTCGAAAAGCAGGTGGAATTGAACGTGTTGACTTAGTTATGGAGTATTTACTTAAGCGTCGGCATTTATCTCCTGCACATACATCTAATCTATACATTCCTGATCCTGATCGTGATGAATTAATTATTAAAGACATCCCTGACTTTTTTGTTTCTGGACATTTACATAAATTTGTTGCAAAAAATTTCAAAAGTACAACACTACTCAATTGTTCATGTTTTGTTGGTGTAACAGATTATCAAAAGAAACAAGGAATGGTTCCTGATGTTGCAAAAGTTGCCGTAGTTAACTTACGAACACGAGATGTGCAAGTGGTGGACTTCTCAGAATGACTCGCGTACACATAATTGGAACATCACATGTAGCTTCTAAATCTATTACCGAAGTTTCAGAGTATATTAAGAAACATTCTCCAACAATTGTTGCAGTTGAACTTGATACACAACGATACAAAGCAATGAAATCTTCAGCAAAACGATCATTACCCTTTTCAGTAGTACGACAAATAGGATTATTTGGATATATGTTTGCAGTAGTTGGCGGGTTTGTTCAGCAAAGACTTGCAAAAAAAATAGGTGCAAAAGTTGGTGAAGATATGATGTCTGCTGTTCGTGTTGCAAAAGAATGTGAAGCAAAAGTTGCGTTGATTGATTTACCAGTACATATTACACTTCGAAATTTATCAAAAGCGTTCACATTCAGAGAGTTTTTCCGAATGATTGGAGATGTTTTCAAAGGGTTCTTCAAAAGAAATGAACTCTTAGAGCAAATTGGCGACTTTGATTTGCACTCAGTTCCACCAGAAAAAACAATTATTGCAATTGTTACATATATGAAAAAACATTATCCTTCACTACACAAAGTGTTACTTGATTCTCGAAATAAGTATATGGTAGATAAAATCATTCAGTTGTGTCAGTTACATCCGGAAGGAAGTATTCTAGTTGTTGTTGGTGCTGCGCATAGACATGGGATGTTAGAATTGTTACAAAAGAAGTAAATTAATTCCTCTTGCACGTTCATATATACGTTTCTTATATTCAGAAAGTGCGGCGGGTACGAGATTACTATATGCGCTTTATCACAAGATACTTTGAGATTCTCAAACGGATAGAGTAATTATTGCACCAGAAAGGGGAGAGTTAATTTTTATTTATCATAAAGGTATTTGCCCTGAGCAATATGCTGCAGGACATATAACTGTAGATCCTAGAGATAGATTGACATCTGTGATCATAGCAGATCAATATGCCTTTGATGTACAACCTATAAACAATCAATTTGTCATCAACTTTCCAAACTGCGAGGCAATAACTCAAGATGAGTATGCTCATCTCCGAAGAGAAGAATAGGTGCATATACGAGTATCTTTATAAATTCCATTTACAAAAAGTACTACTATGAGACACGTAGTTACAGCTTTCAAAGAGAAAGTAGCATACAATAAAGATGAATTTATTGTAGTATTCTTATTTAGTGTCATCTTAGGATTCTTATTTAGTGCAAAGACATTGTTCACAGAAGCACATCATGTATTTGTTTCAGATTTTATTATTACTTCAGCAGTTGCACTTATCATTGTATTTTTCTTCACACTTGTGATGAAGATGACTGGCGTTGTAACTGGTGTATACCCAATTGTTACTGTATCTCACTTTTGGTTAGTTGTAGCAGTTATCCTTGCGTTAATGTCTCGAGGATTTATTATTATTTTTATTCCACCAGGATTTTTATTACATGCAAGTAATAGGATGTTACTAGGACGTAAACCAGGCGAACCAGGATTACGTGAACAAACCATGATGGCTGTGTTATCAATTTGTTCGTTAATAGTTTTAGCATTATTTGTAGATTCTATGAATATTCATTCACAAGTACAAGGCACATTTGTCTCAATGGCGTATATGTATGCAATCTATTCATTAGTGCCATTTGATTTTGCAACTAAAATGATGTTTGAGAATGATGAAGGAGCAACGTGTGGTGCGGTTATTTTCTTTAAATCAAGAACGATCTTTGTATTCATGATTCTGTTTGTTCTTGCGTCATTAATTGGATTGTTTGCAGATGGATATATTGTTTGGGCAGCGTTTGCGTTTATTATTGCATTTTTAGGTGCAATCATATATTACTTTAAATCAGAATTTTAAAAAAAAGAAATTTATTTTTTTCCGAGTTTTTTCTCAATTACTTGTTCTTCTCGTTCGATTTTTAATTCTTCAGCAAGGACAGTTTTAACAAGTGCTTCGATGTGCTTGTCGATTCGAGCGATTCTTCGCTCTACAAGTACAAGAATTCGTAGACTGTATACAATTGCTGCTAGCGTTCCAAGAACTACTGCAAGAACAAGAACTATTCCGTTATTAGGATCTATTGCCATAATGATATTAACCTCTTTTAAGTTATATTAAGAATTTTAGTTTATAAAGTTAGCGCCTAGTTGGTTTAGATATGTATAGTTTTGGTCTTCGATCGTATTTTCTCAATTCTTGGAATTATATTTTCTCTCCTGTCGTCGCATCAGTGTAAGTGCAAGCCATGCTGATGCACCAATTGTGCCAAATAGTAAACTTGCTTTTTGATATGATGCGATCTGTATTTGCTGTTCTCTTCTTTCTTGGTTGAATTCAAATTCTAAATTTGTATGATAAACTCCTGTCTCTCCAATTGCTAAGATGTTTTCGAGTCCAACGCGTCCTTTATCTCGAACTAATAAGTTTCCTTCAAAACTTGTATTATGTTCTTTGGCAAATATCTGAAATCCAGATATTTCTTTTGCCTTAAGAAGACCAAGATTTTTTTGTACATGTGTATAATTAGGGCCGTTTTCAGAAAGTTGCTGTTTATACTCAGATAAAGCGGTCGTAGCAATAAACGAAATAGCGGCAACATACCCTAATAATTTAGTAGAGTTAATTTTCACGTCTTTTCCTTCCAACGTATACGAGATGTTCTAAGTATTTTTAATAAGAAATAATTGGAATTTGTCATAAAAATATCCACTTAGGCTACTTTTTTGACTTTCTTCATTTCTTTCCAAGCTAGTTCAAATAAGTTTCGAATTGCTTGTGTGAAAAATGGAGTGTTAACCCAGATACCTACATCGTATGTTGGATGTACTTCTGAAG
>JBLINR010000049.1:0-6606 GCA_047639395.1 Candidatus Woesearchaeota archaeon | reverse complement strand
TTCTTTAGAAAATCTAACTTAGGCGTTGTTGAATCCATAGAAGCAGTTCACAATAATAATTTAGTACAAGTTCCTGCGTATGCTCTCATTAATGGGAGGAGCGTTGTTGATGCGAATACTATTGGTAAAAACGGTGTAGAAATTTTTGAAAAAGTCACCGAGCCAGGTTGGAACAGTTGGCATGATTCTTTGGGAGAAAGACTTACTTTAAGGGCTGATAGATCGTATCCTGGAATCAAACAGGGTTTGTATGTAGTTGATCTTATTGGAGCAGGTCTGTTTATGTCAAGACCTACAGAATTAAGAAACGCAATTAGACAAGAATCACTAAAAAATGGAGCATATCCTGTAAGCATAAAAGAAAAGGAGTTACTTTTTGGTGATCAAGAGGCTTATCGATTTGACGGAACTACAATTCAAACAGTTCCTGTTCGAGTATTTACTTCATATAAATCATTTTTAGAAGAATCTGTATCCTCTACTTTTCAAGAAAAGTTAAGCGATCTTAGTGCTGTATATGCTGTCGTAAGACCTGCTGGAGATGCACAAAAAAATCCTTCAGGTTATCAAACTATTGAGGCTCAGCTTGAAAATCCGGATTTAATTATTCCAGCTGGTGGAAAAAGTGCAGTAGAAAATATGCTCATGAGCGCGAATAATGCAAGGTTCGGTTGGAAAAATTTTGGATCCTATCATGATGGTTATAGTAATGAAGATTCGGGCCGTGTGGTTATCGTCGACAGTGACTATGGTGGCGTCAACTGCGGCGACGATGTCGGTTGTGATAGCAAGTCTCTTGGGGTAGCGCCGGAGGCGCTCGCAATCGCGAAAAAAATCAAACCGATTTATTTGACACAGGAGTAAAATCTGCATTTCGAAGAACTAACTGTTTTGAGAGGTTTTGGTTTATATGTTAAGGTTATTAATTCAGTTCTTAATTCTATTAAATTATCTTTTAGTTTTTCCTCAAAATCAATTACATATTTCTTTAATGTTTTCCCTCTTTTTGCTCTATTAAACGCAGTTTCTAAATTTTCATATGAGTATAGTTTTTCATATATGTTATTTTCACTTACATCATTGTTCATGTCTTTTGAAAATGAACATCCGTTTATTGAGTTTTCTACCAAATACATATGTTGTTACTTAGGAGTGAGCATTTTAACGCAAAATTTATAAATGAAGGACTATATCACCTACATATGCCAGACGAACCTAATTTCAAAGTATTACTAAATACAGTTGATTTACAGGGATCTATATCTGAATTGCGAGCTGCTTCATTCTTTAGAAAATCTAACTTAGGCGTTGTTGAATCCATAGAAGCAGTTCACAATAATAATTTAGTACAAGTTCCTGCGTATGCTCTCATTAATGGGAGGAGCGTTGTTGATGCGAATACTATTGGTACAAACGGTGTAGAAATTTTTGAAAAAGTCACCGAGCCAGGTTGGAACAGTTGGCATGATTCTTTGGGAGAAAGACTTACTTTAAGGGCTGATAAATCGTATGATAAAATCAAAAAGGGTTTGTATGTAGTTGATCTTATTGGAGCAGGTCTGTTTATGTCAAGACCTACAGAATTAAGAAAAGCAATTGGAAAAGAACTAAAAAATGGAGCATATCCTGTAAGTATAGAAGAAAAGGATTTACTTTTTGGTGAAAAACAGGCTTATCGATTTGACGGAACTACAATTCAAACAGTTACTGTTCGAGTATTTACTTCATATGAATCATTTTTAGAAGAATCTAAAACACCTGCGTTTCAAGCAAGTCTAAGCGATCTTAGTGCTGTATATGCTGTCGTAAGAACTGCTGCAGAGGCAAGAAGAAATATTTCAGGTTATCAAACTATTGAGACTCAGCTTGAAAATCCGGATTTAATTATTCCAGCTGGTGGAAAAAGTGCAGTAGAAAATATGCTCGGGAGAGCGAATGAAGCAAGGTTCGGTTGGCAAAAATTTGGATCCTATCATGATGGTTATAATAATAAAGATTCGGGCCGTGTGGTTATCGTCAACGATGACTATAGTGGCGTCAACTGCAAAGGCAATGTCGGTAGGTATGGCAGGTCTCTTGGAATAGTCAAGCACATTGACTGGGACACTCTTTCTAACTAAAGCTACCTATAAACCGTGTATGGATTATAGCTGTTTTCTATCAAGAAATTGTAGAGCTCCCTCTCATCTCCAACAATAAGATATTTTTTCTTATTGTAATGGAAATGAGCAAGTTTACTCATTATTTTGCAAAGATTCTGACTCTCAAGCCATAAAAAGCGACTAAGAACGTCTTTTTCGACTTCGGCTTGCACGTACATCGTATGTCATGACGGTGGACGAGGATGTGACGTTGTTAAATATCGATCACAATTGCCTTCTCGATTTATGTATCATTTTCCTAGTATTAGCGGTCCGGTTGCAGAGATACAAGATTTCTTCCCACTGTGTTCAAATAGTACTTCTGAATCAAACGTTATGAAGGGAAGGGTATAGGTACAAGATTATTGGAGTTAATGATAAAAGACTGCTAGTCAAATCAAGTCTTAGGACTGGTAACTCACACATATTCTTCACGGTTTAAGAAACGATTACATCAAGCTGGTTTTATTTCTTCTTCATGCTCAGAATATTGGATAAAACAGTTTTAACAAAAGTGAAACGACAGCTTTATATGTATCCAAAACCACCTTATTTGTATGAAGATAACAATATGTGGTTTTCCTGGCTCAGGCAAAGGGACTGCTTCTAAAGCAATTTCGCAAAAACTAAACTTACAGCACTATTGCGCAGGTGATCTAAGGCGAGAAGCTGCGAAACAACGCAGTATGACGCTTTCAGAGTTTAATGAATGGGCAGAAAGTAATCCGCAAGAAGGGGATAAACTGTTTGATCAGCAAACTAAAGAAATTGGAGTTGATGAAGATAATTTTATTTTTGATGGACGGTTAGCGTTTTATTTTATTCCAGACTCAATAAAAATATACTTAAGTTGTGATGTTAATGAAGCAGCAAAACGTAAATTCGCATCAGAACGAATTGAAGAACGAGCAAGCTCTGTTGATTCACTTGTTCACTTAATGAGAAAACGTGTTGATTCTGATAAAGGGCGATATGAATCATTATACAACGTCCAAGTATACAATATGAAAGACTTTGACTTGGTTATTGACACAACAACAATGACTCCTCAAGAAGTACTTGATCAAATAGTGAGCTTTGTAACACACAAAGCTTAAAAATTCAACCACATTTTGTTCCTATATGATTCTTGGATCCATCACTGGAAAGGTAACAACAAAACAGTTTACGTTTATTGTTGACGAAAAAGCGAAGGTGTTTGAGTATGTACAAGTATCTCATGTAGATGCTGGTTTTGTTCTTTGTCAAATTGTTGAACTTATTCGAGATGAGAAGCAAATGATTGCTCGATGTCAAGTTATTGGCTATAAAAGTGATTCTGGAAAAATTGTATCTCTTCGTGAACCATTTGAAGTTGGAGAGAAAGTTTTACGAGCGCAAGATGATTTTATTCGAGATATTATCAAATTACAGCAAGATAAAGGTGCATTAATCGGAAAACTTGATGGCCGGGATATTCCGATATTCTTAGACTTACAAACACTTCTTACAAAACATTTAGCAGTACTTGCAAAATCAGGTGCGGGAAAAAGTTATTGTGTCGGTGTCTTACTTGAAGAAATTATGGAAAAAAATGTCCCGTTACTTATTATTGATCCACATGGGGAATATAGTTCTCTGAAACAAAAAAATGATAACGAAGAAGATATCGCAAGACTTGGACAGTATAAATTAAAACCAAAAAGCTTTCTCAAACGAGTTGTTGCATACGGTGATGTTGAACAAGAGTCACATGTACGGCCGCTTCTTATTCCTGAACAATTAACTGCGCAGGAATTAGTAGATATTTTACCTAGTAAATTAAGTGCGGCTCAAGAAGGATTACTTTATTCTGCAATTAAACAAATGACTCATTTTGATTTTGATGCATTAATTAATGCGTTAGAACAAGAAGAAAGTCCTGGTAAATGGAATGTAATCAAGATGATTGATTATTTGCGAAGTTTTAACATTTTTTCAAAGTCTCCTATTGCATACAATGAACTTGTACAAGGTGGACGATGTAGTATTTTACATTTGAAAGGAATTCATCCTGATATGCAAGGTATCATCGTATACAAATTATTAAAAGATCTTTTTGAAGAACGTAAAAAGGGTAGAATACCTCCATTTTTCTGTGTTATAGAAGAAGCTCATAATTATTGTCCTGAACGATCCTTTGGGCAAAGCACGGCGTCTAGCATCATTCGAACGATTGCAAGTGAAGGGCGTAAATTCGGAATGGGTTTGGCAATCATTAGTCAACGACCTGCGCGTGTTGATAAAAGTGTATTAAGTCAAGTAAGTACACAAATTATTCTCAAAGTAACAAATCCAAATGATTTGAAAGCAATTTCTAATTCTGTTGAAGGAATTACTTCGGACAGTGAACGAGAAATCCAAAACTTAGCAATTGGACAAGCGTTGATTACTGGTGTTGTTGATGTCCCATTGTTTGTTGATGTACGTCCGCGAATGACTAAACACGGCGGTGGTTCAATTGATATGTTAACACAAAAAGATGAAGACTTCTTTGAAACTGTAAAAGAGTTTGAAAAAAAAGATTTGTTACCTTTAGTAAAACCACACATTTCTTTACAAGATTACTGTATGATGCACGATGTCACAAAGGAACAAGTTGATGTATTACTTATTCCGGGAGCCATGTTTTTATGTGAGTCTTCTGGTAACGAATTTCATTTGTTACTTGAACGTCATGGTGGACATATTGTCAAGGACGTTGATACATTTACTCTGGGTAAAATCCCTGAATTTGAAAAATTGAACAAACAAGAATTACTTGTTTTGAAAAAAGCACATTCTAAAAAGAAATTCGTTGCTGAGGATCTAGCTGAATTTGGACTTGATGTTTCTTTGGTATTGGATCGATTAGTTTCAATTGGGTATATGTCAAAGGCTGGTAAACAGTATTTTATGAATGAATCCTATATATTCTCAAATTTGAAGAAATATGCCATTTATCAAAAAATTGAATTTGCTTCACCTGTGATTACGCGTAAAGTGGAAAGTAAAGCGAGCTTGGATACATTAAAGCGAACTGTTTCTAAGTTTGTTACAATTAAAGATTTGCGTGATTGTCATATTCTGGCGTATAGTCATAGTTCTTAGACAAACTTATTCGAGTAACTCGCGAAAGACACTTACAAATTCTTTTGCGCGATTCAATGACGTTTTTGCTTTAACTTTTTTTAATTCTTCACTCATTTCATATTGAAATGTTGAACGCTTTACTCGTTCATGTTCTATAGATTCAAGCGTACTTTGGGCTATTGCCAATGCTTGTTCTTTTTCTTCTTCGTACTCTTGTAAGTATTTGTTTTCTAATTCCTTTTTTGCTAATACAATAAGTGCATCATTTATTACTTTGTGAACAATTCTATGTTGAGCTTTGTATCCTCTGTTATACACATATGCGCTTGCAATGTAAAACATCGAATAATAACTTGTTACAACAACCCATAGTAAAGAAATATGTTGTTCGTGTAATACCTTTGCAGTTGTTAGGCTTTCAATACTATTTTGAATAAGCTTTTTGAGAATATTTTTGTTAATTTTTTCTTTTCGAAGTAAATTATCTCTTAAATAATTATCAAAATTTAATTTGGCTTGCTTCTCTCTTCTCTCATTCATGCTTTAAGACCTTGTAATATCCCTCAACATTGTGGATAGGAATTCCTTCCTTCACAATCTCGTGTCCGACATTAAAAGTCTTTAATTGTAACATTTTAATAAAATCTTTATAGAAAAAACCGTGGATCTGTATTTTGGGATGTATTGAAAGGGTATTTATCAGATCGGTGTCTTCATTATCGTAGATGATACAAATATCTATGTCTGAATTTTTTGTTTGTGTATTTTTTGCATATGATCCAAAAAGGATGGCGATGAAAAAAGGATTCTGTTGCGATTCAATGTCTTTTAAGATGAGTTTTATTTTGGACTGTATTTCTTTTTTTCTTTCTTCTTCAACAAAGAACAAATCAGGAGTTAACGTGGAACTGTATGAAATTAAACAAGATTGCCCTTGTTTTTGGACTCTGATGGATTCTTTGACGCTTTGCACTGCGCCATATACATTTTTATAATCGACTTTGAGAAGTTTAGAGATTGCTCTAATTGAGAATTGTTTGTTTTTATTTTCAATTATCAATTTGAGTATTTTGTGTTTGAGTTTTAATACCATATAGTTATGGTGTTATTTACCCTATATATAAATTCTCTTCTTACTACTGACTCAGTGATCTTAAGACGGGGTTACCTATATTTCTTATTTGTTGCTTCTCGACTGAAAAATACGAAAGCTTTTTATACTAAAAATCAAAGAATTCAGTATATTAAGCGTACCGAACGGTACCAGAGGAGGTAAATAATGAAATTCAAACTTTACAAACGAGGAGATTTGTCCATGAGTACAGTAGTTATGGCAGTAATCGCAGTCCTTGTACTAATAATATTAACATCTATT
>JBLINR010000048.1:0-6655 GCA_047639395.1 Candidatus Woesearchaeota archaeon | reverse complement strand
AAGCTACGTTATTTACGTAATAGGTTTAGTTTTATGGATAATATATGCGTCAATTATTAGCAATGGGCCAGTCGCAGTTATGAATGGGATCGGACTACTATTAGCTATTTCAATTTTATATCTGAAAATAAAAAATGGATAAAAAAAGAAACCTTACTCTGGAGTACCTAATTTGAGTAAAGAATCAACATCAGCTGCAACTACTTCGCCACTTTTTGCGTCAACTTTAATGTTAACAGTTTTGAATGCCATAGTAACGTATGTCATGTTCCACACTACACCAAATGGTTTAATGTTTTGTAAAATACAGATAGTTGTGTTAACCGGCTCACTTGGTGCTTTTTCCCCACAAGTTTTCTGTGCGATTTCAAATGCCTGTTCATATTCAACAGTCACATCTTTGAGATCAATAGGCATAATTTGAGAGTCAGGTCGTTTAAAGGCTTCTTCTTGCTCTTGCTTCTCAACTCCTTCTCCAACATCAAACACAGTGATATTCTCACCTTGTGCATATCCAAATTGCCAATTAGGGCTAACTGCTTTGTGATTCATTAGAAAACAGTGTGCTAAAAATACGTCAGGATGTTCTTTTTTCCAAGCAAGAAATTTCTCATCTTTTTGGAGTTGTTCAAATTCTTCTCTCATAGATAGAAAGCAACTATTGCTATTTAATAAACGTTACGTAATAGTGTTACCACCGCTAAGTTATTAAATAGGAAATTGCTCCAAAATCACAATGGCACTTAAAATTGCAATGTTTGGAGATATTCGATTATCAGCAAGAAACTACGCACGTAGATACCAGACCGCATTTGAAATGCTTCAACCTGATATTTTCACACCAAAACTTCCTGCGAAAAATGGGGAATGGAATAAAATTGAAGATGCAATTGCCACGTCAGATTTACTAATACTCAATAGAACACTACTTAACAATCAGTTGTACACTTCAGGAGTTCCATCATCTCAATTAGGGGATACACGAGAAAAAATCGAGCGCCTAATTACAGAAACAAAAAGAGAAGATGCAATCGTTGAATCAGGCGGATTTGGAACTATTCGCGAATTACATGATCTCTATGATGAACAGGGTATTCCAAATGTTAGAAGAATGATTGTTGGACTTTGGGCCTGCAAACCATTTTTTCCTGTTGTAATCAAGGAATGCCCATCTTCATGTGGAGAAAAAATACAATTAGCAAGAAATCAAGCAGATTTAGCAGAAATACAATTAGAAAAAAAAGATCCATTTCGAATCTATGCGAGCAGATTTGTTGAATGCCCATCCGACTACCATGCACATATTAGAGTATTAACTGTAGGAGATAATATTCTGGCTTCACGTTTAAATTATAGCAAACTTGGAAAAGAAGAAGATCTCAAACGCGGAAATATTGCGTCTAACGTTTCTGAGCTAAATGTAGGAGTTCCTCTTTACATGCAGCCTCACCATAATCCTAATCATACTCCAGTTCAAAGACATGTACTTGAAGCACATCACATAGTTGATCAAAAAATCCCGTCCGACATATGTACATCAACGCAGAAACTAACTAAAATCACAAATCAGACAGGAACTTTTTTTTCAGGAATAGATTATATACTAAATCCTATAAGTCAAAGATTTGAAGTCTTAGAAGTAAATTCGCTTCCTATGACTGGAGCAATACAGGACACACATAGTTTGAGTAACTATGAAGCAGAAGTATTTCTAGGCACATCTATAGCACACGAAGTCACTAGACATCTACGAAGGTAAGACTATTTAAGGAGAATAGTATTTCATTCTATATGGACACAGAATTAGCACTACTCAAAGAAAAAATCCCACAAAGAATCTATAATGAGTTAGAATCACAAGGATTTAATGCACTTCGTCCAAGTCAAACAAAGGCAATACAGAAGGGACTCTTTGATCACAATAATTTACTTATCTGTACACCCACTGCAAGTGGAAAAACACTTGTTGGGGAGTTAGCAATATTACAATCAATTTTGATTGATAAAAAGAAAGCAATCTATATCGTTCCACTAAAAGCCTTAGCTAATGAAAAGTATAAAGACTTTAAGAAAAAGTACGAAGGTACATGCAAAATCGCATTATCTATTGGAGACACAGATAGCGCAGAGTCGTATTTAGGCGAATACGATATTATTATCACAACAAGTGAAAAATTAGACTCACTTATGAGACATCACACACCTTGGATCTCAGAAGTTGGATGTGTTGTTGTTGATGAAATTCACCAATTAAATGATTCTCGGAGAGGTCCAACACTTGAAATTGTTATTACCATTCTTAGAAGTGTTCTCACTAAAATCCAACTCATTGGACTTTCCGCAACAATTGGAAACCCAAAAGAGCTTGCAGAATGGCTGGGTGCAAATTTAGTTGAAGATTCTTGGAGACCTACAGAATTAAAAGAAGGCATCTATGTTGATAATAAAATACATTTCTCAAAACAACTTGTGAAAGAAAGCACGAATACCGAGTAGTGTTTTGTATAAGAAAGGAATCTTTTTAGAAAACTGTAGAAGCAAATATTTTATTGTCATGTTATGACTCTTTTTGTAAAAGGCAATATAACTTTGTGCAGCAAATGCATTTACTGAATTTGGAAAGATAATACCCATTGTTGGACCGTAACTTGGTGTTTTAATTCCACCACGTACATATGGTTTGGATTGATGTGCTTTCATCATGCTCCAACAGTCATCATCTAGTGATTGGAATTGTTTCACAAAGTCAACATGATCTGTATACAACGACCCCTCAAAGATGGATTCTGCAATATACCGTTCAAATTCACTTTGTGCTAAATCATGAATAAAAATAATCTTTACTTGTTTGAATGTTGCAAGTTGTAATGCTAGTAAAATTGCATCTTCTCCTTTTGGTCCGTCAATTACAACTGCAACAGACTTTGCTTTTACCCGTCGTAAAATTCTCGGAACAACATCAAATGAGTCTCCGTAATGAAATCGAAGATTAGAAAAGTGTTTCAGACGTTTTTCAGAGTAGACAACACCTTTTTGATTCTTATCGTAATCAACACTATGAATAGGGATTTTTGAAAAATAAGATGCAATTACTTCAGTACTATGACCGCGAGCTCGCACACTTTCAATAATACAATCAACGTTGTGTGTATCAATTAATGCTGCAACAGCAAGTAATTCGCTATTAAACATACCCTTTAATTCATAACGAATCTTTCCGCATCGCTTAACAAATTGTTGTTTTGTTTTCGCTGAAAGTGTGTTTAATTGTTTTTGTGATATCATAAGTCTAATTGCTCCAATACAGTTTCCTTATTGAATTCCGTTAAGTCGTCATATGTTTGTCCAGTTCCTAAGAACAGAATAGGTTTTTTTGTTACATAAGAAATACTAATTGCAGCTCCGCCTTTTTCATCAACGTCTGCTTTTGTTAATATAATTGCGTCAATGCCAACCTTTTCATTAAATTGAATCGCTTGTTCAACACAGTCGTTTCCTGTAATACTTTCTCCTACAAAAATGGTAAGATCTGGTTCTACAACTCTGTTGATCTTTGCAAGTTCGTCCATTAAATTACTATTCGAATGTAATCGACCCGCTGTGTCAATTAAGACAACATCTAATCCTTTTGCTTTTGCATGTGCAACTGCGTCATACGCAACTGCTGCAGAATCTGCGCCATAATCATGTTTAATTAGTCGAACACCAATTTTAGTTGCGTGTTCTTCAACTTGTTGAATCGCAGCTGCTCTAAAGGTATCACACGCTGCAATAACACATGTAAGATTATTCTTTTTCAAGTAATGTGCAATTTTTGCTAAGTGTGTTGTTTTTCCTGCGCCATTTACTCCAACAAAAGAAATCACGTATGGTTTCTTCTTTGAAACTTCATCTAGAAGATTCATTGTTGGAACATCAAGTACTTCAGTAATGCTTTCGTGTAACACACGTTGAATTGTAGGTAATACATCTGATCGTTTAATAGGAACACCAACTAAGTGTACTTTAAGATCAGTTTTAATTTTTTCAATAACTTCAACTGCAACATTGTTTTCTAATAAGACAAGTTCTAATTCGAAGAATAAATCTTCAAACTGTGCATCGTCTAATTCTTTTGCAGTGATTTTTTGTGTGAATCGTGAAAAGAATCCTTTTTTCTCTCCTCGTTTTTCTTGTAATTCGTCACGAGTAGATTTTACAGGTTCTTTTGGTTTAGGTTCTTCAATAACTTCCTCTTCAGGAATAGGTTCTTCTTCAACTTCCTCTAATAAATCTTGAGCAGTATTTTCTTCAATTGGTTTTTCTTCAGCAACAATTTCATCAAGTGGTTCTTCATCTGCTTCTTCAAAAGATTCAGCAGCTGGTTCTTCTACTTCTTTGACAACTGGTTCTTTGATAGGAGTCTCTTCAATTTCCTCTTCGGGCTCGTCAACTACTTCAGGAACAACTTCTTCAGGTTCTTCGATTACTTCCTCAACTGGCTCTTCAACAACTTCCTCTTCAGGTTCGTCAATAACTTCTTCGACAACCTCAGGTTCATCGATTGGTTTTTCAGGAATAACTTCTGTAATTTCAGCTACAGGCTCAGCAAGTACTACTGGTTCTTCAACTTCAACATCTTTTGCAGATTCATCTACATCAGAAGAGAACTTTTTAATTGCACCTTTAATTTTATCTTTAAGAAATTTAAACATTTTTTTGTTGGCTCTCTAATTGATCAGCTTTACGAGAAAGTTCTAACAATTTCTGTGTGAGTGCTTCCTGGTATTTTACTGTAACATCAAGTTGTTTTTCTAACAGAGTTCTTGCTGCAACAACGTCTTTTTCAACAGCAATTTCTTTGCCAACTTTAATAATAACGTCAGAAGGATTGTTAATTGTTGCCCGAACATGTACACCATCAGCAATAGGAATTAATACTTCTTTTGCTTGTGGTAAATCGTTTAATGCAACTAATGCAGATTGTAAACTATCAGCTTGATCATCTAATGTATCAAGCTTTTGTGTTAAGTGTTCCATTTGTACGCTGAATTCAGCGAATTGTTCATCGACGTTAGTCATTGTTAATAAACCCTAATCCTTCATCAGCGTTTGTTACTTCAGGCCCACTACTTGTTTCCCCAACGAGAAAGCCATTTTTATTACAAACAAGACCGCTAAGAATATATGGTGAACCCCAGTTCACTGTTGCTTTTGTCAATTTTGTGTGTGTAAGTTTTTCTAATTGTATAAATACTTCGTCAGAAACTTGTGGATGTACAAGTGATCCGTTTTTAGAATAGACAAGTGCTGAACCAACAACATTTGTATCTGCGATTTCTACTTGTGTAGATTGAGAGATTGAGAGTGCGTCTTTAATTTGTTTCAAAGCAGAGGCTTCCACATCTGTACTTGCAATTAGTGCGTCAGGACAAACAACAATCATATTTCCTAAAGCTGTATGTGCTGTTTCAACTTTTGCAACAGTAAATCCTAAGTCTTCTAGAGCTTTAATTTCATGATCAAACGCAATTGATGGAACACAGAGTGTTTTATCTTTTCCAATAATGAAGATTCCAATCAAAGATGTCCCACAGATATGTACTTTATGTACAGGTACCTTAAGAACCTTCTTTAGAATATCAACATACTCATCTGAAGCATCTGCTCCAACTAGTACAAATTCATCTGTAGCGTAAGTGTATAGACCAATATTTGCGTTTCCCGCGTTTGTTGCTTTTGCGACGTGCATATAAGTAGAAAACGTCGGTTTATTTATAAAGGTACTTATTATAATACTTTCCGTAATCTCGCTTCAAACTTACTTTGCGTTAACGAATTCTGAGACCGAGGTAGTTGTTCATAGTAACGATCAAAGGTACGTTCATATGCAAGCATGCCAGGGGGTTTAGTATCTAATAGTATTAGTGGACACTCACGAACTAAGAAATTTCGTTTATCTTTTGGATCATCACTCCGAGAGTTTAGAACTTCTGTCCTAGTGTATAATAAAGCTCCAACTTTGGCACCATCCAAAAAGGTAGAATTTCCAGATACTTCACCTAGTATATAACTTGGACTATACCATGCGTGTTTATGAACCCATTGGGGAACGATTCGATGTAATCCTGCAGATATTTTGTCTTGAGGGTTAATAATATGCGTAACAGCAATACCATAGGTGACCTCGCCATCAGCAACAGCATAGCTTTTCTGTGGCATTTTTTCACCTAATTTAATTGATTGTACTATTTGATCTCGATATGAGTCAGGTAAACTTGCAAGAAAAGCTCTCGCTTTCAATTCGTCTTGGATCCAATTGTCTTGGATCCAATTGTCTTTAGCCATAAAGAAAAGGGAAGTCAAAGGTATTTTTAATACTTAGCATTGCTATATATGAAGAAATATCCTTATTCTACTGCTTCAAACTCATTTTCCAAGTCTTCTTTAGCCGTACCAACAATATCTATAGAAAAATCATCAAAATGTTCTTTTTGATGCAAATTAATTTTATTCAGATTTTCCAAGTGTAATAGAGGCAAAAACGTGTAAACAATATCTTGACGCTCTGTGCTTGGGAGTAATTGTGAAAATGTTAATCTTTTCGAACCTTCTTTTTGTAAATAATGGCGTGATACTGCTCTGTACATATGATTGATTGATGCACTAATATCAA
>JBLINR010000047.1:0-6705 GCA_047639395.1 Candidatus Woesearchaeota archaeon | reverse complement strand
CAAATAGATTTACTAATTATAAATAATCTTCATTTCGCAAATAAGAAAAAGTTCTTTCTATGTATGTTAGATCTTCCATCCCGTGCCAATAAATCGCAAGTTTAAATGCCGTTGAAAATGCGCCCACCGCCATTCCATTCACAGCGTCTACGATAACTCCTGCAGACAAGGCCGCTGATTGATCACCCGGCGTTATAGTATCCATTGCCAGAGCAGTTAATGCGCCACCTGTTGCACAAAGAGCAGCAGAGCCAGGAATGTTTGAAAATGTGGCAAAACTTTCTCGAAAAAATACAGGCGAAGAAAACTGCGGATGATTTATTCTTTGAAATGAAGGAACGATATCTGGTAATTGCATTTTCCCCAAATAATTTACAAGATCATTATTATAAGAAGTTGGAAGTACTAAATGTCGAAATCCTCTGCCCACTGCTACGCGAATACCATCTACAACAGAACGTCCTACACGCATTGAAGAAAGTGCTTCATTTGACATATTCGCTCGAAGAAGATAAACTTGTTCATTACAAGCACGAACACTTTCGTTTCTATGTTCATATTGAAGACATTTTAGTTGGTAAGCAAGGTTCATACCAAAAAAGAATTAAAGCTTATTTTTAAGTCTATAGAAACGTTTATAAGCAAAAAATGGGACAAACACATAATGGTTAGAGAAACTGCAGGAAAGTACGTCAAATCAATCGTATACGGCGGACTTGATGGAATCATCACAACATTTGCAATTGTAGCAGCAGTTGCTGGTGCAAATCTCTCAGCAACGATCGTTCTCATCTTAGGTTTTGCAAATATGTTTGCAGACGGTGTATCAATGGCAAGTGGAGACTATTTATCCACACATGCACAAGAAGATTATGATAAAGCAAATAATAAAAAAGTAAAAAAAGGAGAATCTCCATTAAAAAACGCAGTTGCAACATTCTTTTCATTTATAGGGTTTGGATTTATTCCACTTATCGCATACTTAATTGCACCAACAAATGAATTTCTTACAAAATATGTATTTACCGTTGCAAGTATTCTCACGTTAATCACATTTGGTATTCTCGGCTGGCTAAAAGCAACTGTTACAAACAAACACTATGCAAAAGGTATCAGCCAGACAATTATTGTAGGCGGTACTGCTGCACTTATTGCATATGGCATTGGGTGGTTTATTTCCACCATTGTTGGCGTTTCTGTGTAAAGTTAGTATTATTTCTATTCATTTATCGGAAAATCAATCAAAACATTTATAGATAAGTAGGTATATCCATTGATATACTATGCCTTCGACAGCATTATTAATGGAAAGAGATGATATTTTAAGATATCCGCGCTTAGACACTGTGCTTATGGTAGAAGAGTTTGTTAAAAAACATACTGGTGAATTTAAGAAAAAAAAGTTATGGGAATCGTTACCTAAGAAGATGATGTACCAGACATATTGTGTGATTATTGACTATTTAATTCACTCCAGAAAAATATCTGTAGATTCAGAAGGAAAAATAGGTTGGATATATTATCCAGAGTTAGCCAAAGAATATTATGGAAAAACGAATCTAGGTAGAAAAAAATGAAGCTTGCGTCTGACATACGCTTTATTGAAGAAAATATACAAACAGCATTCTATCAATTGGAAAAAGGAGATGACTCTAAAAGGGAGTTGTTTAAATTTATTAATCAAGCATTAGATAACATAGAAGAAAATGCTTTCTGCGGAATCCAAATTCCAAAAAATCTTATTCCTAAAGAGTATCTTTCTAAATACAAAGTCAAGAACTTATGGAAGTACGATTTACCAAAAGGATGGCGATTATTATATTCAATTACTAGCGATCAAATTATTGTAGTGAGTTTAATTCTTGAATGGTTTGATCATAAAGAATACGAGCGAAAATTTAAATACTAGGAGAATTATATGAACAAAATGCAAAAAAAAGAAGAATTAGAACTTCGGCCAGAATACATTAAAAAACTTGAAAAGATTCAAAAACAAAAAGGCATTAGATTTAGTAGTATTCAAGAGCTGCGTGACCACATTGAAAAGGCATAATTCTCACATTCTAATCAAAAGCTTTTAAAAGAGTCTCTTCTTGCATTATTTCTATGAGAAACGTGGTGATTATTGGAGCAGGTATTGCAGGACTAACAGCAGCAATTTATACAGCAAGAGCGAATCTTTTACCATTAGTAATCTGCGGCCCCCAAGATGGTGGCCAATTAACACTTACAACTGAAGTTGAAAATTTCCCAGGGTTTGAAATGGGAATTACAGGACCTGATCTTGTAAACGTAACAAAAAAACAAGCACAACGATTTGGAACAGAGTTTCAAACAGGCTATGTTAAATCAATCAAACAAGAAGAAAAAGGATTTACAATCACACTTCATGACGATTCTACACTACAAACACTTGCAGTTATTGTTGCAACAGGTGCATCAGCAAGATGGCTTGGCATTGAAAGCGAGAAAACATACAAAGGCAAAGGTATAACTACATGTGCAACATGTGATGGATTCTTTTTCAAAGGAAAAGAAGTAATTGTAGTTGGTGGCGGAGATTCTGCTATGGAAGAAGCGACATTTTTAACAAAATTCTGTACAAAAGTAACAATTGTACATCGACGAGATTCCTTTCGAGCATCAAAAATTATGCAAGATAAAGCAATTGCTCATGAAAAAATTGATATCATTTGGAACTCAGCTGTTGAAGAAGTTGTAGGAGACGGATCTAAAGTAAGTGGTGTAAAATTAAAAGACACACAAACTGGTGAAATTACAGATTTTTCATGTGAAGGAATTTTTGTTGCAATTGGTCATATTCCTAATACATCATTTTTAGCAGAATTACTTGACTTAGATGATCATGGATACATAAAAGCAGATAGATGCACACATACAAATGTAGAAGGTATTTTTGCTGCAGGTGATGTACAAGATACTCGGTATAGGCAAGCAATTACAGCTGCAGGATCAGGTTGTCAAGCGGCAATTGAAGCAGAACGATTATTATCGCATAAATATAATGTTGGTTAATCAGGATTTAATTTTCTTCTAATACCTAATGCAATTTTTTCCCACTTATTCTTTCATAAATAGACAATTCTGTTTCTAAAGAAATACAATGAGTTCCTACATCATCGATTACAGGAACTGGAGTAACTGCTAAACCCTCCAGAGCTTTCAAATTAGCTCGGCCACAAATTGCCCATGGGAAATTAACAGGTAAAGTAAAAGCAATTTTTGTTATTGATATTTCTTGTGTTTTTGATAACATGAAATATAAGGAAAGTGCGTGGACCTTTTATATATTTCGCAATCTTTTTAATAGGGGAATGTCAGAATACACCTTAGAGGAACTGATATGGCAACAATAGCATTTTTTGAGATACCAAATAAAGAACAAGCTTATGTAAAAAAGCAACTAACAAAACACACATTGCTCTTTTTTGAGGAAACACTTCAAGAAAAACATCTACCCAAAATCAAAGCAATAGAAGCATTAAGCGTGTTCATTGCAAGTAATGTTCCAAAGACAATCATCTCAAAATTACCAAAACTTAAAATAATTTCAACAAGATCAACTGGATTTGATCACATTGACACAGAATTTGCAAAAAAACAAAACATCCAAGTCTGTAATGTTCCATTTTATGGGCAAAATACTGTTGCAGAACATACATTTGGATTGATGCTCTCATTATCAAGAAATATTCATAAATCATACCAGCGAAGTTGTAAGCTAGACTATAACCATGAAGATCTTACAGGGTTTGACCTAAAAGGAAAAACACTCGGAGTCATTGGTGGTGGTCACATTGGAATGCACGTTGTACGAATGGCAAAAGCATTTGGTATGCGAGTTTTAGTATATGATGTATATCATCAACAATTCTTAAGTGAAGTATTAGAATTTGAATATGCCGAATTAAAAACAATTTTCAAAGAATCAGATATTATTACACTACATGCACCATACAATAAACACACTCATCACATTATTGATAAAAAAGCAGTAAACCAAATGAAAAAAGGTGTTGTTCTTATTAATACAAGTCGAGGAGGACTTGTTTCAAATACAGCAATTGCATATGGACTAGAAAAAGGCATTATCCAAAAGGCAGGACTAGATGTGCTTGAACATGAAGAAGTATTACTATCAAAACAAAAAGCAAAATTATCAACAACTCAAAAAAAACAACTTGTAGTTGCAGGAACAATTTGTGGTGACGAACGAGTCTTGTTTACTCCGCATAATGCATTTAATAGTATAGAAGCAAAAAAAAGAATTATTGATACGACGTTAGATAATATTCAAAGTTGTTTGAAAGGAAAGACAACAAACACTATATACAAATAAAAAATCGAGGTTACTACTAAATGGCAAAATCAACTAAAAAAGCAAAAACACCAACTAAAAAGAAAGTTCAATTACTCAAAGCATCAGATGTGAAAGTTCCGCTTGATGTTCCACCTAAATCAAAGAAGGCGTACATTGACAATTTTCTTGCTATTACAAAAAAAACAGGAAAGCTTATGCTTTTTGCAGGAGATCAGCGTGTTGAACACTTAAACAAAGATTTCTTTGGAGCAAACATTGCAAGTGATGATGCACATCCAGAACATCTTTTTAGAATTGCAAGCAAAGCACGTATTGGTGCATTCGCAGCACAACTTGGACTCATTGCAAAGTTTGCAGGAGACTACAAAAAAGTTGATTATATTATCAAAATTAATAGTAAAACAAATTTAACAAAAGCAAGTTTTATGGATCCATACAGCCAATCATGGTACGATGTTGAACAACTCGTTGCTTTTGCACGAATGTCAAAGATCAAACTTCGAGGAGTTGGATACACAGTATACTTAGGAAGTGAACATGAACATAAAATGCTTCGTGAAGCAGCACAAATGGTTCTCAAAGCACATGAGTATGGACTTATCGCAGTACTTTGGATGTATCCACGTGGGAAAAGTGTTACGAATGAAAAAGATCCGCAATTAATTGCAGGAGCAGCAGACGTTGGAACTTGTTTAGGAGCAGACTTTGTGAAAGTTAATTATCCGCAATCACTTTCATTAAAAACTGCAGATGTGTTTAAAGAAACTATTCTTGCAGCAGGAAGAACAGGTATTGTCTGTGCAGGCGGTTCTTCAAAAGATGCAGCTTCATTTTTGGAAACATTACATGAACAAATTCACCTTGCAGGAACACGAGGATCAGCAACTGGTCGAAACGTACATCAAAAACCACTTAAAGAAGCAGTTGCATTTTGTAATGCAATCTCTGCAATTGTGTTTGATAAGGCAAGTGTACCTGATGCTCTGAAAATTTATAAGAAATTCTAATTAGACGCTTCTGTGTAGGACTGCACAGAATCTTTTTCTATTTTTATTATACTCACATAATCATGTGGTACTTTTGATTGTAATAAATGCAAATCAGGATCAATATTCTTTGCCCAAGATTTAATTGCTCGAATACAACAAGAGTGTGTCACAATAAGTATTGTTTCTCCTTCATGTTTAGTTGCAAGTTCAACAAGAAACGATGTTACTCGCTGTTTCATTTGATTAAAACTCTCACCATCTGGAAATACAAAGTCTGCATCAGTTTGATATTGTGGGAAATCAGCTAATACTTGATCTTTTTTGTGATTGCCTTCGTCTCCAAAGTCTAGTTCACGTAATTTTGCATCTGTATGAATCTTATCTTCTTCATGATCTAACTTTGCAATAATAAATTCCGTCATAAATGCTCGTCCTAAGTCACTCGAATATATAGCATCAAAACGAATCTCTTCAAGTTTCTTTGCTAAAGCTGCAGCATCTACTTTACCTTGTTGTGTTAACGGAGTATCAGTTTGGCCTTGAACAATTTTCTTTGCATTAGCCTCAGTTGTTCCATGGCGTACGATGTAGAGAGTTATCATAGTGTTGTTTACTCTCTATTGTGTTGATAAAACTATCGATTATCTTAATCATAACCTTTAAAAGTCCAAATATTCAGAATTGAGTATATGTATACAATTGTACTCGTACGACACGGAGAAAGTTTGTGGAATCATAAAAACTTGTTTACAGGTTGGCATGACGTAGATCTTGACAAAGCGGGAAACAAAGAAGCAAAAGCTGCAGGTGTACTTCTCAAAAAAAAGAACTATACATTTGATATTGTCTACACATCACTATTAAAACGAGCCATTCACACAGCATGGCACATTCTTGATAAACTTGATCTTGTTTGGATCCCTATGGCAAAGTGTTGGGAATTAAATGAACGACATTATGGCGCATTAGAAGGATTAAATAAAAGTGAAACAGTCAAGAAGTTCGGTGAAAAAAAGGTTCTCGAGTGGAGAAGAAGCTTTGACATCCCACCACCAAAATTATCTAAAAAAGATCCACGGTATGATGGAAATGATCCACGGTATGCTGATGTAGCAAAAAAAGACATTCCACTTTCGGAATGTTTAGCCGATGTAGTTGATCGAGTTGTTCCATTTTGGAAACAAGAAATAGTTCCTAAGCTAAAAAAAGGAGAAAAAATCATTATTGTTGCACATGGAAATAGTATGCGAGCACTTGTTATGCATTTAGATAAAGTAAGCAAAACAGAGATTCCACATCTTAATATTCCAACAGGAGTTCCACTCGTATATGAACTCGATAAGAACTGTAAACCAATAAAACACTACTATCTTG
>JBLINR010000046.1:0-7151 GCA_047639395.1 Candidatus Woesearchaeota archaeon | reverse complement strand
AATAAGAATAAATCGATGTTTCTTCGCATAATGATTTGCATACTTAAAGAACATATGCGCATTTTTTACAACAAATACAGAATTGTATGATAACAATACTTCTACAGGTTCTTTATCATTGTCAATATACGTAGGAACTCCGCCCCATGATTCTTCCCAGTCAGAAGTCACATCAATAAGTACATGCCAACCTGTAGGTTTTTTCATGTTATCGTGTAACATACTAAATGAACGATGAGAGAGTTCAACTATCTGGGCTTCTTTAACACGGGAAACTCCAGTAAGTGTTTTAATAAACGTTTGAAATTCAGAAGTCCAAAGTGTATCAAGCAATGATGAAGAAAGCTTCGCACTAAAATAATTTTCTTTCATTAATTCTTTAGATTCTTGTAAAGAAACAGTCCATACTGATTTTGAAAAAGCATCAAAATCTGAGAAAAACTGACCTAGATGAACATTTGGTAAGTAGTCATTTTGAAGCATAGCTTCTTTTGCTTGGTCGACTGCCTTCGTATACTTAGGATTGATCTTCATAATACCAACCTCCTATTGTAATTCTGTTTTTATCAACAAGGACTTCACTTACCTCGTGAAATGAAATGTCTGAAACTTCAAAAAATGATAAGGTGTTAAATTCAGGAACGAGTCTTTTAGAAACGTCAGTAGGATTTCCATCTTTGTTATCAAATAATAAAAGTTCTCCCCCATCTCCTTGAAGTAATGTTGATAAATACACTAAAAATGCAATCTTTCGATCATCTAATTGATCATCATGGCAAAGTAAAAAATTAGTATCCGAATATAATGTGCCTGCAAGATCTGCCTCTTTTGTAAATGTGAATCCAGTCAGGTTTTGCATATATGCAATAAACTCAGTAGAGTACAAAAAGTCTCGAAAATCACTAACAAGAGCATTTTCACAACTTTGTAAATCATGTGTTTGATGGAATTTGAATAGATCGCTTTCTTTGTAAGTAAATTCAACTGTACCAATGCCACGTAAGACTTCTACTAATTTATCTTTAATAAAAAAGTCAGGAAGTTGTAAATGAGCAAAAGGAGTAGCACTAAAAAAGAGTTTACGCAAAGATGCCTGCTTTTCTTCATCTAGATATTCAGTGTTAATCCAATCATGTAACGCCATATGAAAAGGGACAGCGAAAGCCTTTTAAAAGGTTATTGAGTCCAATTTTACATGGATACATACAAAATTACAATCAAAGATAAGGTAAGTCTTCTAGAAGCATATCTACAGAACATAGAGAAAAGTGAAAAAATCTGTTTGCTCTATGATGATGATGCTGATGGAATGTGTGCAGGTGTTGTTACACATACAGCACTTACTAAATTAGGCTTTGAAGATATTGTAACACATAGTAAATGTCCTGAAAATAACTTGTTTAGTGAAGAGTTTAATTCACGTATGCAAAAAAATAAAATAAAAGCAGTTATCTGTGTAGACTTTGAGCCTGTTAACTGGCAATTTGCAACACAAGAAGAATTATCAAAACTCCCCTTTGATCTTATCATCATTGATCATCATCACAACCAAACTGAAATTTACGATGGGATTAACGCAAAATCACAAAAAGATATTATTTTTATCCACCCACAAAATACAGGAGAATGCGATACACCTGGACAATATTGTACAGCAAAATTTGCATTTGATGTGTTCTCGTGTTTTCTTAACTTAGACGACATTACTTGGAAAATCCTTCCAGGTATGATTGGTGATATGGCAATTATTAAATGGCCTGAGTATATTAAATTTCAAGCTGAAGCTGACGGTCATATGATGGATGAAGGCAAAAAAGAAGTATTCATGTCACCTTACGGAGAATTTTCTACTTCAACAGGAATTGCTTCAGGAAAGAACTTTTTATTATTCGAAGATATGTTTGAAGTATTACTTCATGCAAAATCAATTGATGAAGCACTAGAACAAAGTCCTGACTTCACAGTAGAAGAATCAGCATTTTACGATTACTTTGAAAACTTTAAAGAAAAAGGTATTTACTTTAAAGATATCAATACATATTTTATTGAAATTAAAAGCGAATATAGTATGTGTAGCCCACTTTCATCAATTACGTCCTATGTAGCTGATGAATTTAATTTTATATTCTATCAAAAGACAGATACAAATCATTATTTGATCTCTTTACGAAGTCAACATGGAAATTATCACTTAGGTCAAATTATTCGAGAGATCTGTAAAGAAGTTGGAGATGCAACAGGTGGCGGACATGCACAAGCTGCAGGTGCACGTTGTACAGCTGAGAAACTTGATGAAATTCTAGCGAAAATCAGAGAACGATTAGCAATCAAAAACTAATTTTTATTTTTTAATTCCTTTTTCTAATTGATGTAAAATATTATCAGCAGCTTCAACTAAACTTTCACTAATAGTTGGATGCGGATGAATTGTTAATGCTAAATCATCAACTGTTCCAGCCATTTCAATCAAAAGCGCCGCTTCACTAATCACATTAGAAACATCTGGACCAACACCATGTACACCAAGTACAAGTTTTGTCTTCTTATCAGAAATAATTTTAATAAACCCATCTTTTTGATTCAACGTCATTGCACGCCCACTTGCTTTAAATGGAAATGATCCTACAATAACATCATAACCAGCATCAATTGCTTGTTGTTTATTCATACCAACGGAAGCAATTTCTGGATCATTAAATACAACTGATGGAATAACTTTGTTATCCATAGCACTAGGTAACCCTGCAATAACTTCTGCTGCAACTTTTGCTTCACGAGAAGCTTTGTGTGCAAGCATAGGTTGACCAATACAGTCACCAACTGCATAAATATGAGGGATAGAAGTTTGTAATTTTTGATTTGTTTGAACAAAGCCATGGTCAGTTAACGTAACTCCGATGTCTTCGAGTCCAAATCCTTTTGAATTTGGTTTACGGCCAACACATACTAGTACTTTGTCAGCTTCAATTGTTGCTTCTTTCATATTCTCTTCAACTTTTACAATAACACCACTGTCTGTTTTTTCAACACCAAGTGCCTTTGTATTTAGATGAACTGTCACATTAAAGTCAACAATCTTTTTTGCCATAACGGCTACAATATCTTCATCAACAACACTTACTAATCTGTTGGTTGCTTCAAGAATATGAACTTCGCAACCAAGTTTACCATATACCGTTGCCATTTCAGTTCCAATATATCCGCCACCAATAATTATAAGTTTTTTTGGTACTTCTCCAACTTGGAGCGCTTCAGTTGAGGTGATTATTTTTTCACCGTCAAATTCAAAATTTGGAATTTGAATTGGCGAAGAACCTGTTGCAACGATTGCATTTTTGAATTCGATTTTATTTACGTCGCTCTTTCCTTCAATACGGACAGTGTGATCGTCAGTAAATATTGCTTTACCTTCTATAACTTCAACGCCATTCTTTTTACAGAGTTGTTGGATTCCTTCTTCTAAACGATCAGTTACACTTTGTTTCCAATCGTTCATTTTCATAGATTGTACTTGATACTTTTCAATTGTGATTCCCATTAGATCTAATTCTTTGAGAACATTCACGTAATTTGATGCAACGATAAGTGCTTTTGTTGGAATACATCCTTCATTAAGACAAACTCCGCCGAGCTTTTTACTCTTTTCAACAATCATTACATCTAATCCTAATTGAGCTGCACGTAATGCTGCTACATATCCACCTGGACCTGCACCGATAACTACAACATCTGTTTGTACTGTCATTGAGCCTACGACCATTTTAAAGTACTACCAGAAGTTTGTTTGGATCTTCTAAATACATGATAAGTCTTTGTACAAAACGAGCAGCATCTGCGCCGTCGTTAGCTTGATGATCAAATGTAAGTGAAAGTATTAACATGTCTCGAATAACAATTTCTCCGTTTACAACAACTGCCCGTTTGCTTATTTTTCCAATGCCTAAGATTCCTACTTCAGGGAAGTTTAGAATTGGCGTAAACATTAATCCGCCTAAATTGCCGACACTTGAAATTGTAAATGTGCTTTGTGTTTGTTTTCCAAGCTTTGCGTCTCTTGCTTTTGTTGCTAAGTCAACAACTTCTTTTGCAAGTTCAAGTACACTCTTTTTATCAGCATCAGCAATCACAGGAACAAATAATCCTTTTGGTGTGTCTGCTGCAAAACCAATATTATATTCTGAATGAATATCTAGACTTTTTCCATCAGCACCAAGTAATGCATTAAATGTTGGAAAATCTTTGAGTGTCTGAACAACTGCTTTGATGAATAATGGTAAGAATGTTAATTTCACACCTTGTTTAGAAAGTGCTTCTTTTTGTTTTGCTCGTAGTTCAACAAATTTAGACACATCAGCTTCATCACTAAATGTAACTTGCGCTGTCTTTTGTAAACTTTCAATCATACGTGATGCAACAACTGAACGAACTTTTGAGAATGGTTGTGAACCAGCTACAGGTGCAACTTGTTGTACTGTAGTTTCAGCAACTGCTTGTGCAACTACTAGTTGTGTAGGTTTCTTTAAATCTTCACTTGTTACTTGACCATTTCGTCCACTGCCAGTAATTGTTCCAATATCAATGCCCATCTCTCTTGCTTGTTTTCTTACTGCAGGCGTTGCGAGAACATTTTCTGAATGTGAAACGACAGTTGCTGTCTTTGTAGGAGCAGCAGGTTGTGGTTCTACAGGAGCCACCTTGTTATCTGAATGTTGTGCAACTTGTGTATGTGCTGCACCTTCTATATCAGTAATAAGAATTTGTCCGTGTTTACCAGATGCCTGTACTGTAGTTAAATCTAAAGTATGAGACTTCGCATATGCACGTACACTTGGCATAGCAAGAACTGTTTTATTTTTAGTAGGCTGTGTATTTACAACAGGAGTTGTTTTTTGAGCAATAGGTTTTTGTGAAGGTGCTTCTTCTACAACTTTTGCAACTTCTTCAGTTGGTTTTTCTACAACAGCAGCTGGTGTTTCCCCACCTTCAGAAATAGTCATCATTGGTTTACCTACTTCCATTAAAGCTCCTGCTTCATATACTAGTTTTTCAACTGTTCCTGCAACTGGGCTTGGAATTTCTACAACAGACTTATCTGTTTCGACTTCAGCAATAGTCTGATCAACAGTTATTGTATCTCCTACTTTAACCGTCCAAGAGACAAGTTTACCTTCAGTGATCCCTTCACCAACATCTGGAAATTTAAATTCATATGACATAGCTTTCTAAAACTCCATAACCTTTTCCACAGCAGCAATAACTCGCTTTGGATTTGGTATATAGTAATTTTCTAACGCAAAGTGAGGGAATGGTAAGTCCCAACTTGTTACTCGCTGAATAGGTGCTTGTAAACTTAGAATTGCTTCTTCCTGAATACGAGCTGCAATTTCTCCACCTAGTCCACAAGTTCTTGTTGCTTCATGAACAATAACAACACGTCCTGTTTTTTTTGCAGTCTGCATTATTTTTTCAGTATCAAATGGCCACAATGTTCGCAAGTCAAGAATTTCAACATCAATGTTTTGCAGTTTTAATTCTTCAGCTGCACTCTTACATACTTGAAGCATTGCTCCCCATGTAATAATTGAGACATCTTTTCCTTCTTTGACAATGTTTGCATCACCAAGAGGAATTTCGTAAGATTCTTCAGGAACTTCTTCTTTGAATGATCGATAAATTTTCTTTGGTTCTAAGAATATGACTGGATCCGGATCGCGAATTGCAGCAGTTAGTAGACCTTTTGCATCATAGGGACCGCTTGGCATAACAACTTTAATACCTTGGCAATGAATAAAAAATGCTTCCGGACTTTCACTATGATGTTCTAATGCACGGATTCCGCCACTACAAGGTGCTCGAAGTACAAGAGGAAGTGTTCTTGTCTTGTGACTTCGTTGATAGAATCTTGCAATGTGTTGTTTAATATGATGAAATGCTTGATAAGAAAATCCGCTAAACTGAATTTCAGGAATAGGTTTCATACCATTAATTGCAAGACCAATACTTGTTCCTACAATTCCTGCTTCGGCAAGTGGTGTATCAATTACTCTATCTTTTCCGAATTCTTTTTGTAAACCATCTGTTACTCTAAAAACACCACCGTCAATTCCAACATCTTCTCCTAAACAGAGTATTGAGTTGTCTTTTTTCATTTCAAGACGTAGTGCGTCGTTTAAGGCTGCTACCATGTGCATTTTCATTTTAAGTTACCTCCTAGTTCTTTGTGCATTTGCTCTTTTTGTGCAAGTATATCTGCAGGTACGTTTACAAATACATCTTCGAACATTTGATCAGGTGTTGGAGGTTCAACTGCTAATCCTTTTTCAACAGCTTCTTCAACTTCTTTTGTTACGGTTTCTTCAACCCATTTTTTATAATCGTCATCCCATGTGCCAATATTCTGGAAATACTTTTCCATTCGTAAAAGCGGATCTTTCGATTCCCACTCTTTTGTTTTAGCTTCATCACGGTATTTTGAGGAGTCATCACTTGTTGTGTGATCACCCATCCTAAATGTCAATGCTTCAATTAATGTTGGACCTTCGCCATTACGTGCTCGCCCTAATGCTTCTTGTGTTACTTTGTATACGCCAAGCGCATCATTCCCATCAACTTGAATCCCAGGCATTCCATATGCGATTGATTTTTGTGCAATTGTTTGACTATGTGTCTGTGCACTTCGTGGTGTTGAAATTGCCCACTGATTATTTTGACAGAAAAACACTATTGGTAATGCAAAGGCTGCAGCAAAGTTCATAGCTTCGTGAAAATCACCTTCGCTTGTTGCACCATCACCAAAGTAAACGATAGTTGCATTTTTTTCATTACGAATTTTACTTGCCCATGCAATACCAGCTGCATGTAAACATTGGGAAGCAATAGGAATACTAATTGAAAGATCACGTCCACCTTCTGGTGCTGCAAATGCTCGTGTATCTCCGTTCCATCCTTGAACTATTTTTCCACGATCAGCGCCACGCGCAATAAACACACCCATTTCTCGAAAACTTGGAACAAACCAATCTGTCTTCTCTAAAGCAAAGCCACTTCCTAACTGCGCGCCTTCTTGTCCTTTAACTTGTGCATATGTACCGATTTTACCGCTACGCTGCATGTTAAATAACTTCTCGTCAAGCACTCGTGTAAGTTTCATC
>JBLINR010000045.1:0-7388 GCA_047639395.1 Candidatus Woesearchaeota archaeon | reverse complement strand
TTTATTTGTAAAGCAACACCAATCCTCATCATTTGCGACAAAAGGCGTACTGATCCTGAGATAGGAAGAATAACATATGATGATGCAATATGTGTCTACGCAGATAAAGATGGAGAGGTTTTAATCAAAACAGAGTATTTGGTGATAACACATTATACGGCTGAAGCATACAAAACAGAAGGACCTGGGAAGTGGACAGATATGGATGGCCTCACCACAAGACCACTTTATTTAAAATTACCATTATCTAGAAGCTCACTTCAAAGACAAGGAGTTGATCCCACTTTTCAAGCATTTCCTACAGAGGGTATAGACAGTATTGTAGGAACATTACTTAGATGTCAACGTTATAAGATACTTAAGCAACCGGAGATTGATGCAGATTGGTATAGAAAGGCTGTACATACACAATTATTTCCAGCCGCTGATTTTGATGATTTTTTGTAATATTAAAAACGTAGGAACATTTATTAACAAACACAACACATTCTAACTCTATGACTGATGAGCAGCTTAATCAAGAGGAAATGCTTCAAAAACAAAAAGAACAATGTCCTTTTTGTAAGATCATCAGAGGTGAAATTCCTGCAGCTAAAGTCTACGAAGATGATACAGTCCTCGCAGTAAGTGATATCAATCCATTGGCAAAAGGACATATTCTCGTTTTGCCAAAAGAACATTATCCAATCATGCCACTTATTCCACCAGAAGTATTTGATAAGTTATTTTCTACAACAAAATATATTTCAAAAGGAGTTAAAGATGCAATAGTTACAGATTCTAATGTTATCTATATCGCAAACGGAGGAGCTGCTGGACAAATGTCACCACACTTCTTATTCCATATTATTCCAAGAGAACAAAGTGATGGAATCACAAACTTTGATTTTATACCAAAGGATGTTTCTACCGAAGGATTAATAGAGCCATTCAAAACAAATTTAGAAAAGATCATGCAACCTATTGCAAAAAGAAGTGCACCTGTGCAACAACCACAAACACCTCCTGAAGCTCCAAAAAAACCTTCAGAAGCACAGCCAAAACCTACTGAAGAAAGTACTGTTTCTCCAGAAAGAAAAAAAGAACTCGCTCAATATCTAGAAGATAATGAAGATATGAAAGAATTACTTATTACAAATCCAAATGAACTTGCAGAGAAAGCAAAAAGTGATCCAGTATTACAGGCACTATTCGAAGGAATTAATATTCAAGTACTCTCAGATAAATTAAACAAAGCATACGGGGAAACACAATGACGCTTTTATGGGAAGATGATATCGCAAAAGTAGAGATGGCAACAAAGCCAATCACGCAAGGACATCTTAAAGTATTTGCACAAACCGCATATAAAACAGTTGAAGCTATTCCTAAAGAAACATTGTCGCACTTATTTGCAGTTGCAAGTCGTTGCGCAACGATCCTATTTGAAGGCCTAAAAGCACAAGGAACAAATATTATTATTAAAAATGGTCCTGCGAGTGGTCAAGAAACAGAGTCTGTTTGTATCGACGTTATTGCAAGAAATGAAAATGATGGTCTTAATTTTGTTTGGCAACCAACTCAGGGAGATCAAGCACAGATTCAACAAACTGCAAAAGATATTGCATCCAAAATTGTCATCTATGAGCCAACAACACAAGCTCAAGCAACTGTGGTTGAAGAACCAAGAAGTAAAGAAGAAGAAAAAGAAGTTGAAGATTATCTATTACATGAACTTGAACGTATGCCTTGACTTATCTTCCGTTTTGATATAATCTACGCATTTGAGTTGCACTTAAAGATCTATTAAAAATATATATGTCATCTACAGAACCATTTATTGCAGTACAACAATTACCACCCAAACTCAGAGACGGTTTATTTGATTGCATTCCTGAAAAAGAACTAATATTCTTTATCTTTACCAATTCACCATCAACATAACATTTCACTGTAGAACCTGATGTAAATACCGCGCCAATGTGATGCCAGGCATTATCTGTTAGTTCTTTGCTTGAACAAGTATCCCTGAAGAAGTATCCGCTATTTCCAACTGAAAATGCAACTGATGAAGCATTAATTCCAAATTTATACCCATCATTACCTTGTGTGTTCCCAATTGTGTACATTTCTAACGAAGAATCGTTTACAAAAATCCAATGCCCAATTGAAAAGTCTCCAAGAGAAAAATCCTTCGTTGCGTTTGCAAACTGCGTTCCTGTAAATTGATAAGTACTTCTAGATGAATTTACTGATGGGCATGTTGAACAAGTAAAATTATTCTGATTTGCGGATGCGTCTTCAAATGAAGAATCTAATCTCCAAAATGCAACTAATGACGCGTACTCAGTATCAGACTGAGTAGTAGATGAATCCAAAGACGTGCCCTCTAAAATCTCAGTTTTATTAATGGTATCTTGAATATCAGTTCGTAAATTTGTATAAGTAATTGCAAGATCGTATTCATAGTTCTCAGGGTTTAAAGAATACGCAGTTGTTAAGGTTACACTTATTCTTTCACCAGGATCTAGTCGCTTGTTAACAGAAACTGGTCCTCCTTCTACAGAAACACTATCAATTTTAATTGGAACAGGAAGATTATTTTGTAATTGAAGACGTACACCAAAGGTGTCAACTCGCCAGTTCATGACGCCAACCCCATACTGCATTTGTAACTCTGCAACTTTTGATGCATCAAGAGCTGCTGGAGCAAGTGAATGAACATCCCAAAGCGCAGTAATGATTGCAATGATAATAAGAAGAGTGACGGCAAGTAAGAGTATATACTCCGTTGCTGAAGCTCCTCGTTTTAAGATCTTTTTGCGTAGTATAATTTTGTCACCTCTTTTGCACTTAATATCCTATTGTATATCATAACGGAATCAATATTTCCAGCAAAGTAGCCTGAATCAGTTACCGGTTGGTCAGAACCAATAACAAAACCATCTGCAGGTGTAACGGTTGTTAGTGTTCCTGTTTGTACAAGACTTCCGTTAATATAAATTTTTAGGCCATTTACAACAGCACTTTCAAAAGTGAAACCCACATGATGCCACAAATCATCATTAATATCTATACCTGTTGCAACATCTCCTTCTGTAAAACTATAAACCATTAATTCATTATCTTTTGCAACAAGCGACCAAGCAGTTCTTTGTGCAATGATCCCACGATAACTTGCACCAGCACCCGCAGTTTTAATCCAAGCAAAACCACTTATTTTTGTTCCACCAAAATCAGAAATATATGTACCTGTTGTATATCGGTCACTTGCACCATCAAATGTTTGTGCACCATCAGTGGCATCACTAGATGGGCATGATGAACAATAAACAGTGCTATTTGTTGAGCTTTGGTCTAACTCTTCAGTTCCTAGTTCATCAAGCCGATAATACCCAATCAAACCTTTTGTTAGACTTTCATTGAGTGTTGTATTTCCTGAACTTGAAGAACCTGTTAACTTTAATAAATCATCAGAAAAACTCATTTGTCCATAATTGATAGCAGTGTAATTAATTTCAACATCATACTGATATAATTCGCTTTCACTTACATAAGGATAGGGAGATGAAACAGTTATTTTTTCAAGTGGTTTTAATCGACGTTCAACATAAAATACATTACTGTTTAAACTCACCGTGTTAATTGTTATCGTTGTATCAAAAGTATTTTGTAGCGAAAGGCGAGTTCCTTTTGTATCAACAAGCCAAGATGTAATAGCTACTCCCTTTAGTGATCCAAACGCTGTTTGCGTTTGAAGTTGTATTGCATTACTTGAACCGCCCGTATTATCAGATATCATAGATACTGTTATTAAAGCAATGATAATCACTACTGACAATAATACAAGGTATTCTGCTGAGACTTGTCCACGCATATACTCATTTAATGTAGAAGTTATTTATAAGTCTATTTCGAAAAGTATTCTTTAGTCTCAGGTATCGCATAGGGTGAGCTTCCACCATGCCATGTGAATCTTGGTCGAACACGCATAGGAAACATTTTTTCATTTGTGTCATCAAATACAATTCCTGCTCCAGTTACACGAGGTAATGCGTCTAATTGTTCTGTTAATCCTGCGCGCATATAACTTTGCATAAGCATCCCCAAGGCATCAGTATCAATTTTTGCAGTAATTCGATGGGCAATAACTGTATCTGCTTGAGTTAATACATCAGTATGAATCTTTCCTGGTTGCTGTGTTGCTAAAACCAAACTAATCCCAGGTTGACGCCCTTCTCTAAGAATTGTAATAAGTGGTCCTGAAGATGCAACAGATTTGTCTCTTGGTAAAAACTCGTGTGCTTCATCAATAAGTAACCACACAAGTGGATCTTCTTGTTTATTTTCTTCGTTATCACTAAAGTAATGTAATGCGTTTTTCACACTCTTGAACTCTTCATCTTTTCGTGCAAGCATTCTGTGAACAAATAGTTTTTGTGCAATGATTGCAACAGCAAGTGCTTTGACAGTCCATCCTGATGATGAAGTTGCGTAACAACTCACATCTAACACAGTAATCTGTCCCCCTTTTGCTAAATCGGCAAGTGGTGTTCCTTTTGGTGAGAATAAACCCCACGCTTGTGCATTTCTAAATTGATTAATTGCAGCATTTTTTATTGTTGGAGCTTCTTTTGTTGTTTTGATATGAGCAACAATATCGTCAATACTATAATTCAAATCTTTATCTTGTAATGTGTAAATAATTTCACTTACAAATACACCTACAGGTTCATGTGGATTAATTTCGAATGCAGAGCACCATTCAGTTGGTGAAAGCTCTCGTGGTTGAATTGAAAAGGGCATATCAGTTGGAATTCCTTTCTTCTTGTATTCATGAAAGTATCCTTCGGGTGTATAGATAACAACATCTAATCCATGCGGTTCTATCCCATACCCTTTGAGTAAATGTTCTTCTTGTCTATTCGGGTATTTCATCGTCCAATAAATCCCCATTGTGTCAAGAATAATTAAAGATAAATTTTGTTGGATTTCGGGCTCTAGATCGCTGAGCCCTTCTGCGATTACGCCAATTGTGTTCGATTTACCGCTGCCTCTTTTACCGCATATGAATACAACGTGTGAAGTTGCAATATCTAAACGAATATCACTAGAAAGAGACGTAGTTTGTCCCATTTTAACATAATGTTTACCAAGAAGAATTGTCCCCTTTTTACCATACTTTTGTTTATCAGCTTCGCCACGGCCGATAATAATGTCATACATAGTAGGTATTTTGGGATTATTTTTTTATAAAGGTTTACTTGTAAAAGTTTAGTTTACACACTTGTTTTGGAAAGTTTTAAATACTCAGCCAATCAATAAAACATTATGAAATATGTATTTTTACTCATAGTTCTTGCAGCGATATTTGTATCAGGATGTGTTGCATCGATAGATTTGTCAGGATTATCTCCTGAAGAACAAGTTGAATTTATGCATAAACAGAATTTGCAATATCTATTAGATGGTAATGAAAAAGCTATGGCTAATGCCTATTCTGAAAATTATAGAGATATGGGTGGAGGTCCTAATGGAGATGGAACTACAAATATTCACACAGTTGAATATTGGAAAACTGTAACCTCAAATGATAGATTTGACGAGATTCGTGCTAAATCAATTGAAGAACTTGTAGATCTATCGAGTATTCAAATTTCAACTTATCCAAATATTGAAAATAGAAATTCAGGTTTTATTTGCGAAAATAGCAGAATTACGTTCAGTTGCGAAGTTGGCGACATATTTATTGCGTTCCCTCCCACTGAAGATTCCCCACTATTTGATGGATGGTTCGGTGTGTACAGACAAATAAATAACGAATGGAAAATTGTTGCAGGGGATTAAATAAATTTCGAAAACATAAACTGTTCTGACTTATTCTTATAATATTAGTTGAACTCATGTATAAAAAATAAAAACCCCATTTCAGGGGAAACTTATTATTTCTTACAATGTGTTTTGATACACTCTTGAAAGAACAGGGACTGCTAAAAAACCATCTCCAGCACCACAGCCATTTGGAAGTTGCTTGAGTCCGTATTGTTTTGGTTCTCTTTTTCTAAGTGGACGAGTTCTATTATTGCCATCAGACCAGCGCAGTCTTGCTGCAACAATGTATTCTAAATTGTTGTGTTCCACTACAACTTGTCCTCTGTAATAAACAGGTTTGAAATGAATGTAGTCACCTGTTTTTACTTGAATTGCAAACCATTTCGGTCTGTTCATTTTCGTAAATTTGTCCGCTTCTATTTCTAATAATTCTCGAGTCTCTCGACTAACGCTATATCTCATTAAGGTGACCTCTGTGCAAAGTTTGTTGTTGTACGTTTCGTTATAGAATATTTCACTTCGCCTTACAGAAAATAGATGTCATTCTAATTATTCATTAAAGACTTATAGAAAAGGGGCGCTGAGGCTATTTAACGACTACCAGAAGAATGGAAGGTGTGTTAAAACTCATAGAATTGTTATTGTTTTGCAAATATATAAATGTAGCGGAAAGTTAGCAGAGTAAACAAAAAGCACCTTTATAACTCGAAACCATTTCTACTAGTGATATATGGACACAAAAATCACATTCAAAGAACTTAATCTTATCGAACCGCTACAAAAAGCATTAGATAAAGAAGGGTACATTCACCCAACACCAATTCAAGCTCAATCTATTCCTGGACTCTTAAAAGGAAAAGATCTTATCGGTATTGCACAAACAGGTACAGGAAAAACTGCAGCATTCACACTACCATTATTACAACGTATGACAGAAAAGTACCCACGAGAAATCAAAACACTCGTACTTGCACCAACACGTGAACTTGCAGCACAAATTGGAGAAAGCTTCAAGAATTACGGTCAATTTCTTAAATTCAGAAATACAGTAATCTTTGGCGGAGTCGGACAAAGACGACAAGTAGACGCATTACGAAACGGAGTAGATATCGTTGTTGCAACACCAGGTAGACTTTTAGATTTATTAGATCAAAAACTTCTTACATTAAAGCACTTAGAATTCTTTGTATTAGATGAAGCAGATAGAATGCTTGATATGGGTTTTATTCACGACATGAAAAAGATCATCGCACTCTTACCAAAGACTAAACAGTCATTATTCTTTTCAGCAACAATGTCACCTGAGATTAACAAACTTGCAAAAACATTGCTTAACGATCCTGTACATGTTGTTATTACACCAGAAGCAACAACAGTTGAAAAAATTGATCAGTGTGTGTTTTATGTTGATGCAAGTAAAAAAGAAAAGTTATTACTTGACCTTCTCAAGCAAGATCATCTTTCCAGTATTCTTATTTTTACAAGAACAAAACATAAAGCAAACAAAGTTGCGTTATTCTTAAATAAAAATAACATTGCAGCAGATGCAATTCACGGTAATAAATCACAAAATGCAA
>JBLINR010000044.1:0-7454 GCA_047639395.1 Candidatus Woesearchaeota archaeon | reverse complement strand
CAGCAGCAGAACTTGGTATGTATGCACTTGAACGAACAAAAACGGCAAGAAAAGAACGACCAAGTGACGATATTAAAGATATTATGATCACACTTGAAAACATTTATCCAACAATGGGAGGACAAGATTATGGTTCTCACCCTGATGAAATCATTAATATTGTTCAAAAATCACGAGATGCAATGGCAGAACGTCTTGTTTCTGAAAAGCATATGTCTAAAGAAAAAGCCAAAGAGACTGCAGCCAAACACTTAGGTATGACACTTGATACTGGACACATGAATATGTGGAAGAAACACTTTGTAAAAGACAAAGGAGAGAGTCAAGAAAAATATGATGAACGATACAAAGACTGGTATGTCACACACGTTCAAAAAATGGCTGATGCAGGTGTTATTGGAAACGTACACTTAGCTGATAACTTCGGATATGATGATGTACACTTAGCACCAGGTTTAGGTAATGCACCTGTTCAAGATGTATTAAAAATTCTTAACAAATCAAAATACGATAAAAAAATCCAAGCCGAAGGTGGATTCTCAGCAGGTCACCACAAAGGTATTCACGAAGTTTGGAAAGCTGCAGGAGTAAGTATTTATAATTCTAATCGAGGCACAGACCCTTGGACAACACCAGGATCACGATTTTATAGTATGCATGATAATTATTTGAATTCTGGAAACAAACCAAATTTCATTTTCAAAGGATATGCTCCTGAAAGTGAAGACTGGCGACCATGGTCAGGCACAGGTATGGAATAAATACTTTCTTAAAGTCACATTTACTTCTTTTGTTTGTATGTATATAACCAAAGAATTACAAACAAAACTTGTCGCAGACGTACGTCAAAAAAAAGATCTTAAGTTTTTGAGTGCAGACTTTATTATAAAAGAAGCACAAGAATTTGTTCGCGTTAATAAAAAGCCTCGAGATGAGATTCTTGCAGGTAAAGAAAAACCATACAAAGAGCTTATTAAACGTATTCGAGCAAAGGCACGTAAGCCTTATGCAATCTTCCAAGTATCTTCAGCACTTGAAGAAAGAAAAGCATTGTTAGCAACAACTAAACTTAGCGACAAGACGCAAGTTGAAATCATACTAACAAGTCATCTTTCAACAAAAGAACGTATGTCAATCTACCCTGAGTTATTATCTCGATTAGAACCATTTATTTCTACTGCTAAGAATATACAAGATATTGGGTGTGGGTTGAATCCAGTTGCCTATTATCTGTTCTCAAAGCATAAAAAGGTTTCATACACCTGTAATGAATTTTCAGAATTAGAATGTGAGCAATTAAACACATTTTTCTCATATAATAAACTTAATGCAAAAGCAATTACCTTTAGTTTACTTGATACAGATGCGTATGATGCTTTTTTCAAACAATGTGATGTGTGTTTTGCGTTTAAAATATTCGATACATTAGAACACCAACATAAATATGTAACTTATGAACTTCTTGAGGCTATCAAAGCCAAAGTACTTGTTGCAAGCTTCCCTATAGTAAATATTAAGGGTGAACGTATGAATCGAAATAGTGCAATTAATTGGTTTGAAAAGATGTTAGGGCGAAAAGAAAAGTCTTTTGAAGCGTTTGAATTAGGCGGAGAAATCTTTTATATTGTCACATAATCTTCTAAAATAATTCTTTATTCATTTTATAATGGTGATAAAAGTATAAATACTGCTAATTCGACTTTTAAAGTAAATGGACTACAATATCCAAAAAAAGGGGAAGAAGCAGTTACGTAACTATAAAAAAGACGTTCTTGACGTTGCGTATGAATTTGCAAAAATTGCATATAAAGAATTCAAACCTATTCTCAAAGGAATTATTCTTTTTGGTAGTGCAAGCCGCCATAAAGCGAAACCTGACAGTGATATTGATATCCTCATCGTACTTGATGACGTAGGAATTGATCTTTCAAAAGAACTTGTTGAGTCCTACAAAATCATCACAGAGCAACTTATCCTAAAAGTTGACAAGCGTGTTCACGTTACAACACTCAAATTTACTACATTCTTTGATAATATTCGAATCGGTGATCCAGTTGGATTAAATATGCTAAGAGATGGTGTTGCACTTGTTGATACAGGGTTCTTTGACCCAATGCAAGAGTTACTTATTTCTGGACGAATTCGACCCACATACGAAGCCGTATGGTCGTATACAAATAGAGCAAATGAAACACTGTTTAATTCACGTTGGCACTTACATCGTGCATGTGAGGACCTCTATTGGTCCGTAACTGACTCCACACACGCAGTGTTAATGAAATATGGTATGCTTCCACCTACACCTGAAGATATGCCAGACATGATGGATAAATATATTGTAAGTCGCGGACTTGCAAAGAAATCACATGTCAAAACTATCAAATTCTTCTATGATCTCTACAAAGCTATTACAAAACATGAGATTAAAGATATCGATGGTGCAAAATACGAGAAGTATTACAAACAAGCAAAGCAACATGTTCTTGATATGCAGAAAATTATTAAGAGTAACTAACACTCATACCAAAACTCTAATCTGATTATCAATAAATATGTATTCTAGAAAAAATAATAAAAAATTAAAAAAATAATGGCCTTATCGGCGCATTAATACTGATACAATAAATCCGATTACCACTAGTAATACAAGAATTAATACAATCAAACCTGCAAGTGCTAACCCTGATCCGCCTTTGTTATTGCTAACTACTGCTGGGACTGGTTGTTGTGCTTGTGGTGGTTGTGTAACAGATGGAATTGTTGGTGTCGTAGGAATAATTGCTGTTCCTGTAGTACCTGTTGTTCCAGTATTACTACCAGTGTTTGTTGTTGAACCTGTATTACCGCTGTTCTCTGTGTTAGGTGTAGTTTCAGGTCGACAATCGTCAACTCGCAATGATACAGATTCTAACTCAAAGTCCCCATCACTTGATCGTGACCCATCCTGGAAGAATGTAGTCAACTGAATAGTGTATGAACCTTCTTGAACATCGTTTGGTAATTCAATAATGTACTGTCCATCAAATGAATTATCTCTTTCGTCCTCATCCTGGATTTGTACTCCAGTAATTGATTTCTCAAGATCTAATGCATTGTTTTTAATTTGGAACCGAACATTTCGTTGGTCTTTCGCACCAGTGTTTTCAACTTCCCAAGTTAATGTAGTAGTTTCGTCATGACAAATTGAGCTATCGCTTAATTCTACATTTCGAACTTCAATCACATAGTCTGGAATTTGGAACTTAATATCAAATTCATGTCTGAATCCATGTTGGGCACCGTTAACGTCTTCACCAAGTCCTTCAATAGTAATTGTTGCTTTTGTTCCGTCATCAACGTCTTCATCAACATCAAATGTTACATAATATGTGAAATCTTCATTTGCGTTAATATCGTCATCAAAGTCGTCCGGACTTGCATCTACATCAGATTCATCTGATTCAATAACAATTTCGAAGTCTTCTAAATCAACATCTGTACTTGAACCAAATTCGTTTGATACATCAAAATCAATATCAAATGACTCACCTGGTCGTAATTCGTCTGCTTCATCGTCACAACTTAATCCAACATCTTCGGCTTCATCAACATCACATTTGATTGAACTATCTACAGTTTCAATGTTTACATCACTCATTGTTACACCGTTTTCAGCGTAAAATTTCAATAAGCTTGCGATTGAACCAAGACTTGTTGTTGTTGTTACAGGTAATGTAAATTGCACTCTATTAAAGCTGCTATCTACAGAATCTAGATTTGATGGTACAAGTACTTCAACTACAATATTTGTTGTTGTTGCGTTTGTAACCGTAACTGGGAAAGTTGTGATAATTTTAAGTTTATCAGCTTCAGTTACTTCATCATCAATTGTCTTATATGTAAAAGATGATAGATCGATTGATAATGCGCTAATAGTCACAGAACCATCTATTGCAGTTACTGGAATATTAAATGTCACATATTCTAAATCTTTTTTGTCATCTAGCTTATCGTCTGAACCAGCTTCGGCTGGGTTGCTTCGTTTTACTGCCTCGTCAAGAGATAGTGTAACGTCGCCTACTGTAACTGTTACTGCGCTTGCCGCTACGAATGTAAGCAAGAACATTAGTACAATAGATGTTAGTATCTTATTCATTATCATTAGTGTAACCCCCTTTAGTATAGCGCTAAGCTTATACTATAGTTTCTAGATGTGCAAAGTGGATATCCTTTATATACTTTCCGAATGTTACCATTTAAAAATGAGTACGGATCCTGAGCCTCTTTTCAGCAATATCACCACTTATTTGTAGTCGGGATGATCTCACATTAACTATTACGCTTGAAAAACACCACTATAATTATAGTGAAAAATAAGAAAAAAAAGAATTATTTACTAGAATTGAACATATCAACCAAATCTACTTCATCTTCAGGCTTAGTTTCTTTCTTTTCCTGTGAAGGTGGTGTATCTAAAGACGGTTGAGCAATCTGTGCTTCCTCAACTTGTTCCTCTTCTACTAATTCAGCAATTTCATCTTGTTTTGTATGAATAGACGTTTCTCGAATATCTTCAGCTACTTCTTCAACCAATTCAGGTGTTTCTAATGCAGTGTTTTCTTCCTGAGAATAAGGATTTTCAACAGCTTCCTGGGCCATAGCAACTTGTGGATCAGCTTGTGCTTCTTGAGCCTCTTCAACTAATTCATGAGCAACTTCTTGTACTTGTTCAGATGGTTGTTCTTGCTGATGTTGCGGTGCTTGTGGTATTGATTGTTCCTGCACAACAGCTGGTTCTTCAACCAGTTCAGGTATTTCACCAGACTGTGCTTGCTCAGTTGGTTGTAATGAATCTAATTTTTGATCGTGAACAGATAATTTATCCTGCATTTGAGATACTTGACCAAGCATATGTTCTATTCGTTGGTGCTGTTCATCTAGAACTGCGCGAATATGGACAATTTCTTCTTTATGATCAGTATGTGCACCTTGTGCATTTACGTGAGTTGCAGGTCCAGCAGCCATTGCTTGTGTTAATGAAGGTTCAGGAGCAGGTACTTCTTGGCGTTTTACTTCCGCAGTTGCACGCGCGCGTAATTCTTGAATTTTCTTTTGACGTGTTGCATCTGTGACTTTTGATCCTTCAAGCATACTTTCTGCCATTCTATGAGCATCAAGACCTGTTTTAGAAATTCCTTTCTTCAATAAAGTCTCAGCTAATTGTTTTATTTCTTCTTTAGAAGTCATAATATCTTTCCTCAAAACATTTTTTATGGGTCCTCCTTTTTTAACCTTTCTATATATAGTGACATTTTTGCGTATAAATTATCTAAATTTGAGAACGTTTTTAAATGAAGAGCGGTTCTGCCTTAGTACAACTGTGTATTAGGAGGTATTAATGCAATGGTAAAATGTAAAATAGTCCTAGGAGATAAATCCGGGAAAACAAAACAAATAGAAATTGAAGGCGATAATGCAAACGTCTTTGTAGGAAAAAAGATTGGCGACTCTGTTAAAGGGGAATCAGTCGATATGCCAGGATATGAATTCTTAATTACTGGTGGCAGCGATTCCGCAGGATTCGGTATGAGACGCGATGTCGACATGACTGGAAAACGAAAAATCTTAATTACAAAAGGAACTGGACTGCGTAAAAACAGGGAAGGCCGAAGAGTACGAAAGACAGTAGCTGGAAATACAATTGGCGAAGATGTCTCTCAAGTTAATTTGAAAGTTACAAAGACTGGGACTACACCGCTTTTTGAAGAACCAAAAACTGAAGAAGCACCAGTAGACAAAAAAGAAGAGAAAACAGAATAGGTGAAAAAATGACTACAATCGGATTTAATTTTACAAAAATTGAAGGAGAACACTTTCCAGGAAAAGCAGGGAAAGTAAAAGTTAATAACAATATCTCAATTAAGAAAGTAATTGAAGATAAATTAACTTTAGCAGATACAACAAATGGTGTTGTGAAGATTAGTTTTGAATACGAACTAGCATTCGAACCAAAGATTGGACGTATGGTCCTTGCAGGAGACTTACTTGAATTAGTTCCAAAAGCTGACGCTGAAAAAATTGCAACATCTTTCAAGGTTGATAAAGCATTGCCAAAAGATATGATTTCAAAAGTAATGAACGCTATCTTTTCAAAGTGTCAAGTACAGTCAATTATCTTAGCAAAAGACTTAAACTTACCAAGTCCAGTACCGCTTAGAAAAATATCTGTAGACCCAAAAGATAAGAAGTAAATTTACTTCATCTTTTTTTTTATTTTTTTATAATTTTTGCCACATACATCTTACATAGGGTAGTGCCAATGTTGACAATACAAACCCAGCTGTTGGTACAAGTGCATTAACAAAGGGTTCTGGAAGTTGTGCTACCCAAAAGAATAAAGAGATTATTACATAAGTAAGAAAGGCAATTGTGAGTCGTCTTGTTTTTGAGATTTCCCATGCTTTGTCTTGCTCAACAGATGCATTTGTTGCTTTTATTTCTCGAATCTCCTTTGCAAGTGACTCGATTGTTTGTTTTTTAGTCATTATTCATTAGCAAGTATTTTTGCAACTGCCTCTTCTCCACGTGAAATAAAATCTTCGTTTGAGACAGAATAATCATCCGCAGTTAGATCACCTGATGGAAGTGTCGCAAGTTCAGCGGCAAAATCAGGATCTGTATAACTATCATATTTGGCTGAGACTCTTAAAAATTCATCAGAATCTGAACATTTTGTTGTATCAACATCTACATCAAAAACAGTATCTGGGAATTCATCATAAGAAATAGAAACCATATTTACTGTACGAGATATATCAATAACAAATTGCGAATCAACTTGTACATCTGTTGGTAAGTCAACAGAAACATCTACTGAGGCATCATCAGTACTCAATGTCGCACTCTTTCCATTTGCAGACAAGGATGCAGTAGTTTGAATGTCTATGCCTGTAAAAACAGTAGCACAATGTTCCTTTGAAAAACATCCAAATAACCCAGGACCAAATTCACCATACTGACAAGAAAAGCCATTAATATTTCGAGTTTCAAAATCATCATAGGATTGCATTTTTTGTTCCGTAGAAAAATCATACGCTTCTCCAAGAGACTTTAAACTAACTAAATCATGAACAGCAGGAGAATCAGAAAATTTGATACCATAGTTACAGCTCGCACTCTGATCATCCACATATAAACTCACCGGACGTTTTCCAGAAACTGCGTATTCAACAGTAGTACTAATTGACGGATTTGTTGGATCATATAGATCTAGAGGAGTATATCTTTTGGTTATATAACTTAATTTATCTGATGTATCTACTTTCATCCAAGTTTCTGAATACATAATGCTATCCCCACTTATATCAGATCGTTTTACGGTTGTATAATGTATCTTCTTTGGACCCTTATGTTCACAATAAAAATCACCTTGTGATGCAACATATTCATTTGAAGCATCAATTGCAGCACCTAAT
>JBLINR010000043.1:0-8945 GCA_047639395.1 Candidatus Woesearchaeota archaeon | reverse complement strand
AAACGATTGCTGAATCTCCAAAAAAGAGAGATGCAAATATAATTAATGCTGATTCTGAAGCGAAAGTCCATGAAGCTATTAATATGTAGTTAGGTCGCGTTGCAAGGTGTGTAGTTGATAATTCTGGCCTTTCTGATCCTTTTGTTTTCTCTTTTTTCGAGCCATTAGTATCGTTAAGTTATTCAGGTACTGCCTATCAAGGTCAAAGTTGGCATAACTTACAAGCAGTTGATGAAAAGAAAGAACTTCATACGATAGCAACTGTTGAAACAAAACTTTTAACTGATGACGCGAGTTTAGGCTCTAACGAATTAATGTTCAGATTTGGTAATTCTCCTCCTTGCAATTCACCTGTTCTTGCAGGTAATGTTCGTGTATTACGCGATGGGTCTGATGTTAGTGCTTGCGAATATGGTTCCAGGTTAATAGGACTAGATTATGTATTTGGTGATCCCGGAACGCTAAGTACTGCTCGTGATTCCAGACTTGGACGTCTTGTTACACGTATGGGTAACGAGTCAGTTTTTCTACCTGCCATGGTTGCAGGAGTTGTACCTTGTGATGTTAAGGAAATGTATAATTCTTCAATATTTGAATGATAATTCTATGACTTAAAGCTTTAAAGGGTTCAAAATTCTTTTATGGTATGACTACTCTAAATGATTTTTGTCGTGCTTTGAGAGAGAAACACAACGAACCAATGGAACAAACGCTTGCATATGTACGGCGAATAAGTAAAAACATCCATGGTGGTAATATTACTGTTTCTTCGATTAAATCTCGAGAAGGTAGAGTAATTATGTATGGCCCTAATTATGCACGGGAATCGTTAAATGTGGTTTTAAAACCACAAGATCAAGCTGAATCAGATTTTGGTCGAGCTCACATAGAACACAGGACCACTTTAAACGGTACACTTGCACATGTTAATTTAACGTTTCTTCCAAAAAAAACTGAGCTTCCTGCCAGATTACAAATTGAATTAAAAGATGGTTCTGTAAGTGGCATAGTACGCCGAGGTCATTTTTATAAAAATATGTGGTATAATTTTGGTGGTTGGCAAGAGCGTGCAGCAAAAGTTTTAGTTAAACCTGATATGGCTCATATGATGCATATGTATTCTGATGAGATCTTAGAGTATAAGAAATAAATTGATTCTTAAAATACAGTTAGATATTCTATAACTTCAAACTAACAACTTTACTCACACCAGCTTGTTGTTCCATTGACACACCATACAACGTGTTTGCTGAAGAAATCAACCCATCATTGTGTGAGATTACGATGTACTGTGCTTTGTCTGAGTATTGTTTAATTAAATTTGCAAGCTTTTCACTATTACGTTTATCAAGCGCTGCATCAACTTCATCCATAATATAGAAGTAAGCTGGATCATTTTCTTGAACTGCAAAGATAAATGCTAAGGCAGTCATTGTTTTCTCTCCACCTGAGAGAGATCGGATATCCATAAATTTAGTTCCTGTAAGTTTTACTTTAATGTTAACTCCACCTTCGAAAGGTTGTTCAGGATTTTCTAATTCAATAAAGGCTTCTCCTTTTGTTGAAAGTGATTTGAAGATTCGTTGGAAGTTTGTATTTAGTCTATCATATACTGCCATAAATAAATCTTTTTTACGTACTTCGATTTCGTTAATCATAATATGGACATGTTCTCGTTCATTAACAAGAATTTCTTTTTTAGCGACAAGTTGATCATACTGTTCATGGACTTTATCGTACATTTTTACAGCTTTCATGTTTACTGGACCAATTCTTCGAAGCTTTGCTTCGTTATCACTAATACTTCGTTTGATTTCGTCAGTAGGTTTTGTTTTGTAAACTTCAATGTCTTTAAATGAAACATACTCCTCTGAAATAACAGTTAACTCTGCTTGGAATCGTGCAACTTCAATTGAAACAACAGTGTTCTTACGTTCAAATTCTCGAATGTCATCTTCTTTTTTAATTGTTTTAGATTCAAGAACTACGATATCTTTTGTAAGTGCAGTTCGTTGAGCAAATGCCTTTTGAAATTGTTTATAGAACGCTTGCTCGCGACTTTCTTTATCTTTAAGGACGGTAATGTTCTTTTTAGAAAGTTCTTGTAATCGAGATCGTTCAGTTTTGAATTCAGCAATTTCTCGGTCGTGTTGCTGGATAATTTTTCGAGTATTCTCAGCTTCTGGACCTAACATATTTGCTGATTGATTTTTAATATGTTTAATTTCACTTTCTGCTCTGATAATACCTTCGTGTAACATTCGTTCTTGTTCAAGAAGTGTGTTAAGTTCAGCAACTTTCGTTGGATTTCGTAGATCCATAACTTGTGTTTTAAGTTTTTGTCGTTCGACTTTAAATGTTGCAAGATCTCGATTCACACCTGAGATTTGCATTTGGATATCTCTAAATTCTTTATCAACTGTTTTTAATTCAGTTTCGAATTCAACTTTGAGTTTCTGAGACATATCAAAGTCACCTGTTTCTAAGTGAAGTGATTTTTCTACTTTGATAATATCCCCTTCTAAGTTTGCTTTTAATTCTCGGAATCGTGTAATTATTTCCTCGTTATCCATACGTCTGGATTCAAGGCTTCGTGTTACGTTTGAAAGATCAGCTGCTTCTCTATCAAATTTTTCAATTTTTTCTGTAATATCTTTTTGTGAGAATGACATGCCTGTACCGTGTGATTTTCTAAACCCACCTTGCATAATTCCGCTAGTTTCTGCAACATCTCCTTCGAGAGTTACCATACGTATTGTTCCAATACCTATTCGGCGTGCAACAGCAATAGAATCAACAATGAGTGTTGATGAAAATACATTCTCAAAGACTTTTTGATACTTCTTATCAAAGCTAATCAAATCAATTGCATAGCCATGCACACCTTTTTGTGCAAGAAGATCTTTGTTTTTATTAATAGTAGGAGCTCGAATTTTATTTAATGGCATGAATGATGCAACACCAAGTTTATTCTCTTTAAGGAAGCTAATTGCTTTTTGTGCAATGCTGTCAGATTCAACAACAACTGCTTTGATTTTTCCACCAGCTGCAATTTCAAGTGCTTTTGCATATTCTTTATCAGCACTTCCTAAGCTTGATATTGTTCCAAAGATTCCGCCAATTTTCTTTTTTTGTTCAAGAATCTTGGATACTGCCATTCCACCACCCAACGTTTCTTGGATTGTTGCACTTCGTGCATTTAGTTTGGCTAATTCTTCGTTTACAAAGTGTAATCGACTTCGCGAGTTACTTAATTGTGATACAATTGATCCATCCTCAGATAATGATTTACTTAATTCTAGTGTGACTTTTTTAAATTCCAGTTTCTTTTGTTTAAGTGCTGCAACTTCTTGTTTGTTTTGATTTGAAACTTCGAGAACTTTGTCTATCTTTTCATCAGCATTACGTATCTGCATTTCAAGTCTATCTTTATTACGAAGTGCATCTTGTTGTTTTTCTCGTAGAGCATCAATTTTATGCTGTTCAGTATCAATTTGTTTATCAAACTCGTCAATACCTTGTTCAATATCAGGTGCACCTTCAAGATTATGTTTTTTCTTAAATTTCCCAATTTTTTCTTTGACTTGTATTTCTAATTTTGAATTATTTGTGATATTATTTTCTTGTTCTTTGAGTGTTTGCTCAAGGTCTTTGATTTTAACTGAGATTTCTTTGGATGAACTATCTAGTTGTTTTCGTCGTTCTTCAACACGTGATATTTCGTCTTTTATTGCACCAATACGAGTTTCGCCAGTTGCAACATCAATTTTGAGTGCTTCAATTTCTTTATGTAACGCAACTTGTTCTTTGTCACCTTTACTTTCAATTTCAGCATTAATGGCATCTACTTCTTTCTTCTTATCAGCAGTTTTTGCTTTAAGATCATCAATATCCGTTTGTAGAGATTTTTGTTTTTCTACGTTTGTTTCATTTTTAGTATGAATATCTTCAATTCTCTTTTTCTTGTCATCAATTGTTCGACGAAGAACTGTTGCACGACCTTTTTTCACAAGATCTTCAGCTTGTTGATATACTGTTGCTTGTTCTTTTTCTTTTCGAAGGTCTTTAAGATAGCTTTCTCGTTCTCCAAGAATAATTTGTGCTTCTTTTAAGCTGTCTTCTACTTTTTCAAGTTCAAGGTATGCTTTATGTTTTTTTTCTTCATAAATAGAAATGTCTGAAATCTGCTCAATAATACGTCGACGGTCATCTCCGCTCATTTCCACAAGGCGAACAATATCTCCTTGCAAAATAATATTATATCCATCTGGGTTAATTTTTCCAAATTGTAGTAGGTCTAATATTTCAGTTCGTGTATGTTTCTTTCCATTAATCTTATACACAGACTGACCTGATTCTTTGATAATTCGAGTAACTTTTACTTCTTTTGTGTCAATAGGGAATACTTTGTCTTTATTGTCAAAGTAGATAGAAACTTCACCTTCTTTTGCACCTTTTTTGGTTTTTCCACCGTTATAGATAAGGTTTGCAGACTTTTCTGCTCGAAGACCTTTTGCGCTAGCTTTTCCTAATACGAAACATAAAGCGTCAAATACATTACTTTTTCCTGAACCATTTGGTCCTAAAATAACATTAAAATCATCTCCAAATACTAAGTCCGTTTGGCGGGCAAATGATTTGAAGCCTTTCATCTCCAGTTTGATGATACGTGTCACGTTATAGAATCCCCTCTCTCTCGTCTAATAATGGCTTGAGGGGTTTTTAAATGTTACGTTAAAATAAGCTTGTTTAGAAATAATTATACGGTATACTACGCCTTGCAGTGAGGTCAGGAGAGTGAGTGATTACATGTTGATCGAAGATCCACAGGTCCGTCGAAGTTCTTCTAACTTCAAGGCATGCAACTCACTCGACGTAGAATCTGCGATCAACGGAGCAGTAGATCTGCGCGTAGTATACAAATAACAAATGCCCATCGAGGTATCTATATAAACACAACCTGCATTCATATATTTTATGGACCCAGTACAAATACCTGGTATTTTTGTGGATCGTAAAACGTATCCGTTTGTAAATGTTGGATTTTTACATACGCAAAAGGACGATCACCATGATGATCCAAAACACTGGGCGACAAAACAGTATTCTAAAAAGGCAGTAATTGATCTGAGAAGAAATTTACTTAATGCAAGCTTTGCAACACATGCAGTAACAAACAAAAGCAAAATGCTTGATATTGCAAAAGAAATTGCACTTTCATCTCATACAGTAGATGCAGATATTGATGCTGCCGTGTCAAAAGTGTTTACTCAGGCACAAGATGTTATTCCTTATGGTGGCTATGGTAATGCACGATCTGTGCAACCACACACAATTAAGACTGATCAGAGAATTGAAAAGAAAGCATTTGACATTGAATGTAAGGCAACAGTTGCCTTAACTGAGCTATTTGCGAAAGGTGTACACGAACATAAATTAATGCAAGTATTATCAACAGGAAACTTTGGTGTTGAGAAGAATCGTAAAGTTGTACCGACACGTTGGTCAATTACTGCAGTTGACGATACACTAGCAAAAAACATTATTCCTAAACTTCCTTTATTTACGGATATTGATTGTACCTCTTATTTTGCAGAATACTTGGGTAATTATTTTCTTATTCTTTGTTTTGATGGCCCATATATGTTTGAATTTATTGAAATTATGCCTGATGGGCAGTTTATGCAAGATGTTGAACAGTATGGGGCAAGAAGTGCCTATGCACAGAACACTGCTGGTGGTTACTATGCAACGAGGTTGCCGATTGTTGAGTTCCTACAGAATAAGAAACGTTGCGGCTCTATTGTTGCAATTAGATACATTTCACCATCATACAAACAGTCACTAGGTGTTTGGGTTGTACGAGAAACGGTAAGAAAAGCTTTGGACGGAGTTAGTATTGGATTTAGTGATAAAGTACTTTTAGAAGAGTATGCGAGAAAATTCTTTTCAAAGAAGTTGAAAATTGATTTGAATCCTATTTTAAACAAGTCTTTTGTGTTAGATGCGTTGAATCGACAGAAGACAATCTTTGACTTCTAATTACATAGCGCGAAGTTTTTTAATTCGCTCATCAATCGGCGGATGTGTTGCAAACATACGTGCAAGAAATTTCTTTGACTTAGAAAAAGGACTGCTAATAAACAAATGCGCATTAGCGTTAGATGTACCTTTAAATTCAGGCTTGTGATCTCCTTTGATCTTTTCTAATGCACTTGCTAACCCTTCAGGATAGCGAGTTAATTTTGCACCGTGTGCGTCAGCCAGGTATTCACGTTGGCGTGAAATAGCAAGACGGATGAATTGTGCAACCAAAGGTGCAAGAATAGCAAGCAAAACAGCAACAACAATAATTACTATAGTCATTTTCCCATCTCGATCTTTACGACCTCCACCAAAGATAAATGTACGAAACATAATGTCTGATAATAATGTAACAATGCCTACAAGAATTGCTGCAAGCATCATTATACGAATGTCATAATTCTTAATATGTGCAATTTCATGTGCAACAACACCTTCTAATTCTTGGTGATCTAATTTTTGTAATAATCCTGTTGTAACAGTGACCGCTGCGTGTTGTGGATCTCGGCCTGTTGCAAATGCGTTTAGTGCTGGTGTGTCAATAACGTAAGCTTTTGGGTTTGGAATTCCTGCAGCAATGGCAAGGCCCTCAACTGTATTAATATACTTAGCAAAATGTGTCCTATTAGCTTCTTTTGCACCACTAAGTGCAAGAAGCATTGCGCTGCCTGAAAACCATGAGATAAGAGCGTAGATGAATGCAATAACTGCTGTAACAACCAATCCTGTTGTAGGACTGCCAATATACCATCCCCATGCAACACCAAGAACTCCTGCAAAGATCATAAAAAAAATAATTAAAAAAGCAGATTTGATCTTATTACGCCGAATTTCTTCGTGAAAATTTAATTTCATCTAAAAACTAACTTTTACGTTTTTACGTTCCTGTTCTGTTGCTTTGAACATGTCCTTTTGAACAAAATTTAATATCCGTGCGAAAATTACATGTGGGAACAATTCAATTTTTGTATTAAATTCCATAACTGTGTCATTGTAATGTTGACGTGCGTATGCAACTTTGTTCTCTGTCCCTGTGATTTCTTCTTGTAATTGCATGAAGTTTTCACTTGCTTTTAATTGTGGATAGTTTTCACTTACTGCAAATAAACTTTTTAATGCACCTGTAAGCATGTTATCACTATTTGCTTTATCGGAAACTGATTGTGCTCCCATTAGTGATGTTCGAGCTTTTGTTACATTTTCAAGCACAGATTTCTCATGTTTCATGTATCCTTTTACTGTTTCAATTAAGTTTGGGATAAGATCTGCTCGTCGTTTAAGCTGCACATCAATTTGTGCCCAAGCGTTTGCTACTTGGTTCTTAAGTCGAATAAGTCCGTTGTACAATCCCCATACAAATAGTACGAGAATAACTGGAATTGCTATTGCTATAATTAATCCTAAAACCATATGTTCACCTATATATGGTATCTGCCGTATTCTATATAAAAACGTTTGCTTTTATCTCTCTAATTCTAATAACAAGTATACGTATACTGCCGCCGAGGGAGGCACAGGAGAAGTCGAAGACGAACTCATAGGTGTGCCGTGTTGCAGTATACGCTGTTTTACATTTTTAGTGTTTTTGTACTACTATATTTTCGCCATTTCTTACAAAAGCATATAAATGAATGAGTTTAAATCAAGGTTATGGAATTATTTTTATGGATTTGTGTTTTTATTGTGAGTTTTGCAGTATTAATCAAGTCCTCTGATTGGTTTGTAGATTATGCGAGTCGTGTCGGAAAATCTATGCATCTTTCTGATTTCGTAATTGGGGTGACAATTGTTGCATTAGGAACAAGCCTTCCAGAGTTGGTCACAGCAATTGTTGCAGTCTTTGATGGCGCATTGTATTTTCCTGCAGGAACTGTCGTTGGAAGCAATATTGCAAATTTCGGAATTATCTTAGGATTATGCGGTGTTCTTGTTCATGCTAAACACAGTCGGAAGATAACTATGACTGGAGTTGATTTTCCTGCAATATTAATCTCCGTTTTACTCCTAGTGTTAGTGAGTTTAGATGGGAGAGTTACATTCACTGAGGGTATATTCCTAATTTTAAGTTATGTAGTTTACATGTTATATCATTCTAAAGAACATAATAAACAAACAAAAGTACAAAATGAAAAATTTCAAGGTTTACACTTAGTGTATATATTACTAAGCTGTGTAGGTATTTACTTAGGAAGTGTCTATGCAATTACGAGTGTTGAAGAACTAACAGTTTTATTTGGTATGAGTGATACGAGTGTCATTGCAATGACGCTTGTTGCATTGGGCACAAGTTTACCTGAGTTATCAGTTTCATTCCAAGCATTAAGAAAAGGAAAACTAAATCTGGTTTTAGGTAATGTTATTGGTTCAAATATTTTTAACACGTTTATGGTGCTTGGTATTCCTGCATTGTTTGCAACTCACTTTTTTTCATCTTTAACGGTAACATTAGCTATTCCAACGTGTATTCTTCTTACATTCTTGTTATATATTTTCATTAAGCGAGATAAAACAATTGCCAGATGGGAAGCGGTAGTGCTACTTATTGTATATATCTTGTTTATCATATTAGCATTATAATGGTTCATACGTTAATGCAGATGTTTAGTGCAACTGTTGAGATAATGAAAAAATGATTAATACAAACAATCGAGCTAATTGCTCATCATCTCGCTTTGTGTATCCTTTTGTTAACTGCATATACTTTGTTGTGAATCCTAACGGGATATCAAATGCGAGCTTGTGCTTTTCAAAATACATTTGTATAAGTAGTCTTGTTGTTCGAGAATTACCATCTAAAAACGGGTGAATATGTTGAAATTGATTATGTAAATATGCGGCAGTTTGACACACAGCTAAGATTG
>JBLINR010000042.1:0-9018 GCA_047639395.1 Candidatus Woesearchaeota archaeon | reverse complement strand
AAGTCGTAATTTGGTTCTGCATGTCTAGCAAAGTAAATTTTCATAATAAACTAAAATCATGTATTAGATTAAAAGAGTTTTGATTTAGAATTGTGTATAACAAGTATTAAGCGAACTTATGTTCGTTTAATACGTAAATCTTGCGGATTTAGCGAAGTAATTGTTATATTACCAGCTTACTTTTCAAGATCATGCTCCAACAACTCATTGACGAAATGAAACTTCGTGGTTTCACAAAAACAACTCAGAAATCATATCTGTTCCATGTGCAGAAATTTCTGAACTCAAAAAAGAAAAAACGAGAATACTTACTATTTCTTCTAAATACTAATAAATCCCCACAATCAGTGAGATTAGCCGTCGCAACAATATCATTTTATCAAAAAGAAGTTTTGAAACAAAAACCAGAATATATTCCAATTCCAAAAAAACAGTCGAAAATACCAGAGATATTAACAAAAAAGCAAATTAAATCATTAATTAATGCAACTACAAACGAAAAACATAAGATTATTGTTGAACTTCTATACTCAAGCGGAATCAGACTCCAAGAACTTATTAATTTAAAATTCGAACATATTGACTTTGAAAACAAAATAATAGTAGTAAAACAGGGAAAAGGCCAAAAAGATAGGCTAACTATAGTTTCCCAAAGAGTACTTGATAGATTAGATACCAAAGGCATAGGATCTGTGCTCAAAGGTAGAAATGGAAACTATTCTAACAAATCTGTACAAGTTGTTTTAGCTAAACTTGCAAAGAAAGCAAAGATTATACAAAAAGTTACACCACATATATTACGACATTCTTTTGCAACACACCTGTTAGAACAAGGAACAGATCTTAGATATATTCAAGCACTACTTGGACATGCTCGATTAGAAACAACACAAATCTATACAAGAGTTGCAAAACACAATTTAAGAAATATTCAAAGTCCACTAGATTAAAAATCTATGTATGCGCACACTTAGTTTTTCTTAGATAAGAAATACTGTGCAACATGCGCATATGCTGGACGTGTGATGAATACACCTAAGCTGATTCCCACAATTGTTGTAAGTGCAAATCCTTTCAATAAACCTGCTCCAGCCCATAAAAGAGGCATCATTGCAACAAGTGATGTTGCATACGCAGTCATAATAACAAAAAATGCTTTTTTGGCACGTACTTTGTAGGAACTTACTTTTTGTTTTTTGTCAAGCATTTCATCCGTAATAATAATCTGATGATCAATACTTGTTCCAATAATGATAATAATACCTGCAATTGCTGCTAAATCTAGATTCCAACCAACTAAGGCTGCAAAACCTAATAATAATATAACTTCACTTAATGCAGCTGTAATCATCGGCACTACAATGACTAATCGTCTATACCGAGTAAAAATAACAACACAAATTGCAATTGCTGCTGCAAGTCCAACTAATAATGCATTACTTACAAATGTCTTTCCTAATGAAGCACTAATTGTATTGCTTCGGACAATTGTTAATTTTGAAGGTAAGGAACCTGTTTGTAAAATAGACTGCATTTCTTTCATATCGTTTGTCGCAGCAAGTCTTGCTTCGTAGATATTAGATCCTGTTCCAGACCCTTGAATTGTGAATGTTGTATGTATACGCCCCTTTAGGCTTGATCCAATTTGAAGTGAGTTTACCAAGTCACCATCCAAGTATAATTCAAGTGGTAGTTCCAAATAATCAGTTCCTGGAGTAATAGAAAGTTCCCGAGTAATGTCAGCATGGCGTCTTGCAGCTTCTTGTGTTACAGTAACCGGAAATGAATATTGACACACCGTGCCTTGATCATGTGATTGACAACCAGCATTTGTTAATGAGCCAGTTGTTCTACTGCTTTGTGCAGCCAAGATATCTGTTCCTGCAAATGCTGTTTCGTTACCAATTCTTGCAACAAATTCACCTTGCTGTGAAATCAGTTTTTCAATTTGTTGAGAATTCACACCTGCAATTTCAACTAAAACAAATGAAGGTTCACTTGCGAAAAAAGAATCACGAACAACCGTTACACGAATATCTGTTAATCCAAATACATTTAATCGTTTTTCAATATTCGTTTTTAGTAATTCAAACTCATCAGAGGTAATGTTATCTTCAGGTGAAAGTAATATTCTTGTTCCACCTTGTAAGTCAAGACCTTTCTTAATGTTTGTTGAAGGTGCATCAACGAGTGTTAACCCGCTTGCAACAACTGTTTGTGCTACTTGCTGTGTTTGATTTGAACTATTTGAAGTATTTGAAGTATTTGAAGTATTAAGGAATGGGAATGAAAGTACGTATACTTGTTCTTTAATAAAAAAGCGTCCCGCATGTGTTGTTACAATAACAGTGCTACCTGGTTGTACTTCTTGAAATGCAGTATTTGCATCCTGTGCAGATGTGATAGTTGTATCATCAATAGAAACAACACGTTCTAAGCTTGTTGGTTTTTCATCTAGCGTAATAACTCCAGCAAATGCTGCAGGTGTATTTGGTTGAACACCAACAATTGCAGCCCCATCATTATTTGGATTGTATCCAATAAGAATTCCACTTATAAGAAGAAGAATGATCAATAAGATTACACGAATAGAAAAGAACTTCCTCATGCGTGATCACCTCGTTTTTGTAAGTATCGTTTTAAGATTGAAGCGTTAAGAATCCACGTGTTCATCGCATCTACAAGTAGACCAATAACAAGAATAATCATAATCTGCCTAATAATATCAGAGTTTGTGATCATAAGTCCAACACAGATTGCCACAAGTGTCGTTGCAGTCATCATTAGTCCTGTTTTCAATGCAGAAGAATACCGTTCAGAAACAGCGATATCCCCTCGTTTTAACATTGTACTTGAAAGTAATATATTAGTATCAACTGCATATCCAACAATCATTAGTAATGCTGCAATAGCTGCTGATGAAAGTTCTTGGCCAAGCATTCCGTAGATACCAAGTGTAATAATTAAATCAAGAACAACTGCTGCCATTATTGCAGCAGAAGGAACTATTGTTCTGAATACAACGAATACAACAATACCCATAAAGATGAGTGCTGTTATTAATGCAGTAAGTGTTTGTTTAAAGAATTGTGATCCAAGGCTTGACCCTGTAACTTCAACTGTAATGTGATCGTCTATAATACCTGGAAAGATACTTCGAACTTGTGTAACAAAAAGATCTTTTTCATCTGTGTCCACAATGTTTGTTTCAATAATATATCCTATGTGAGTATTCAGATCGTTTAATGAACGAACCTTTACTTGTGATGCACCTTGAAGTTTTTGTGTCACATCAGACGCAGTCATATCAGATACATACTGGGCTGTTATTGTTGTTCCACCTTTCAAACTAATACCTTTATGAACAAATTCTCCAGTTACTATTTTGGAAACTCCGAAAAATATTAGACAAATAATAAGAAGTATAATAGGAACCCACATAAATTTACGAGCATGAACTAAAGTTGGTAATCGCATAATAAAACATTCAAAGATCGCATTTTATAAAACTTACGCTCATTCGACTAGTTTTAGAGATTTACCAGTACAAATACTATTATTTAACAAGAACTGTAGTCTCAAATTCCGCTGCAACTACAGGTGTTTGTAACTTATATGTTTCAAGAACACTTGGATGTACTTCTCCAAAGAAACCAATTTCCTTCTTACCAAATCGTAATGATGCACATCTTCCAGGAACAAAGGATTTATGATGGCCAGTTTCGATCTCTAACGGTAATTGTAACGTTTCAATTAAATATACCACAACTTGTTTGATATGAGTGAATGTCACACCATCGTCACTTAAACAAATACAACAATGATTTTTATTTCTCGCAGTAACATCCAGTGAATTGTCAGGAACAACAACATCTCCAACTTCATAAATTCTATGAGGATAAGATCGATTTTGATTTACTGCTAGGAATTTTAAACTTTCAGGAAGTAACCAACTTCGTAGCATATTTATTGATTTTTCTGCAACACTTCCCAGTTTCACGTGATCACCTTGTGGTAAGCCCATCATATCAAATTGTTGTACTTTATCAGTCACAGCAAGTGTCTTAATTTCATTTAATCCTAAACCAACTAATAAATCACGAATAGTTTCTTGTAATTTATTTTCAGGTAATTCCATCGCATGTGTTGCAACTTGTGGAATAGTAAGTTCAATATTGTTAATCCCATATGCGCGAAGCACATCATCAACAACATCAATATCATGCCAAATGTCTAATCTAAATGGCGGGACAGTGACAACGACTTCGTTTGCTTTTACAGAAACAATCCCATACATCATTCTTTGGAGTAGTGTTGCAATTTCTTTTGCAGGTAAGTCTACACCTAAAATTTCCTTTACATACATAGGAGTTATTGTTTTTTCTATTGGTGCAAGGTAAGGTGTATGTTCAGTTTTTTCCCCATACACAACATCAACGCCATAAATAGTACCACCCATTTCAGCAAGCATCGTTGTAAGTAATGTTAGTACTTCTGATTGAATCTTAAAATCAGATCCACTTGCTTCGATAAACACATCAGTTGTTTGTGTTGTTACTTTTCCAAGTGCATGTGAATTAATAATAGGCGGAAGTGAAAGCACTTCGTCTTTTGCATCAATGAAGAGTGGAAATACTTTTTTTCCTTCTAGTAAATGTGCGTATTCTTTTCCTGTAGGATGTTTTGTTAATATTTCATCCCCATACATTGGATTTTTTGCTTCCAATGGTCGAAAATGAATTTGTTTTGGTTTCTTAGCACAAAATGTAATTGGCCATGTTATTTTTTCTAAAGGATAAATACCAATTGCACTTCTTGCACGGTTTCGTCCAAATGTTGCGTGCAATTTTTCTTGCACCCAAATAATATCTTTGATGAATTGATCAGTGAGTTTGAGTCCCTTCACTACAGCACATGCAGTTGCTGGTCGAACAGATAAAACAGAATCGTCAACGATAACTTTGTAAGATGATTTGTTTCGTTCATATGTTGGTGTCTTCAAGTCTTTTGAAAGATACGCACGAAGTGCTCTTGCTAATCCTTGTGTAGAAAGTACATCTAGTCTATCAGGTGTTACATCAATTTTAATATCGTCACCTTCCACTTCTTCAAGTTCAAAGCCCAAAGTGAATAATGTATTTTCTAATTTGTCTATAGTTAACTGTTTGTCAACAAGCTGTTGTAATTGTGATAATTGTGTTTCTAGTACGACCATCTTATCGAGTCCTCATAGGCTGTTTGTATGAACGTAGCCAGTCTAAATCTGTTGATGTGCCAATAATGTCTTTTAATTTATCTTGCTCAAGCAATAACATTGCAAGTCGCTCAACACCAAGTCCCCATGCAATGACTGGTTGGTTAATTCCATACGGTGCTAGAGACTCTGGACGAAATAAGCCTGAATTAATTAATTCAATCCATTTCTTTTTCTTTTCATCATAATAGAATGCTTCAACACTACTTTCAGTATAAGGATTGTATGTTGGTTTAAATTTGATTTTATCAAAACCTAGTTTTGCATAGAACTCTTTGATCAATCCTAATAAATCCGCAAGTGTTAATCCATCATCCATTACAAATCCTTCTACTTGATAAAATTCAGGTAAGTGTGTTGCATCAATTGCTTCATTTCTAAATACTTTCCCTACATAAAAATATTTAGCAGGTCCTTTTATTTTATTATTTGCAAAGTATCTGTATGTTGTTGCAGTAGTATGTGTTCGTAATAATAATTTTGATGCGATTTCAGGGTCCCATTTCGTACCATATCCTTTTGAACCAGAATCTCCACCATGTTCATGTACATCTTTTACTTTTTGTAAGAGTGCTTTCGGAGGAAGTTTTCCTTTCGTGTTTAAATAAAACGTATCTTGAACATCTCTTGCAGGATGATCTTGCGGAATCCACATTGCATCCATACACCAGAATGCCGATTCAACCCATGGCCCTTTCATTTCTTGAAAGCCCATTTCTAAGAAAATGGATTTAATTAACCTAATAACTGCAGTCATTGGATGTACTCGTCCACCACTAATATTTGGGACACGACTTGTGACATCGTATGGTCGAATAGGAGTTTTTTTCCATGTTTGTTTTGCAAGGTCAGCTCTTGTGAGTGTTTCTAACACTTTGTGTTTTGAAAAGTCAGTTTTTGCAAGCTTTTTTCCAAGTGGTGTGAGTGCGACTCGTAATTGTTTTTTTTGTTCCGCTTTGAGAATTCTATTTCGTTTACTTAATGAAACAACAAGCGCTTGTTCTGTTTTTGTTAATGTTGTTGCGAGAAGTGGGAATTTCTTTTGTAAGAATTGTTCAGCTAGTGATGGTTTATTCAGAAATGTTTTTCCTTTTGATGTTAGTGAGATTACTAACTCTTTGTCTTTTTTAGTATCAATTGCACCAATTGATTTGAGTGCACCCAAACAGGCCCCAACTTCTTGCGGATTTAATTTTGCCGCTTTTTGTACTTGTTGAAGTGTTAAAGGTGTTTTTAATGCTCGAAGAAATGCTGTTTCCGGTAAGCCATTCTTTTTGTAGAGTTTCCCATTTTCATCCAAGTCAATAAGAATATATGGGTTATATGAAACTGCCACTAACTTTTTATTTTCAAGCCATTGTAGTGCGCGCTTGATTTTAATCTCAGTTAGTTTTGTTTTTGTTTCTAATTTAGAAAGATCAGTAGTAGTTTGTAATTGTGGAAGAACGATACGTTCATATTCATGAAGTGTTGCTGGATCAGTCATTTTGTAATTTTTTTGCGCGTCTGCGGTATTCACCAAGTTTATCTTGAGGACTAAATTTTGGCGGGATTACTGTTTTATTCAATTTTTTATCAGTATACTCGTCAAAAGTATACGTACCATCTGATCGCTGATAGATCTTTTTCATATAGTACGTTTATAAATATAAACCTTATAAATGTATGGGTAGACTTGCTCTCTTAGAAGTTACTTTTGTGTGTGAGACAAAGTATAATCCTACCTCAGACAACAATCCCTAAGAAATCCTTTTCATTTCTTCTTTTTTTGGTAAAAAGTTATCTTTTGATATAACACTTTTTCCTAAATTTGTCTCAAGATCTTCCCTTGCACGTTTAGCAATACTTCCTCCGAGACTTGCGGACTGCTTGCACTCAACAAACCCGTGTCCATCTCTTTCTTTTGTTATATCTGTTGTTGCTTTTTCTCCAAACATTGTGAGAATTAACTCCCAATCAGTCATGTGATCTCGTAAGTTTTGGTTTTTCTTTTGTAATTTTTTGAATTCTTCATATTCGCCCACAGTTTTTCCAAAAGTTGCTTTAGATATTTCATTTGTGAGTATTGCAAATTCTTTTTCAGTCTTTACTTCCCTATTCACCCACTCACTTGTGAGTTCTTGACGAACTGCTATCCCTCGAAGTCTTTTGTCAATCCAGTCTTTTGGATATCCTTTAAGCTCGTAATACTCTTTTATTCGATCTTGACCTAATTCAGGATCTTCAATCTCTTCAATTCGTTCATAGCCGACTTGGGCTAACCACTGTTTGAATGGTTCTGCTTTTTTTGAAGGAATTGATTGGATTAATCGAAATAGTTATTTTGTGTTTCCTGCATCAGTAAGTCTCATTTTACCATCTGATGCGCGCATTTTCAAAGCGTGACAATTTGTCACGGTTTCATTCCCTTCCTCTCTGAGACGTTGTTTTAGTTTTCTCCAATATGCTGTTGGATCAACACTTTCTGTTAGAATTGTAATTACATCTACTATCGAAAAATGCCACTCTTCATTGTGCCAGATTCGCCTGATGTCCTTATCTTGAAATATAACAAGTTTCTTCCTATCATCCATTCATAAAAGAATGATTAACTTATCTTTAAATACTCTGCGCATAGATGTCTTGTGACTAATGAAATCAACGAATAGATGTATCTGCGCATAGTATTCTTGTAACTTGTTTTTAGATAATTAAGAAAATAAAAAGTAAAAGAAAGAAGAATATTCCTATTCTTCCTTTTTAGTAGGTACTTCGTCTGCTTGAACAGGTTCGTCAGCTTGAACAACTTCAACTTTCGCAGCGTCTTCAATAGTTTGTTTTCGTGCTTTTGAAAGCTTCAAACCTTCGACTCGGTCGATTGCTTCGATTGCTCTAATTTCACAATTTCGTAGTACAACAATTTTGTTTAATACTTCTTTTAGTGATTTTAAGACTGAACCATCAACAACTTGTTTTACTAATTCATCAAGTGTAAACTTTGCAGCATGTGCTCGCAAAAATGATGTTGCCTGAATTCGTAATTTAGTATGTAATGTTCCTGGTTGGTGTGCTCGAGTGATTAATAATGGTTTTACTCTTGCATATCGTCCATCTTTTGTTTTAAGAATGAATGAATCATCAATTCTATCTCGACCTGTTCGAACAAATCGTTTGATTGCAGACGGGATAATTTCAAACTTTTGTGCAGTTAACTGCGCATTTCCTTCTCGGATTGATATGATCTTGAATGTGATGCTTGTGTTTTGTTTTCGCGGATTTTTTGTTAGATGCATAACGTTCATCTTAACTGATTTACCTACGAGTTCTTCTTTGTCGATTGCTAGTGATTGACCTACTTCTTGATAGTCAAATGTTTGCGGTGCTAGTAACGGAAACCATTTTTTCTTTTTCCATTTTAATGCTGCTGTATCTTTTTGTGCCATGTTTTTTTTTTCCTTTATGTATTTTGTAGTTCATCTGCATTGCTAGTTGTTTATATACGGATGAGACGTCACTTGTGTGCTATTTGTACACAAGCCCGATATAAAGCACGAATCTCTTCATATCAAAGCGAGAGAAGAATAGGCTATTTATAAAGGTATTTACCTATGTGGCTTTGCACGAAAAGTCCAAAAATATGACTAATGCCTTGGTGTGAAATCAGGAGAGGGGGTGATTGTCTGCAACCCTCTCGACGAGTTTAAGACAGCTGTCGTTAAATCACCGCATTAGTCATTTAAAAGAAGAAACACTTTTCGTGCAAAGCCTACCTATGTGTGTAGAAA
>JBLINR010000041.1:0-9558 GCA_047639395.1 Candidatus Woesearchaeota archaeon | reverse complement strand
TGAATATCGTGAAAAAGGAAGAATAAAAGGTACTATAGTCAAATCATTCAACTTTGAGAAACCTAAACAAAATGAATTCTTAGCAATTAACCAATTCACAATTATTGAGAATAAGATAAATAAACGACCTGATATCATATTGTTCGTCAATGGAATTCCAATAGTGACAATTGAACTTAAGAGTCCAACTAATCCAAAAGCAACAATTTTTCTCTTGAGCGCAATGATTGGGTATTATAGACACTACCTTAAGAAAAGCACTACCACTAAGAACATGAAATAATCGGTTTGTGAAAGCACAGCATGTAATCTACCTAGTTTCCACTAGACACATCAAATAGAACCATTTATAAATAAATCTGGCTTCATAATAAGTATGGTTTACCTTAAAGAACTGTCTTTTGAAGAAGAATCTTTTGTACAATATGTTGTATTAAAACTAAAAGAAAAAGGCGTAATTACTAGTGTTGAAAACAACCAAACGAAGATTCAAAAGATCTTAGTCTATGTTGCTGATAACTTAAATTTTCCTTTAACGAGAGCTTGGTATAGATTTGGTTACTCAACTTCTGCTGGTAAAAACATACAAACAACTTTTTCAGGAACAACTACAACTCTGTTTGAAGAGTTGAAAGGGTATGATTTAAGACAGCCAGTCTTAGATGACACAATTGACAAGGGTTCCAGTATATATTCATCGAACAATGCAAAAGATATTCGATTACAGCAGTATCGGCTTTATGATAATGACTCCTACAAAGCTCTTCAAATTATTCAAGCAAATTTAGATAAAGAAGATTTTGATTTACTTGCTGAAAATACGAAGGCCCTAGTTCAGATTTATTGTGACTTTCAAACTAATTCTGAATTTCCAGATTTTAGAGAACATATATCTAAAATGATTATATTGTTCAAAAGAATATCTAAATCTAAACAGTTTGAGGAATACTCTTTTGTAACAGATACTTTAAGTCTCTTTATTGATGTTTTCTGTGACTATAATGTCATAATCACAGCTAAAGGAATTTCTGCCTCAAAACTGAAATCAACTTTTAGAGAGTCACTTCGTCAAAAGAAAGGGAATTTTCTTAATTCGTTAATTGTGCTAAAGAGGAAAGTAGATGAATCAACGCAAGACGCTGTTATATCTACTGACACGAAAGTTAAAGCAAAAATCGTGCAGGACATGATCATAATTGCTAAAGAGAATTAGTAAGGATGTATTTTTTGGATACGTCAGTTATTGTAGGATATCTATACGCAGTACAGGACTTTGATTATGGGATCACGTCAGATGACTTAGACCCATTTGTAACTCACGCAGATGCTTTTTTCAAATTTCTCGGTAATAACAGATCGGTTGTTATTTCAAAGTTCACAAAAAGAACCGAATTGCCAAATATTCTAACAATAATAGACTTACGATTTGAACTTTTAATTGATACTCTCAATCAAAAGACCATTAATTATAACAAATATGATTCTCGCACAAAGAACTGGGTTCATGAAATAACATCTAAAAGCAGATATGTTGATAAAACTAGTCTGGCGAATGAATTCTTTGAAGTACAAAGTGATGTTGAGAACAGACTTGCCTACTTTCAAAAGACTTTTGTTAATGAGATTTTCAATGATTATGATTATCCGGTTCGAAAGTTAATTGAAAGAACAGCTATACATTATCCTGACTCGGTCATATATGCAACTTGTCTTCACTATAATGCTACTAAGAATCCTCCGAATCTAGTTTTTATTTCTTGTGATAACACTTTGGTAGAAACACAAATTTCTGATATTTCAGAAGACAAGCTTGTTCCGAGAATAACCTTAGTTAATTTTTGTCAAGATAACCACTTATTATAGAATATCTGTTAATCTACTCTACCATCCACTCAGCTTCTTCCTCAGGCCTTGGAACTTCTTCTAAATAAGGTGAATCACTTCGATAAGCTTCAATAAAGAAAAACGCATCTCTTTCAGGAGTTATAGAAAGATATACCCATGTTCCCCCTTGACCATTTAATGTATGAACGCTAGTATGAGGGTTATACATCTCTTTTAATTTTTGTAGTGCATAATCTCTGCGTCCTTGATATTGTGAGAATAAATGAATTTCAGCACAAGATTTAGTAAATTCATAATCTGCTTTTTAACCCGGAACTTCAAAATCTAAAATTTCAGCTAGACTTGCAGTATTATCAAGTGTAATTTGAACAGTATCATCTAAAGGCATACATTTAAGATTATCTCTATCTTTATTAACCTTGGTACTGTTTTTGTATAAATGCTTACCTAGAAAATCATGAAAAATCTTTAATCTTTGTCCTTCCACATGTCACTAAACGAATAAACTGCGCCTTCTCTTTCCCCTTTCTAGAAACATATTCAGACCCAGGAATCACTTGGTGTGCAACAACAGCCAATTGAGGTGCATATAATCGGTGATGATTCATATCAGAATTTTGTAAATGAAGGACAAATGGAAATATAGTCATTTCATGCTGGTGTCTGTACTCACTAAATCGATCATACTTAGGATGACGTTGAATAACATCGTGCTGTAATACAAAATCTTTAACAGCTTCATAAAGTTTAGAAATTTTCCGCTCAGCACTTTTACTAATCTCTCCTTCAAACGTCTGTTCTACAAGAACGAGAGAATCATCTGATTTATTCTTAGGCGAATACACAACCTGAGCAATATCAGATAACAATTTACGCTCTTTACGTCCTTTCACTCGACCTTGAAAAACAACAGATACGGTATACGAAGACGTATCACCTTTCTTCTTCTCGATCTCATATCCCCATTCATTGCCTTTAAAGGCGTTAAGTCCCGACGGGACAAGAATACCTCTTTGCTCTTCAAAGTCAACAGAGCAAGCTTCTGAGGCTGATTCTAGTAATGCACAGGATAATGTTTGTGCAGGTTTATAGGTAATTGGAGCAAAAGTACCAGGTGATGTTATTTGAAGTTTCTTAATTTTCATGGAAGTAGATGGGAAATACTATACCCTTTTTAAATGTTCTCGAAATGTAATCACTATCAAGTAACATTTAATTGTTTATTTCTATACAGTTTTAAATCTAAAGTACTTATACTAAAAAACATGAAAACATACAATTTTGATTACGACAAACAACACGATACGCTATTCTTATACTCATGTAAATCCGTAAAATCAGTATCGTACGGCTCCATCATCCTTGACTATGATTCATACAACAATATAGTAGGGTTAGAATTACTTCATGCGTCAACAATATTAAAAAATCAACAAGGAGAACCTATTTCAAAAACGTTCATGACTTCTTTAACATCCTGCCATATAGCAGTTGACGATCAACAAAAAGAACTCATACTAACATTCAAGCTAACTGGTAAATATGAATTAACATCAACACTTCTTATCCCTCGACTAGTTAGATAATTAATCAGTCCCAATCTGTCTTCCAAGTTGTGATACGCATTTCATTAACAGTTTGCCTATCATCAAATTTAGAGAAATGTTCTAATTCGACACCATCAAAGAAATACATTTGAGAAAACAAACTTCCTCCGAGAGGATACGTACCAAGAACAGATTGATACCCTGTATTAGTTGGAATAAACAAAACATCATAATTCCCACCAACATCAATCTCAATTTCAGTTACGGTACTAGAATTAGATATGAATACTCGTCTTACCTTAACAATTGGATCCTGTGAGATAATTGTTTGAGATTCAAGGTCAAACTCAATTCCATTCGAACAATAAATAGTAGTATTCACAAAATCACACCCAGTATAAAACCCTTCCGAATATTCTAAGAACTCAGGATACGGGGCAAGCCATTGATTTTGGAATTCTTTTTTAGATGACTGAGTTTTTAATTCATCCACATAGGTTTGAACAACTTGTTCTTCCATCTTTAAATCTGTAGCCATTTGAGAAACAGTCTGTACTTTATGATTTGATAAAACGTGCTTCTTCTCAAAAGACCATAATCCCCAATGTGCCCAAATTGGTGCATTAGCAACCTGATTGCTTGAGGTAATAAGATAATTTGGAGGAGGATTTTCACAAGATAGTTTTTCTATAATAGATGAAATTTCATCATCAGTAAATGTAAATAACTCTGTATCTTCTAACACTGATCGTTTGTCCTCAACACCAAATGTTTCAGAGAGTAACTGATTCACAACAACTCCTGAACTTGGGTCTTTTGTTACGGAAAGAAGATAATCAAATGCTTCATTACCTCCACAATTAAGCATACGCAGTATGTCAAAGGAAACATTCTCATCATTTTCAAGAAGTAGTTTTCCCACCCAATGTGATGGCGCATTTGTTTGTGAAGCACCGTCAAATGTTACGCCACGATTACTTACTGCAACATAAAAATGACCAAAATCCCACGAACTTGTAATTATAGCGTCAGGTGTAGAATCATTTTGAATTTTATTCATAGCTGCTACCCATTCATCATCAAATTCAGGGTACACCTCTTGTGAAAGTGTAAGTGATGGCCCTAGAGAAGTACATAGGATGAATACAACAAATAAAATACCTAGTATTGATGTAAACATAGTTATTTTTGCTGTTGCTGTTTCAGTAGCAATTTTTAATGGTTTTTTCAATACAAAGAATAATACGCTACCTAATACAATGATAAGTAGTGACCAGAATAGAAAATAAGTGATACTTGTTGTTAGGCTAATGATGCCAATACAAGCTGCAATAAATCCGAACAATGCAATTAATCCGTAACTCTCTTTTTGAGTCTGTTTGATTTCTAAACTCGAAGCTAGCCAGTTAGCAGTTGTCTTACAAACAATAAACAATCCTAGTGCAAATGCAATTCCAATAACTGGTGCCAAAAATATAACAAAACGTATTCCTATTAAACTCATATAAATAGTCTGTGCAAACAACATGGAGAGAATAATAGCAAGCAATGTGTGTATATTTACGCGCCCATTACCAATTGATAACAGTAATGAAGCTCCAATTGGAATAAAAAGTAATACTAAGAATACTAGTGGTGATTGCTGTGCGACTCCATCAACAAATGAGCCCATTGAGTTAGTTGTTGTGGTGAATATATAAAACCAAATTGTTCCAATGATTCCAATACATATTTTTGCAATACTATATGTTCTACTTTTTGATTTAAACTGTAGTGCAACTAACATAATTCCAAGTAATGCCACTACGAAGATAATTTGCCCACCACTTTGCATAATAATTTCAGAAAACGAACCTGATTGTAATTCTTTTACTGAAGATAGAACATTTGGCCATATTCTATGTGATCCTTTTGCTATCAAGTTTATTTGAATATAGTTTACATCTGAGATAATATTTCTAAAGATAAATGTCCCTGCAAATATTTTTGTAAAAATAATCGTGGATAGTATATAAGTTAAACTAAGATACAATTCAAAGCGAAGTTTTCTTAATTTTCTAAATGACTTTTCATTAAACCATTGCTCACTGATTGCCTTGGCTATAATATAGAGTACTAAACTTCCCACTATTGCAACCATAATTACTCGCCCTGGTTGCCAACTCCAAACATAGAGTCCTTGGAATAGTCCTGCAAGTATAGCGAACATATAAGATATGAACTTACTTTTTGAAGAAAATGAAAATATAATTGAACACACAATAAGCAGCGAAAAAAGAACCTGATATCCATCAGTATCAACAAATCCGGCAACTGTACGCAAAAGATACATGGGACTGGCAGTAAGGATTATACACCCAATCACCGCGAATGTTGTGTTTGAAAATTTTCGAATAAGAAAAAATGCAGGGATTATTGTAAATGCGCCAAGCAAAGCTGGTAATAAAAATATTGCTGCCATTTTTTCATCAAGATTTGAGTCTTGTGTAATATCATTAAATGTTAGGAGCTTAGACAGAATCCAGATATGGAATGTAGGCTTATCAACCTCAATAACACCTGTTGGTGCAAGTCTTTTCGTATTGATGGGATACATTTCACCATCTATGTCAACAAGAGCATCTCCTATATGTCCATTTTTAGCATAATTGATGCCATTGTTCATAAAAAAATAAGGGTCAATTCCAATAAGATAGGTTTGTCCATGAGAATCTTGAAAACCTTCGCGTAAATTAACTATCTGTGTGTCAATTTCTTCTTGCAAATAAATGGTACCGTATGTGTTTGTATATACTCCTTTCTTCACAACTTCATTCATTTTCTGTTCGGCAAGAGTTACTAATTGGCCATTAGATGAAAAAGGATTATCACGAATTACATCATCTAGAATAATTCCATGCACTTGACCTAGAACACTATCATAGACACTATCCTCAATTCCATCAAGATGTACTGTGCCTGTACGAATTTGATACGCAAACATCATTGTAAAGACAAGTGAAAGAAGAATAAGAAATACGAGGATGTATTTTGTTAGTTTTTTATTCATTTTTGCTATGCTTTATTTTTTGATCAGTAAGTATTCACTTTCTTTAAAAGATGTAACTGCTTTTTTACGCTCATCAATAATTTTGTACCCCAACTTCTTACAATACGTAAATAAATCAGACGCACTTTCTCCGAGAGCTTTCAAATGAGCAGGATGTACAGATAACACAATAATAGGTTTGTGTTTTTTAATTAATTTCTCAGCGCCACGTAGTACACCAAATTCTGCGCCTTCCACATCAATTTTAATAAGTGATGGAATAATATTCTTAGCAGAACAAAATGTATCAAGTGCGATTTGACGACGAGTTGTTTCTGTAAATATATCTTGGTTGTAGACATTTGTAACTGAGCTCATACCTGAGACTCTATCTCGACTTTCGTAGAATGGAACTTGTGGTTCGTCACTTTCTCCAACTAGGTATGCAAATGATGAGACATTTCGAAGTTTGTTATATCGGATATGTCGATTTAAGTATTGGAAATTAATAGTAGATGGTTCAAATGAATATACTTTTTTCGCACGTAGAGCAAGTGGTAATGTACAAAGACCAATATGTGCACCAACATCAAATACTACATCTTTACCTGAAGACTCAGCAAGTAACATGCGATATCCTACGTTATGTGCACTTTCTCCCCATGAATTAAATCCGGATAATGCAAAGAAAAAATCAAGCTTGAATGTTTTACCACCAAGACGCACCTTTGTTGTACGTATTTGAAGAACATTACGACAGAATAATAACCCTTTTGTTGCGATCCACACAAAGAATCCTCTGTGTTTTTTTATCAAAGCCCAGTCTGTAATTGCCATAGTAAATCAAAACTCTTACTGCTATTTAAGTCTATTTATGCAAATCTCAACCACATTCGTTCATGTGCATAGTATAAAACTAACTTTGCAACAACTTCAATTGAACCGATTCCGATTGCTATTGCAATATCACCTGTAAAAATAAACACAAGTGCAGCAGTAGTAATGGTTGCACAAATTCGCCAAGAAATAGTCTTAGCAAGTGAGCGTTTGCGACTTTCCATCTATTCCCAGTTAGTTGCCCAAGTAGTGATACGTACACCAGTGATTGATCTTCTATCATCAAATTTCGTGAACTTCGTCAAACCAATTCCGTCAAGGAAGTACATCTTAGTAAACAAACTGTTTCCTAATGGATATGCTGCTAAGAGCATTTGATACCCATTTGCTGTTGGAATTAATACTGCATCAATATTTCCTGTTGGATCTGCTGGGAACTCAGTGATCTTTGTACCTGATTCAGGGAATAATAACCGTCGAATTTTGATTTGTGGATTCTGTGATGTTACAGCACCTGTTTGACCATCAACAATTACTCCGTTTTGACAACCGATTGTTGTGTTTTGTGTTTCACATGCAACAACATATCCGCCTGGAGTTTGAATATATCCTGGGTATGGGGCTAGCCATTGATTTCGTAAATCAGTTTCACGTTGGTTTGCAGTTCTTGATTTTAAATTAATTGCATTCAAATCATTTACATATTGTTGTATTATTGATTCGTTAAGTTGTAGAGACTGTGCCATTTCTGAAACTGACTGTTCTTTGAAATTTGATAGTACATATTTCTTTTCAAAAGACCATGATCCCCAATGTGACCATACTGGTGCTTTCCCAATCATGTCGCCAGATGCAATTACATAATTTTGTGGAGGATTTGAACATGCAAGTTTTTCTAGTACATAGTCTGCTTGTTCCTGCGTAAGACCAGCTTCAATTAAGACTGTTTGTTTATCTTCAACACCGAATGTGTCATAGAGTATCTGATTAACAACAACACCGCCTGTAGTATCTTCTGTAACTTCAAGAAGTCGATCAAATGCTTGATCTCCGCCACAATTACTCATACGTAGGATGTCAAGTGAAACATTCTCGTTGTTTTCAAGAAGAAGTTTTCCAACCCAGTGTGATTGTGGACTTGTCTGTGAGGCACCGTCAAACGTTGCTCCTCGACCACTTGCTGCAATGAAGAAATGACCAAAGTCCCACCAGCTTGTAATAATAGCGTCTGGTGTTGAATTATCTGCAATCTTATTCATTGATGCTACCCACGTATCATCAAAGTTAGGATATACTTGTTCTGATGTTGTAAATGTACTGTCAAGTGGGGACCCCATAACAAGAAGAAGTACGATAATACCAATTCCTGTTGTTGCTAATGTAACAGAAGCAACGGATTTTGCTGTGTGAATTTTTAATGGTTTTCTTAGTGCGAAGAAAAGCACAATTGCAATTGCAATTAATACAAATGTCCAAAAGATGAACCATGTTTTACTTGCGATAAGTCCAATAAGAATTCCTGTTATACCAACAATTGCCATAACTGCATTAATTCCTTCACTTTCTTTTTGCGTGTGTGCAATATCTAGTACTTTGAGTAGCCATAATGTGACACTTTTAACTGCGAAATATACCCCGAGTGCAAATGCGAGTCCAATTGCGGGTGCAAGGAATAAAATAAATCGAACACCGTTTAGACTCATATAAATTGTTTCTGCAATCCACATAGAAAGTAACATGGAAACAAATGTGTATCTATTAATACTTCCATTTAATACTGCCAAGATAAGTGCAACACCGACTGGAATAAATAAGATCACCAAAAATAAAAAGGATGTGTTTGTTGTCAGTGCGTTAATCATAGGTTGTACGATCTTTCCTGCTGCTTTTGCTGGTGGTACTGTAAGAAGTGCGAACCAGAATAATCCTAAGACTGCAGTTGCAGCTTTTGCAATAGCAATAGTAGTATTTTTACTTTTAAATTGTAATGCAGCCATAGTGACTCCGAGTAATGCAATTGCAATCACAAATTGTCCACCTGATTGTGCGATGATATCTGTAAAAGATGCAGGGTTTAATTCTGCAACACTACTCAATACATTAGGCCAAATATTTCCTGCGCTAAATGATACGATGTTTGTTCTTACATTAAATACACCGCCCCAAATATTTTTTAGAATGAATGTACCTGCCAGTAGTTTTGTAAAAATAACTGAAGAAATTAAGTAGGCAATTGCTACATATATCTCTTTATGTATGGTCGACATACTTCTGACTGATTTATATTTGATAATCTCACTT
>JBLINR010000040.1:0-9560 GCA_047639395.1 Candidatus Woesearchaeota archaeon | reverse complement strand
AGAACGCATATCTTTTAATTTATTATCAGTTGGCCTGGCAACAAGTTTACCTTGCTTAGCAAATGCTCCGCCAACAGTTTGTTTCTTGTACCCAAGTTTAAATCCCGTTTCATCATAGGCAACATGTAGAATATGACCAGACTTACGAGGAGACATTGATCTAACTTCAGAAGTTGCCTGCCATAAATATGCATGTGGGATTTGTGTAGGTATATAAAACATACAGAAAAGAGGATCACAACACATATATAAACGTTACCATCATAAAGGAACAAATCGATTGCTTTTTAAAACAAAAGCTGTTCATTTTTTCTTATGTGTGGAATAATTGGAACATTCAATAACGAGAAAGCAGTGCTTACAATCCAAGAAGGACTTGGTAAGCTTTCCCATAGAGGAAAAGATGGATTTGGAGTAGCTACAGCATCCACTTGTATGGTCGGAGAGGAAGTTCCACTTTTGATGAGTCACGACACAGCAGCAGTAGGACATTGCCTTCATAGCATTGTTTCCCACGTTAAACAACCACTTCACCAAGTCGGTACGTTTGTTGCAAACTGTGAAATTTATAATTGGAAAGAATTAGCAAAAAAACATAATCTAGATGTTACTAACGACGCGCAACTTTTATTTGAATTACTTGAATCATGTGATGATTTTACTCAAATCCCTAAATTATTAGAAGATATAAATGGTGTATATGCATTTGCCTACTGGAAAGAAAATAAAGTTATTCTTTGCAGAGATATTTTAGGAGAGAAACCACTCTTCTATGAACAGAAAGATACTTCTTTTTCTTTTGCTTCAGAAAAGAAAGTACTAAGCAAACACGCACAAGAATTAAATCCGCGTCATATGATTATATACTCTATTGATTCAAACATAATCACAGATATACAACGACCATTCTTTGAGCTTACAGAAGAGACAAAAGAATCACCAGAAGTTATCGCACAAAAAGTAGAACAATTATTCAAAAAAGCAGTACAAATAAGAGTCACTGACAAAAAAATTGGAATTCTTTTCTCAGGCGGAATTGACAGTACAATTCTTGCATATCAATTAAAATTACTAGGAGTAGATTTCACATGTTACACTGCCGCAATTGACGAACCAGGCATGAAAGAAGCAGAAGATTTAGTTTGGGCAAAGCGTGTCTCAAAAGAATTAGACTTCAAATTAGAAATTGTTACTATCACAGCAAAAGAAGCAGAGATTCTACTAGCAGAAGTTATTCCTATTATTGAGAGTAGTAATGTTGTAAAGGTTGGCGTTGCACTCCCGTTCTATGCTGCAGCAAAGAAAGCAAAAGAAGATGGAATCAAAGTTATGTATTCAGGTTTAGGATCCGAAGAAATATTTGCAGGATACCAAAGACATGAACAATCACAAAATATTAATCAAGAATGTGTGAGTGGCCTTAGAAAACTATACGAACGAGACTTATACAGAGATGATTGTATTACGATGTCACAACAAATTGAAATTCGATTACCATTTCTTGATTTAGAGTTAGTTAAATATGCATTGACAATTCCAGACACATTAAAAATATCAGATACACAAAAGAAAATTATTATTAGAACTGTTGCAGAGAACCTAGGAATACCAGAACCAATCGCACAACGTCCGAAAAAAGCAGCACAGTATGGTTCAAAAAGTGACAGAATTATTCAAAAGCTCGCAAAACAACATGGACATGGATTAAAAAGTCAATACTTACATAGTTTTTTTCCTGCACAAAATCAAAAGTTAGCAATTCTTCTCAGTGGCGGAAAAGATTCACTGTATGCAATGCAGACAATGCAAAAGCAAAATTATCCTATCGAATGTGCAATTACAATAGAGAGTACTAATGAACATTCCTACATGTTTCATACACCAGCCATTAATATGACTTCGCTGCAAACACAAAGCTTAGGAATACCACACATCATTCAAAAAACAAGTGGTGAAAAAGAAGCAGAATTAGTAGATCTACAAAAAGCAATCAAACAAGCAAAAGAGACATATGGTATTGATGGTATCATTACAGGAGCACTTTATTCTGTGTACCAACGTGAACGTGTTGAAAAAATTGCTGAAGAATTAGGATTACTTGTATTCTCACCATTATGGCATATTGACCAAGAAAAAGAATTACGTGCAATTATTGACGCAGGATATACAGTTATTCTCACGCGTGTTGCAGCCGATGGACTTGATCAATCATTTTTGAATAAACCGTTAACGCATAGTGATGTTGACACATTTGTCAAATTACATAAGAAAAATGGGTTCCATATTGCCGGAGAAGGAGGAGAATTTGAAAGTTTAGTTCTTAATGGACCTGGTTTTAGTAAGAAGATTATTATAGAAACTGCCGACGTAGTTGATGAACAAGATAATTCTTACAAACTGCGTATTGATCAAGCTCATCTTTTAGACTAAATCTTTTCTTGTTTAAGATCCGATAAGCATCCTGTGCACACTGTAACAATATAATCATGGTTCAATCCACCCGTTTTTCCACACCAAAAACATTTATGATTCATTTTTTCATTTCCCAAACCAGTATAGGTTATACTATACTAGGATATCACTTATTTAAATACTTATCTATTTTTGATAAAAACTTTTGTGAGAAAAAGTATTGAGCAGATTGTGAAAATGATTCCGAATAGTTTCTTATAAGAACGGTTTTTTGGCACACTATATGAGTCTAAAAGCGCAGAATTCTGCCAAATTTCAACTGTTAGTATACCCTTTTTTGTAAAGAATAAACGTTGTTCTTGTTTAGAAAGTAAGCTTAAGATACTACTATTACTGTTTTTCGTATGTAATTGTACCTCAACAATAACTGGGAGTTGATCAAATGTTGCAACATCCACGAGAAGTACGTCTCCCTCATAAAACGCACGAAGCAATGTGACAATAGAATATGTTTTTACAGACGCAGTGTAATTTTGAAGTACCTGTCTACAATCAAACACACAGACAAGTAATGATTCTCCAAAGACTGTTTCGTTAATTATACGAGTCTGACCAGGAACTATTTCAAACTTTTTTTCATTAATACCCACTACTGCCTGTACTGTTCCATTATTATGTATCTGTGCTTCATACCAGATTCCACCGCGAATGTCAGTTACTTTCTGCTTAATGATATCTAGAGAAAGAATTGGTGTATCAGAACGCTCTACTAATATCTCACCAACAACAACTGTATTTGACCCAGTATATGCTAACGAACAACGCGTTACTTGTGTAATAGGATCAACACGTACGTACAATGCACTTTGTTCCATCCAAATACCTGTACAATTACTTGTTACTTCAACTAATTCGTTTGTCGTAATAGGAATAACATAGAGCTGGTTTGGAGTAATCAAAATATCAATAGTTGCAGGAGAAACAGTCACAGCAAAAACACAAGGAAAAAGAAATAATATACTAAATAACAATATCCATTTCATTGACTTCTTGCAAGAAACTGAATAGTTCCTTCATACGCACCCGCAGTTACGTTTGTTAATGCAGTTAAAGTAACATTACGACGTTCTCCTGGATGTAAATAAGTAACATTACTTTCTAATCCTTGTAAAAAACCAGTTGCATCTAATGCAAAAATAGAAATGGGTGTATTCCCACTGTTTCTAACCATAGTTGTTGTATGTAATGTCTTATTCATTAAGGTAAATAGTAACCGTTGTTGTGACACTTCAACACCAACAGTAGGCTGAATAGTAAATGAATAATTAGCAACAACGTCACGTGATGTGACAAATAATGTATACACTCCAGGAGCAAAAGATGAATGAACTGTCTCTGAAAAGATCGTTTTGTTACTTGTTAACTGAATTGTACGGTTATGTATAATTCTTTTATTAAACACTAATTGTACTGTTGCAGACCCAAAAACATCATTACTTAGTATTTGAAAGGTCAGATTTATCTCATTTAATATAACAAGCTGATGCCCGCGAGCAATAGAAGTATCAGCATGCAGCAATAAAAGCTGCATGCTTGGGTGGGAAGGGATGATAAAAGAGTAGGAAATATTTGTTTGTTTGTTTTTCTCTTGAATAGCCGTATATGAACTATTATGTGGCGTATATTCTTCATATTCAAAATCAAGTAGGTTGTTATATGTTGTTTTATACGTACCATTCAATTGCTTTCGTACAAGAGGAAATTCATCAAGTGCCGTACTCTCACCCCAATAGTACTCACTATACGTATGATTCCCATAGCCAATAGTGTCAATAGAATAATCATGTAGTACTAAGCGAACCGCATCTGGTCCGTTCTGAAGCCCAAGTTTGATAGAAACATCTGCAGCAGTCACATCACCTAACAGATAATAAGAAAATGGCGCAAGAGTTGTGTTATCAGACACCCAAACAGTTGTCCAATCATGTTCCTTTGCACCATTTCCTTTCTGTACAGAGTAGTTAAGTAAGGAAATAGTAGTATTGGTAGGGTTGTATAATTCAACGTACTCTTGCCCCGCATCTGGGCCTGGCGGATTATAATATACAGAAGTAATTAGTGGATTTGCAGATACAGTTACTATACAAACAAGTGCAAGTAGAGTAATTAATATTATTTTCATAAGAAGAAAGAATGCAATTTCTTTAAAATGTCTTTAGAAGAAAATCCCGTGGTTCTTTTAGAAAATTGGTTTAAAAAAAAAAGAAAAAAAAAGAATAAAAAATTATTCTTATTCTGTTACAGTTGAAACTGTATAGTCTTTAGCACTTGAAACAGTTAATCGAACTGATTGACCAGTTAAACTAGCGTCTGCTACTGCTACCGCACGGCTAGCCGCTTGAGTATCAGTTGCTGAGTAACCTGCTACTAACATAGCTACTTTACCACTGTCTAGGTCGAATAATTCGATTCTTGCTGTTCCTGGTGTAAATCCTTCAGTACAATCTGCTGGGTTACCCAATAACTCTGCTGCTACACTGTTTGAACATGGTCCACCAATAACGATTAAATTACTCGCTACGGAAGCCAAGTTTTCAACATCTGCTGCAGTCATAGCTACGCCAATAGGAATCTGGTTCACTGATTGTGTAGTTACGTCTCCGCCTGCTGATGTTGTTGAAACAACTGCGCCTGTTGGTGCAAGGAATAAGTTATATGAAACTTCTTCATCTGCAACGTAGAATCTAATGTATTCATCTTCGTCGTCGATTTCTTCAACTACATATGTACCTAATGCTGTTACCCAATGTGCAAAGTTACTGTCTTCATCATTAACTAAGTTGCTTAAGTCACCTGTTTCGCCTATGATATCTAAGTCACCACTTTCTGTGATTCCTAATTTAATATCCATAGTTGTGTTTGATGCATCATCCTGGATGTCACCAAATACGTCTTCAGCTAAAGTGATGTTAAACTGGTTTAATATTCCAGTACCACTATATTTCAGATTACTAAAGTTAATCTTCATATCGTTCTTAGTGTAAAGAATGCTTGATGTTGCTTTACCACTTCCACCAGTTCCTGCGTCGTAGAATCGAATACCCGCTGCAACTAAATCAGTTGATGATCCCGCAATACCACGTACATATAAACCAGTGTCTTCAACTTCGTCACCTGCTTGAACAGTGAATTCAGATCCACCTTCTCGCATGTCTTTAATAGTAACTTCATCTTCGTCTGCATCAATGTCTGTTAATTGGTAGACTTTTGAAACTTGACCTTTTCCAGTTCCTTCAGTTGCCCAGAAAATAACATCTTCTTCAACAGTGTTATCTGCTGCAATGAATACAGTTACGTTTCCAGTTCCAACGCCAGTTCGAGTAAAATCGTCAGCTAATGTTAAACCATTTCCTGATTTTTCAAGAATCTCAACATCATACTCATCACCGTCTTCGTTTTCGAATTTAAGTTTCCAGTTGTTACCGCTTACATAGAATTCAACGAGTTCTCGTGATTCAGCCATGTATGGAACAGTTGGTCCTTCGAAGATAACTTTTAATGAATCCAAAATTGGAACAGTAACTTCGTCACCGTCTTTCATGAAGTCAGTATCAATATCTGTTGGGTCGAATCTAAAGATGATTTCTTCAATGTCGATCCATGATGAAGTTGAAGCTGTTTTAACACAAGCTTTCAAACCGTCAACATTCTCGTTATTTAATTCAATAGTTGAAAAGGCTGCATCTGTTGCACAAGCTGCATCTCGTGATGATCGAGGAATAGTTAATTCTTCGCTTCCTACGAAAAGGTTTGCGCTAGCTTCTAATACTGGAATATCGTTGATAAATGCATCTTGGATGTAAACATCTAGACCGTTGATAGTAGTTGAATCACCTTCACTTACAACTTTTCGAACACCATTTACACTTAATGTAATTGTTGCTTGATCGTTGTTTGCACCAGTAATTTCAATATCAAATGAAGCACCTGAAGCTGTTACAACTGTTTGCGGTTCATTTAAGCTCAAGAACATAGTTTCATCTGATCCGTAAAGAGTTAATTCTTCTGAATCTGTAATTGATGAATCAAATGTAAATGGTTTACCCAGTATTACAAATGATTCTGAGTCTGCAAGACCCTGTCCGTCTGTACTTGAGTTTGAAACTGTTGTCACATCTAAGAATGTATCAAAGTCAACTGCAATATCAAATAAGTAGTCAATACCTGAAGCATCTAGATCTAAGTGAATGATTGCCATTTCTTCGTCATCTGGGTCTTGAAATAATAGAGGTACTGCTGCAAATCGAATTTCTTGACTGTATTCGTATTCTTCGTCTTCGTAGTCAGTATCAGATATAACTCCGTCAGCTAAAAGAACCGGTAATTCATTTTTCCGAATTTCAGTTTCAACACCACTTACTGTTTGTGCCTTAACAAATGACTGTCCGCTTGATTCAAGTTTCCAACCATCTGAAACACTAGTTGTTGAACTAGATCCAGTTGAAACAGTACTTTCAGTAACTGCTGCTCCTTGGTAATGTGTTGCAATGTCCAAAGCTCCGATAAAATCGATAGCTGCGCCGTCTCCAATTACGAAGTTGAAATCAGCTACGCCGTTTTCAACGAATGGAGCCGGTAAATCGGCTAAGTCTGCTGCGAAAGCACCAGTTAAAGTTGCTGCTACAACAGTTGTTGCAACACCAATTGATGTAATTTTTTTCATACTTTTTTTCATATTAAAACACCCTCCGTGTTTTGGTTTGTTAGGTATATACTTGTTCAGGCAATGTGTATCGTGCGTAGTAGTAAATACACATCACAGCATGTTATGAGTAAAATCACCATTTCGCTTTATAAACTTTATGTAAGAAAAACCCGCAAATATATACTAGAGTAGCAATTTTACCCCGAACCCTTGAATTATAGCGAGGTTCAAAAGTCACCACCATCAAAGGACACTCGCTGAAACCCGCTATTTTCCGTTGATCAGTTTATAAATAAAAGAACGGCATTTATAAATAAACTCAACTTATTTCTTAAGTTTTTGTTCAAATTTAGATTGATCGTAACATGCTTCAAATGAAGCAATACTTACTTCCACCATCTCTTCTTTTGGTTCACGAGTTGTTAATACTTGAACCGCATAGCCAGGCCAGAGTAAAAATCGCAAGGGACCATGCTCTGAAACTTTTGAAGTAAGGTAAAGAATCTCATACGATAGCCCTGCAAGTAATGGAAGCATAAGTAATCGTAACCCATACCGAGTCCAGAACCCGAACTCTAATGGAATAAATGAATATAATAGTACACTTAAGAGAATAGTAAATACCACAAAACTTGTTCCACAACGCGGATGGAATCGAGATGATTTCATAACGTTTTCAACAGTTAGCTTTTTATCAGCTTCAAAACATCTAATTACTTTATGCTCCGCACCATGATACATGAATAGTCGTTTCACATCATTCATACGACTAATCCCATAAATATATCCTACAAAGATACAAGCTTTAATGAACCCTTCAAGAAATGTAACTCCTAAAACAGGCGGAGCAATAACACTCGACCAAGCAAGATCCGATAACCAGAATGGTACAAATTTGAATAATAGTAGTGCAATAAGTGTACCTAAGACAAAAGATATTCCCATTAGAATGTTTGTAAACCAAGACGATTCTTCCTCTTCCTCTTCAAGTGCAATTTCAACAGAACGATTTAATGACTTTGTTCCTAAAATCATCATATCAACAAATGCAATAATACCTCGAATAAGGGGCACTTTATGCATATATAATTTACGCGTTAATGTTAAGTGATCAGAACTCTCAACATGAATTTTCCCATCAGGCTTTCGTATAGCAAGAGATTTTGCTTTTGGTGACAAAAATAGCACACCTTCAATAACTGCTTGACCACCGATAACTGGTTTATTCATACTACCAAAAAATCAAATGCCGACTTATAAGTGTTTGCAATTAGAAACTTATTTCTTAAAATGATATTCAAGTTCACTTGGTCGCACACCATATATATAGAATACATATAGGAATACATAACTCGTAAACACTGCCATCATCATCAAGTCCAAATCTGAGAACCATCTGTTATCAGACAGCTTAAGCTGTAATGTAATAAGACCAACAGCAAAAATGTAGAATACGATAACCCAAGGGTACTTTGTTCTCCAAAGAAACTTTATTCGAGTTTGTGATATTACCATTACAACTACAAATCGCGTAAGAGAATTTATAAAGTTTTTGTTATGCAGTTAGATATATATGGATACATACAAGGGATTCACACTCGATAAATTTCAACAAGACGCAATTGCGTCAATTGAAAAAGGACACTCAATAGTTGTAAGTGCAGCAACAGGAACAGGTAAGACACTTGTTGCAGATTATGTTATTGGTAAAGCGATTGCTGAAAATAAACGTGCAATTTACACAGCACCAATAAAAGCACTATCAAATCAAAAGTTTCGAGAGTTCAAAGCCGAATACGGCGATAAGATAGGTATGCTTACAGGTGACGTTGTCATTAACCCGCAAGCACAGATTCTGATTATGACAACAGAGATCTATCGAAACATGCTTTTAGAGAAATCAAAAGATATTGATACTGTAAAATATGTTGTCTTTGATGAAATTCACTTTATTAATGATATCGAACGAGGAACAGTGTGGGAAGAGTCACTTATTTTCTCACACCCCGACACACGTTTTGTTTGTCTTTCTGCAACAATTCCAAATTATAAACAATTTGCACGATGGATTCAAGAGATCAAAGGGCATACTGTTGACACTGTCAACTATATGGATCGTGCAGTACCACTTCATCATCAATTTTTTGATATCAATTTAGGAATTACCGATATTGATTCAATCAAAAAAGATATTACTCTTAATGATTATCCACAGTATGAACAAAGATACAAAAAAACAAAAAAAGTTAGAAGTAAATTACCTTCACACACACAACTTGTAAATCAAATCGCACAAAGAAAACTTCTTCCTGCGATATTTTTTAGTTTCTCACGTGCATTATGTGAAAGCCGCGCATTAGAACTTTCAAAAAAACGACCATTTACAACTGATGATCAAAGAAAAGAAATTATCACACTCTATAGAAAAACAGTACCTGAAAAC
>JBLINR010000039.1:0-9595 GCA_047639395.1 Candidatus Woesearchaeota archaeon | reverse complement strand
CCAATTACACAAGGACTTGCAAAACCAGTTAATGATCTTTCACGCGGATGTAGCGTAGAAGATATTGTTGAGGTTGTTGCAATAACTGCACTTCAAGCAAAATGATTCTCGTATTTAATGTTGGTAGTTCATCAGTCAAATACAAATTGTTTGACAAAGAGAAAGTTGTTTTGTCAGCATACTATGAACAAATATATTCAACAAAAATTCGTATGGGTGTTGTACAAAAAATATTTTATGATATCAAAAAGAAAAACTATTCTATTTCAAAAATTGGTCATCGCGTTGTACATGGTGGTTCAATGAAAAAAAGCGTACGTATTACAAAGACAATTTTTTCCAAACTTAAAAAAATTTCAGAATTAGCACCACTTCATGATATTCCTGAATTAGAAGTTATCTCAGCATGTGCAAAACATTTTTCTGTGCCTCAAATTGCAGTTTTTGATACGGCATTTCATCAAACAATTCCTGATTTTGCATCAGCATATGGAATACCTTACGCACTATTTGAAAAAGGAATAAAAAAATATGGATTCCATGGTATTTCTCATAAATTTGTTTCAAAAGGAATTAAAGGAAAAGTCATTTCTTGTCATCTAGGAAGCGGTTGCAGTGTTACTGCAATAAAAAACGGAAAAAGTATTGACACATCTATGGGATTCACACCACTTGACGGCGTGCTTATGTCAACTCGTGCAGGATCACTCGATCCTTCGATCATTCCTTATTTAATGCGTCATGAAAAGATGACACCTGCACAAATCACACACATGCTTAATAATGAATCAGGCTGGTACGGAGTAAGTGGAGTTAGTAAGGATCTGCGACTTGTAGTAAAAAGTAAAACAAAACGTGCTAAACTTGCAATTGATATGTTTGTCTATCGTATTGCTACAAAAATTGGATCATATGTTGCAGCATTAAACGGTATTGATACTATTATTTTTACTGGCGGAATTGGAGAGCGTAATGCACAACTTCGAAAAGCTATTTTGTCTCAATTAACATACTTAGGTGTTTCTATTGATGTAACAAAAAATAAAAAACCTACTTCTCGTATTTCTACTTCCAGATCAAAAGTAAAAGTTTTAGTTATTCCTACAAATGAAGAACTTGCAATTGCGCAAGAGGTCTCTACAGTATGAACATATATGTTGGCTTTGCGTTTCTTTCTGCATTTTTATGGGCAATTATGAACATCTTTGACAAACTTATCATTGATAAAAAAGTCAAATTCTCATTTAGCTTTATGGCCGTAAGTGGCATTATTAATGCACTTGCCGGCGCAATCATCATTTCTGTGTTTGGTGTTTCATTCACAAATGTTCATTATTTAATCATCACAGGGATTTTGTACGGTATACAAGCTATCATCTATTACTATCTGTTATCTAAAATGGATGCATCACATGTTATTGGATTAATATTTACGTATCCTATACTTATGGCACCTATTGCTTTCTTGTGGCTCGGTGAGACTCTTTCATTTGCAGGATATGTAGGGTTACTCTTTTGTGTTATTGGTGCAATTAGTATGATGACTAAATTTGATCGCAAATTTAAGATCATTGTGTATGTGCTTATTGGTATTAATGCATTAAATATTACTATACAAGAATTAATTCTTAAAGTTGCAACAAATCACTTTTCTGTTATTGAAACAGTTGGTGTGAACTCTTTGTTTATGGGATTAACATTAATTTGTGTATTATTCTACAAAACAGCACGTGTTAACTTTAGAAAAGAACTAGTAAATATGAAATATAGTCTAGGAAGTGAAATTGTCACACTTTTTGCAATTGGTACATTATTCTTGAGTTTGATTGGATTAAAAACAACAGTTGCAGCAGGTATTGATTCGGTGCAACCTGCTATAGTATTAGGGCTAGAAGCTGTCTTTTTTAGAAATATGGTGAAAAGTGTTGATTGGAAACAAAAAATCAGAAGTGTTATTCTTATTACTATCGGTTTGTTGTTGTTATTATGAGCAGTTCGTATTCTAAAAGCAAATCTTCTTAAAGCATATCTGTCGACCAGAGATATGATTAAAACACTCACACGAAAGTTTGGAAAACTGGTTCGTGTTGACGCAGATTGTTCTTCGCATATAGACTCAATTCGTATTACAGGAGACTTCTTTTTACATCCTGAAGAATCAATTGATAATATTGAAGCAATCTTTGTTGATCTTCCACTCACATTTGATGTAGGGGACACAATTTCAGAATTAAAAGTTATACTCACAGATTGTGAGCTTATTGGTGTGACTATCCCAGAATTGGTTGAATTTATATCGGAGGTAGCAAATGCAAAAAAAATGGAGAATAATTAAGCCACAGGCATTTGATGCGTATATGAACATGGCACTTGACGAAGTCATCTGTGATGGAATTAAACGCGGCGAAAGTGCACCAACAATTCGTTTATATTCATGGTCACCAAGTGCAGTATCAATCGGATATTTCCAAGGTCTTGATATTGAACTAAACTTAAAAGAATGTAGAAAACAAAATATAGATTATATTCGTCGAAGAACAGGTGGTGGAGCAGTCTATCACGATAGTGAAGGTGAGCTTACATATTCACTTCTTTGTCCTGAAGATCTCTATCCGAAAGGTATCACAGAAAGTTATGCAGTGATTTGTGAGTACGTAGTTTCTGCGCTTATTACACTTGGCTTAGACGCGACATTCGCACCTATTAATGATATTCTAGTTGATGGTAAAAAAATTAGCGGGAATGCACAAACACGCCGAGGTGGTGTGTTACAACAACATGGCACTATTTTGTATGATGTTGATGTAGATAAAATGTTTTCTTATCTTAATGTGAGTAAAGAAAAGATCGCAGACAAATTAATTGCAAGTGTAAAGAAACGAGTTTGTTGTGTAAAAGATTTTGAAGGTATTTCAAAAGAACAAGTTGTTGACGCTTTGTTGGCTGCATTTACTGCTGGAAAAGAGTGGGAATATGGTGACTATACTGAGAAAGAACTCACTTTGGCTAAAAAACTTGCTATCGATAAATATAAAAATCCCGAATGGAATAATATGAGATAACGATGGCAGACGCAACACCAAAAAAAAATATAGCAGCTCAAGAGTTATATATTGATTTTAAACTGATTGAAGACTATTTTACTAATAACATACTATTTATGCGATCACAATTCGCTAGAGATATGTTACTTCTTACTGTGTATTTTCGAACAAAACCATTGTTATGGGCTTCATTTACAAAAAACTTCGTTGCAACCTTTGCAAACGGTCAAGAACAACTATTTATGGACGGTAGTGAACGAGTAGTAAAAAAGTTTATTGACGAGAAAGTTACTTGTTTATTCAGAGATATCGACACGTGGATCCAATTGAAAGACGTCAGAGTTACAAAAAAAGAAGTACAAAATGCTAAGGAATCAGCTGAACTCCTATTAGAATCATTAGGAGATTCACTTAATACTATTATGGAAAGTATTAATTTAACAGGACAGTCCAGAAAAATACAACATCAGTTTGATGTGTTTCACTCAAAAAGAAGAGATGTTTGTCCTGCATTAAGAAGATTGATTAAAATTATTTCTCTGAAAAGGCTTCAAGCCATTTCTGTTTTAATGTCCCCATAAATGAATCACGAGCAGCACGTTCTTCTTTTGTTCGTAATTTAGAAATATTTTTTGCTTCATCACACGCTTCACAACAAACAACTAATTCTCGTGTTTTAAATCTTTCATCATTTACACAACGTGCACTTTTTTCTTTACAGAATTCACAATTTGAAATTAATTTGGTTTTATCAACCTCAGCTTCATCTAATACAGCTTTGTCTTTTCCAAACCCAATTTGCATTCGATCATCAAACACAAAACAAGTTCCTTCAAATAATCCATCAGGAAATTGTGTACAGTAATTGTAAATACCGCCGTTAATTTGGTATACATGTTCAAACCCATGTTCTTTCATAAGAACAGTTGCTTTCTCACAACGAATACCACCAGTGCAGTATGTAATAATTTTTTTATCTTTAAGATCGTCAAGTTCTTCTAATGTTTTTGGAAAGTCTCGAAATGTTTTCATGTTTGGAGCAATTGCACCTTTAAATTTTCCAACACGAGATTCAATTTCATTACGTGTGTCTAAAAATACAACATCGTCTCGTTTTGCCATTTCATTAACTTCTTTTGGAGATAAATGAATACCGCCTTTTTCAACAGGTAAAGATCCTGATCGAAGTGTTACTAATTCTTCACGAGAACGTACCTTTAATTTAGGAAATGGCATATGGCTAATTGTTTGTTCTTTATACCAAGTATTTTCAAAGCCTTTGTGTTTTTTCATCCAAGCTTTGTAAGCATCAGTGTCTGCTTTAGCTCCACAACATGTGCCATTAATACCTTCTTCACTAATGAGAATTCGCCCTTTTAGATTATGTTCTTGACAAAAAGATCGAGTCTGCTCAGTAAACGCGTCAGGATCAGCAACTTTTGCAAATTCATAGTATAATAATACTTGGTACATAGATACGAGGTAATGAAATGCTATTTTTAAAGGTTTCACCTATTTATTGCAATATTGAAAGAAATTAAGCAATCGGCAGGTTTATAATGCGTATTGAGTAAATGAAAACTATGACTTTACCGCTCAATGCAAAAAAAGTATTCACTGGAGAAATATTTAATGTGTACCAGTGGGAACAAAAAATGTATGATGGCTCTACTGCCACTTTTGAAAGAGTTTCTAGGCCAAACACAGTTCAAGTCTTAGCAACTCAGGACAATAATATACTTGTTACACACGAAGAACAGCCCGATAAAGGACCATTCTTTTCACTTTGTGGGGGAAGAGTAGATGAAGGTGAAGACACTCTTGCTGCTGCAAAACGAGAGTTACTTGAAGAAGCAGGAATGGTAAGTGAAGACTGGGAGCTATACGTACAACATAAACCAACACATAAAATTGAATGGTATGTGTATTATTATGTTGCAAAGAACTGTAAAAAAGTCGCTGAACAAACATTAGATGCAGGAGAAAAAATAACTGTTGAAAGTGTGACATTTGATGAATTCTATACGTTAATGACAAGTGATAAATCTCGAGACCTTTTCTTAAAAATTCAACTTCTTCAAAAGAAAGATATAATACAAAAAATGCTCTTCAAGTAGTAATACTTAAAAGCTCAACTAATCTAGAATACTTTGTGAGATCAAAATCAGACTTTCCAAAGCTTTCTGGACGTGCAGTTCTCTCACCTATGTCAGGAGTTACCGATGTTGCCTTTCGTACACTATGTAAGCGATACGGAGCAGCATTAACGTATACAGAGTTCATTTCATCAACTGCAATTGTGCGAGGAAATCTAAACACACTCAAAATGCTTGAAACTGATAAATCTGAAGATCCAGTTGCAGTGCAATTATTTGGTTCAAGTATCAGGGATGTAGTTGATGCTGCAAAATTAATTGAAGACAGATTTGATATTATTGATGTAAACTGCGGTTGTCCTGCATGGAAAGTTGTGAAAACAGGCGCAGGAAGTGAAATGCTTAAAGAACCAAAAAAAGTTGCGTCTTTTATTAACAAACTTGCAGAGAGTGTTTCTAAGCCAGTTACAGTTAAAATCCGAGCAGGTATTGATGATGATAACATTAATGCAATTGAAGTTGCAAAATTAGTTGAAGACGCAGGAGCTGCTGCAATTGCAATTCATGGCCGAACACAAAAACAAGGTTACAGGGGCGTTTCAAATTGGGATTTAATTAAACAAGTAAAAGCTGCTGTTTCAATTCCTGTTATTGGAAACGGAGATGTATTTTCTCCTGAAACGCTTAAACAACGACTTGAGGAAAGTGGTGTTGATTATGTAATGGTTGCACGAGGTGCAATTGGAAATCCTTTTATTTTTACACAAATGAATCAGTTCCTTGCAACAGGTAAGTATGATGAGTTCAAACGTATTGAAGCGTTTTCAGAATATTTAGAATTGGCACTTACATATGAAATAGATTTTAGTTCTGTAAAACAACATGCTTTGACTTTTACAAAAGGAATGCAGGGTGGAGCTCATTTGCGCCAGCAAGTTGCACAAGTTAAAACGATTGAAGAATTACAAGAACAGTTACAAAGTTATCTTTGAAATACGCTTTTAAGTAAGTCCATCGAAATTCTTTCTGCAGGGGATTCTATTGAATTAGGGATTAGGTGCCAACGATCTTTCATTAATTGTTTTATCTCTGAAAGTTTTCTTTCATCACCTGCACAATTACTACAACAAGTTATGCCTGGACTCTCTTTTGAAAATGCACACGCACATATAGGAGAAACATATGATAAACCTTTAACAGGAGAAATGTTACGCACACAATTACCATGGTATACACGATTACAACCAATGGAAACTGTAATAACACAACTAGGAAAAAGTGTGGGAACTAATAACTTTTCACAAGCATATGGGACTTCTAGATTATTTGAAGAAAAATTCGGTCACTTTATTCACAGTATTGGTACAGCAAAATTTGTTGATAAACCAGTTGAAAAATTGCATGAAATTTTATTAACGCAAGATGCAAAAGCTAAGGCAGAAGCAGATAAACCAGCAAACATCATTATAAGAGCTCAACAAAGAGGACACTTTCCAAATAACAGAGCAGAAGCTGCACGTGTAATTCGAAGACAAGAATTAGATACGTTAAGTCCTGCAGCATTACGCGCTCGATTATTTTTACAAAGCTAACTATTCATGAAAACATCAACATTTTTAGAAAGGACAGTAATTCTAAATTAATTTTTCAATAATCATTTAAATGAAGATCATATTAATAATTCTATGAAAATAATCTCTTGGAATGTAAATGGAATTCGCGCAGCAATCAAAAAAGGATTTGTTGATTTTGTCACAGAACATCAACCTGATGTCTTGTGTATTCAAGAAACAAAAGCACAGCCTGAACAAGTTGATATTCATTTAGAAGGATATGAATCACATGTTTGGAATTCAGCTGAAAGAAAAGGTTATAGTGGAACACTTATTTTCTCAAAGACAAAACCACTTTCCGTTACGAAAGGAATCGGGCATGAAGTTGATAACGAAGGCAGAGTGATTACTGTTGAATTTGAAAAATTTTACGTTGTTACCGTCTACACACCAAATTCAAAAGATGATCTTTCTCGTATTCCACTTCGATATAACGAATGGGATCCATTATTCTTAAAACACTGTAAAGAATTAGAAAAGAAAAAACCCGTTGTCTTTTGTGGAGACTTAAATGTTGCACATGAAGAAATTGATTTGAAAAACTTCAAACCCAATCGAGGAAAACATGGATTCACAAACGAAGAGAGAGAACGATTTTCTGATTTTATTTCTGCAGGATTTATTGATACATTTCGTCATATGTACCCTGAAGAACAAAAATATTCTTGGTGGTCTATGATGGGCGGAGCACGCTCTCGAAATGTCGGATGGCGTATTGATTATGTCTGTGTAAGTTCAGTATTGATGCCAAAAGTTAAAGAATCATTTATTTTGAATGAAGTTTTAGGAAGTGATCATTGTCCTGTTGGGATCATACTTGACTAAGACGTTTTTTCACTGTTAACGCTGTTCGTTCATAGAGAAATTCAAAATCATCAATATCACCTGCAAGTTCATTTTGGTAGAAGAAAAAATGTAATCTTGCAACATCTGCAAGCAATATTCGGTCTTCTGTATCGTCTTTTATAATCTCCTTAAGATGTTGATAGGATCGTGCTAATTTGCCATGTTTGAGCATTAAGTGGTTTTCAACTACGCTAAATAATTTATTTCCTGCTTGCTGTAGAAAAACAGCACGTTGTGTTTTTTGAAATTGAATAAATTCCTGTTGTGATTCTTGGAATTTCTCTTTAATATCAGAAGTATACATCTGTTGCCATTCTTCTGGATCTATCACAATTGCCATAGATAAGGATGTATGTTTTGTATTTAAATAATTTATTCAAGAAAAATCGAAATAACACCTCACTTCTTATAAGGCTTTGCGCTTTTCCAAACATATTCAAAGTAATTCTTATAACTTTCAACAATCTCCTTATTTCTTATCATTATAACAAATGGATTATCCGTAATGTAGTGCATCGCAATAAAATCGTCAAACACCACTGTTGTTGCAGGTGATAATGCATCAATACTTCGCACTTCTACGTTTGGAATTTTAAGAATCTTGTGTTCAAATAGATCTTTATGCGCTATTATCCTCATCTTCACTTTATTGGTAAAGAGTTTAAGCGCTTCTCGTAATAAATGAGGCGCATGTTTTTCAAAAAGATCATATAACTTTCCAGTTCCGCCCAAACTAAAATATGTTTTTTGTGTCAACGCAATTTTCATAAACGACTTCAATCCTTCGATACCTTCAAAAAAACGCACATCGCGATTAGAAAAAGCCTCAGTTTGCATTTTTGCAAGATCTGCAACTAATGAATCCGCAGTTTCTAATTGGTCTTGAAGTTTGTTTACAATATTATCAGGATTATTTGCAAAGAACATACGTTTTTTGTCTTTCGTACTATGTGAAAGAAGTCCTTTTGTAATTAAATTGTTACATAATGAATACGTTAATGATCGGTCAATCCCTGTTCGTTTAGCTAACTCACCACCTGGAAGTCCAGTTGATTTAAGCAGTTCATAATAGATTACTGATTCTTGTTTTGTTAATCCGACTTTGTGTAATCGTTCTTTAATTGATTCCATTAATTTAAGGTTAAATACACGGAATTATAAATGTTGTTATAAAACATAACAACATACTTATTTAAAAGGACAATTATACCCAAATTATATGATTGAAATTATTGACTGGATTATTATTGCAGCGTATGTAGCAGTAATAGTAGGTATAAGTATATTTATTTCAAAAAAACAATCCAAAGAAGGATTTCTTATTGCAAACAGAGCAGTTGGATTGTGGGATAGTATTTGTACAATCAACGCAACAAAAACTGGCGCAATTCTTGTCATATATGTTGCACTTTTATATCAATACGGAATTTCATCCATACTTTATTTTATCGGAATTGCTGCCGGGTATTTACTGTTCATCCCATTTGCAAAAAAGTTATTTTCAGTGTCTAAAGATAAATACACATTGGCACAATACTTCAAGCATCATGTAAGTACAACTGCAGGATATGTTGCTGCAACCATTACATTGGTTGTAATGATTGGGTTTTTGATTATCAATTTAATTGCTGCAGCAAAAACAACCGAATATATGTTATCTGTTCCTTTCGAATTAGCAGTGATTGCAATCAGCCTTATTATTTGTCTCTACTTATTCTTTGCAGGTTTTAATGCAGTTGTGAAAACAGATGTCATTCAATACGTTGCAATTATGATTGTTATTGTTTTACTTGCAATTTTTATGGCGCCTTCAATTGATATTACTGCATTTCAAACAGAAACTTCTCTGCCCTTTTCACAAATCATTGGGTTTTTCATCCTAGGAATATTTTTTCCGTTCGCATCTCCTGATTTATGGCAACGAACATATGCGGTCAAATCACAAAAAATTCTTACAAAGAGTTTGTTAATCTCAACTGGAATCTATATTGTTGTT
>JBLINR010000038.1:0-10289 GCA_047639395.1 Candidatus Woesearchaeota archaeon | reverse complement strand
CGCAGTCTGTTGTATTCCATTAACAAAAACACCTAGGTGATTGTACTTATGAAACGTGCTGAAATCTCAATCGAAACAATTGTCATTGCAGTACTTGTTCTTCTTGTATTAATTGTGGTAAGTGCAATATTTATCAATCAATCTAAAGATGCAAATACAACACTTAGTACTTGTGCATTGTCAGGCGGAGAATGTACACAAGGCGCAACTTGTACAACGACAGCATTAGTAGGCACGTGTGAAGCAGGAAACGTCTGTTGTGCAGAACGAATAGGGTCATGAACAAACGTGCAGTTTTGGATATGACACTTTGGCAAACTATACTTCTTATTATTGCTATTATTGGAATTAGTGTTTTTATCTATGCAGGTGTCCGGTTTTTATCGGGATTCACATGAAAAAAGGGAGTCTTGAAATTGCAACAGTTGTCATATTAGTTGTCGCTGTTATTGTTATTCTTTCATTATTAAGTATCGGTAAAGTTATATTTCAGACTTCGGCAGAAGTCGCAGATCGTGGACTATGTATCACACAAAGCATCAAAGATAGAATTATTCCTCATGTCTTACAAAAAATACCGTTGGTGAAACTTCTTATGCCAAATTCAATTGTTACAATCTGTCCATCTGAGTTTGATTATTTAGAATTTGCTGATGTGAATTCGATTTCTGCATCAGAAAAAGCTATTGAAGAAAAATTATATTCTGTTGGATATTTTTCAAATCCTGATAATATTCGAAGATTTAAGATTAATAAAAAAATAGCAAACGAAATGGAATCTTGTTATAATGCATATACTCAGTTTAAACAAGACTATGGTATTTATGTTGCTAGTGTAATGCAGGAAGGCAGTGAAGGTAGATATATCGGAACCCCTAATGGAGCTTTTTATGTTGGACCAACTGCTGGGAAATATGAGAATCTATGTGTGTTATGTGGGCAAATACACTTTGCACCCCAGTTAGGATCATTAACACCTCCTGCCGTTGGAGCAAGCTCACAAGGTTTAGATATAACACAATACTTACAATTACATAAAAAACAAGAAACGATTATTTTTGATAGACTAAATGGTGCAGAGACAGTTAGTAAATATCCTGACGCGTACTCCTATTCAACTACTGAACCACAAATGCTCGTATACAATGTATATGTAAGTGGTACGAACGGGTTTGGTTTTCTTCAGAAAACATTTGATTCAAGAGAAGAACTTTTAGAACAAATTAACATTCACGACGGAATACGAATTATTCCAAAAAGTCAAGTTGCGTCTTCATGCGGGGTATATGGAGCGGAGTATAGTGTAACATGAACAAAAAAGGAATAGAAATGGCATGGTCACAAATTGCATGGTATATCATTGGTATTACCTGCCTTTTGATACTTATTTACATTGTCTACAAAGGAGCAAGCACAGGAACAAATGCGGTCAACATTTTTGATTCGATATTCTAAGGCATCAATGTCTTTGTCGGTAGTTGTTATGATGGTAGTGGTAACTATTGCAGGAATTGCTGGTTTTTCAATATTCTCTGAATTATTTGCAGTAACACTGGACGTGACAGCAGATCCAAACATCTTGACTTGTCAACAAAACGCAGTTCTTGTAGGACAGATACGAATTCCTGTTATTAATCAAGAAGCATTTGCATTTACTTGTCCTGTTTCTTTTACAAAAATAACTATTGACGATTTAAAAGTTTCAAAAAAGGAGGCATTAAAAGTTACAGATTATGGATATGCTTCAACGGAAGGATTACGATTTGCTTTAGACAAAAAAATGTGGGAAGAAAGCCGAGACTGTTATAGAAAAGTCAATTTTGGAAAAAATTCATTGTTTTCTCGAAGTAGCATGTTAAAAATTCTTGACTCACAAAGTCCCACATATTGTGTTATTTGTAGTGTTGTCGAATTTGACGATACAATTAAAGCATCTGTAGGCTCACAAGAGTTAACTGCAAATAGAATTTTCTTTCAAGAACCCTATAAAGAAGGGAAAAACCTTCCTGACTATGTTGATAGTGTGCGCGATGAAGATACTATTGGATTTTTAGATATGAAGTACCATGTCAATGAACGGCAAGTTGTCATCTATAAACGTGCAAATCTAGATGTTGGATTCAAAACAACTGCACAGTTTATTAATTGGGCACTAGCAACATCAAAAAAAGGTGTTGCTGCAATACTTATATCTCCTCCATTAAGTGCAGTTGGTCTCATTGTTAATGCATTAGGTTACACTGGTCCATTAACTGACTTTGAATCTGTTGAAATTATTAACTATCCAGTTTCCAGTCGAGGGGAAATTACTAGTCACTGCGATCTTCTTGCAAATACCTTTGAAGACTGATTTTAGGCCTTACTTAACGAAATCTTTTTATATCGTATTTGTGAATATATAGTTATGCGTTCAATTATGAGTAAAAGAGGAGCAATGAGTCTAACTTCTATAGTTACAGCAATAATAATATTGCTTATTTTAGTGGTTTCAATTAGCATACTTATATCTCGAACAAAGGCAACAAATGAAAATATAGATACAACGACAGGAGATCAGCTAGATAGAACACAAAATTGTGCAGATAACCCGGCAAACTGTTTAGATATCATAACCAAACCCGGCGGACCATGAACAAACGAGCTGTCGCACCAGGAATGCTTGTTATGGCTGTATTTTTGATTCTCGCATCATTATCTGCAATACTTATATTTTCATTTATTCCTATAATTCTTGATTCATTCAACGAAGAACATATAGGGATGACATCTATTCGAACCTTACTAGGAGAAGTACAGGTAACGCAAGATGTTATGGCACGTTTAGGCATAGATCAGTACGAAAACACATTTCCTATGACAATACAAGAAGGAACTCAAATTAGTTTTGATGAAAGGAAAAAAGATGAAGGGAAAGTTTGTTTATATGAAGATGAGGACCAAATTGATTGTTTAAAATTACCCAAAAATACTAAACTCACATTCTTTAAATCAGGAGACACATTTGCTGATGCTATTAAAGATTTACAATCTATAGATTCTTATACAATCAATATGCGTAAGTCTAAGAGTGGGAAATATACATTTGGTATTATTACATGAAAAAAGCACAGGTTGATGTATTTTTAGTAGTTGGTGAAGTTATTTTTTTACTTCTTATGTTTATTATGTCTATGTATGTTATTGTTGATGCGCAAACAAGTATCTACGGTGAGTTTATTGTGAGGGATGTTACATTACTTGCTGATGCTGCGACGAGTGTTAATGGTGATGTGTTAGTTATGTATACACCCATCTTTGATTATTTCACCTATACTTGGGATGAATATGAATTAACTGTGCTAGATACAAAAGAAGCAGTACAAGACGATAGAACGATTTTAATTCCGCATGCTATGATATTTGAAAATCCGAAAAAAAATGATACTACATTCAAATATATTCTTATGGGCAAATCAGATTTAGAATTCCAAGTTGATTATACAAATGATTTGTTAGAAGTTCAAAAGCATTTGGCAAAACAAGATATTGACTCTTGTCAAAATGATTTAATATCAAATCCTACTGTTTTCATATCGGAACATTCCAAAACAAAAATATATGAAGATTATATTCGAGCAAAAGCAACAACTCTCTCATTTGCACCTGCAAGTTCAGCCGCGATTGTGATAGAGCTAAGTACTAAAGAAATATCTTCAGGAGGTTCGTTTGTACTTTATACGGATACTAGCGTTAGAGCACAAGCATTTTCTTGTCATGTAAAACAAGAATTAGCAAAAAAAGATATAACGAGCACGATTATTACTCTGAGCACAACTGATCCTGAATATGACTTATATTTTATTGATGAATTAGCTGCACACGTACATATATTTTTTTATGATGACAATGATAAAAAAGCAGTGAAGATTTTTGCATTAACAGACGCAATTGAAAAAGCAACGGAGGCTGTAGGAAAATGAGCTATTTGCCAGAATTTTCAATATTTAGTATCATTCGTATGTTTATTTTTGTTTCAGTCACAATTATGATCTTCTTCTTCCTAGCTCAAGCACATGTGGTTGAGTATTCTGATGGAGAGGTTCGAGGTCATATACTTGCGGAGCGTGTTACTAATGCTATAGATGGAACTGAGTATGCCAAATTTGATGACACAGTGTTGTCACAATTGATCAAACATGATGACGTCATAACACCATTTGGATTAGAATTAGCTGTATATAATGATAATTTACGAAAAGTAGCAAAACAAAAATATTTGTATGTACAAAAAGAAAAATATGAACTGTACTTACCAGTTGTGCGCATTAAAAAAAGTACCTATCAACAAGTCACAGTTCGTAGAATAGTTGACTTTACTGACATTTCAGAACCAGTTGTTTTGCATTTTAATTTTATATTTAAAAGATGAGAACTATACATAAAAAGGGATTTGTAACAACGTTTCCAACACTTGCGTTAATCATTCTTATTCTCTTTCTCTATATTTTTTTCTCATTTTTACTAGGTGTACAAAAAGGTTCTAACGATAAAATAGATATTGCCTTCTCAAATAATATGGATGCAAAAAATGCAATGTTAGATACTTTAGCTACACAATACAGACAAATTCCCACAACACTAGCATTATCTCGATATAATCATGATAATTCGAATGGACCTATCAAGTCTCATTTACTCACAACTTTTGCTTTGTTTAACATTCAGGAGCCATGTTATGATTTTGGTGAATTTGTAACTATTAAAAAGAAAGCAACATCGATTTCAATTGTTTCAAAGTCTGACAAAGCGTTTTGTGATTTTAGTGATCCTGAATTTACAGGGGTTCAAATAAGTGACAGAATGTTTTATTATTATTCAGGTGTGCCTAAATGATGAAGAGGGGTAGTTTTTTTAGTCTAATGATGGCGGTTATGGTAATCATAATGTTATCTACTGCATTCATTGTTGCCTCTGTTCATAAAAGTCATTTAGGGAACCCTTCTCAACCAGCTATTAGAGCATTATTCGTAGAAAAAGAATTAGATGCATTCGAATTACAATTGGAAGCTTCTGGAAGTGAAGCAGTTCTTGCATTACAATCGTTTCCGTGGGATCAGTGGGCACTTACAAAGTGCGAGGCCTCATACAAAGATAGTGATACATATGTACTGGTACGAAATAAAGATTGTGCTCGAGAAATAAGACAGTTATATACATATTACTTAACATATTTTGCTAATGAACATTTATTTGACATTAAAGCAAATAAATTCAGATATACAAAAAGTAAAGATTCTTCCATTTCTTTACGTTTAGAAAACCAACATGTATTTGAAGATGAAATGTTGCTCCCAGTACTAAAACGAAACGGGGATGGATATGATGTTGCCTATACAACAAGAGTTCCTCTGGAATTCACAGTTGTGGCTCATGGAAGTTCTCCTCAAGATAGTAATTTGAATTGGAAATATACTGATAAGATTACTGATTATTCAGATGTTGTACATGTGATTAATGCAAAAAGAGAAGTTTCATTTTTAGTTGATTTATATGGTCAGCCAGAATTTGCGTATCAATTACTAGAAAAACATGATAAGATATCTGAGCCTATAGAAAAGGTTATTAGTTCAACAATAAATCAGGCATTATTCATTAATGCGTTTGTTCATCCTAAAAACGAAGTCATAAATACAGTTGCTCCGTTAGTTGTGATAAATGTGCAATCTGTTGTTGATGCTCTTGGGTTACAAGGCGAAGCTGTCTATGCTGATGGCGGAATCTACGTCTATTTCCCAATAGCTAAATTAGCTTATTTCTACGCTATTATCTAACTCGCAAGCTTTTTAAACAGCGGCGTATTGGCATCTATATGAACGCATGGCATGATATTGCAGTAGGAAAAGATCAACCAAAGATCGTAAATGCTATTATTGAAATTCCAAAAAATAGCAGTGTTAAGTATGAATTAGACAAAGACTCAGGATTATTAATGTTGGACAGACATATGCACTCAGCTGTATACTATCCAATGGATTACGGATTTATCCCAAAAACATACTGTGACGATAAAGATCCACTTGATATATTTTTGATTGGAACAGCTCCAACATACCCACTTACTTTGTGTGAAGCAAAAGTACTTGGTGTTATCAAAATGATTGACGATGGCGAACAAGATGATAAAATTATTGCAGTTCACGCAGGAGATCATATTTTCAAAGAATGGGATTCATTAGATGACGTACCTAAGCATATGATTGCGCAGCTTAAAAATTTCTTACAAACATACAAAATCCTTAAAGGAGATGAAGTAATTGTAAGTGATATACTTGGTAAAGAAGAAGCATATAAAGTTGTGACTGAAGCTATTGCCTTGTATAAGAGCGACATTCAAAAAGAGTAAGTTTTTAACTACTTTTTCTTTTCTTTTTCTTATGAACTTTTTTATTCGAGAATTTCCAATATATTTAGCTCCAATGGAAGCAGTAAATTGTGCATCATTTAGAGTATTGTGTAAACGACGAGGGGCTTCTCTTGTGTATACAGATATGATTGATACTGATGAATTTGCTGATTATGCACGCGAACATGGTGATGAAGCTGCAATTAAAAGATACGTTAATGCTCAAGAAGAAGAACGTCCATTAGTTGTACAACTTGGTGGAGCAAATAATGCAAATTTAGCTTATACTGCAAAAGCGGTAAATGGAATTGCTGATGCAGTTGACTTTAATGTTGGTTGTCCTCTTGGTTCTATGTTAGGTAAAAAGGGCGGCTGTTACTTAATGAAACATCCTAATCAATTAGAAAAGGTTGCAAAAGTGCTTCGTGAATGTGTAACCAAACCATTATCATTCAAAATTCGATCTGGCTGGGATGATGCTTCAATTAATGCAATTGAAATTGCAACACTCTTAGAATCCTGTGGAGCAGACGCATTAACAGTACACGCTCGTACTCGTAAACAATTATACAAACATAAAAGTGATTGGCAACTTGTACGAAAAGTGAAAGAAACTGTTTCTATTCCTGTTATTTTAAGTGGGGATGTATTTTCTCCATATGATGCGTACATGGCATTTACCCACACAAAATGTGATGGAATTATGCTTGCTCGTGCTGCAAAACATAATCCTTCCGTGTTTCTACAAATGAAGGACTGGTCGGATGCTGGTCAAAAAAAAGTAGAAAAACCACGTAATCAATATTCTAAACAAGAAGTTGATGCTATTGCTGATTTTGATGAATGGCTTGGATTGTATCAAACGCTTGAATCGAGAGATAGATTATCTGAAATTATGGATCACGCGCGATGGACAATTCGTGAAGCAACTAATAATGGTGTATTACAAGATGAATTGGTATTATGTGAATCTGTTGATGCAATTAGTGAAGTTGTGAAGAAAGCAACATTCTAAAGTATTTTTTGAATACTAACTATTTTAAACCAACACTATTTCTCATATCTTATGCTTTCAGAAACAGGAAAAAAGCAGCTTGAAAAGCAACATTACAAACTTATTGGTACACACAGTGCGGTAAAAACTTGTTACTGGACTAAGGCTCATATACGAGGTGAAGGTGGGTGTTACAAACTTACATTCTACGGTATTATGAGTAATCAGTGTATGCAGATGACTACATCTATGAGCTGTGCAAATCGATGTACATTTTGTTGGCGAGGATACAAGGCGCCAGTTTCCAAAGAATGGAAATGGGATGTTGATGACCCACGAATGATTCTTGATGAGTCACTTGCAGCACATGAGCTTTTACTAAATGGATTTGGTGGAAATCCATATACAGTTCCACAGATGTACGAAAAATCAAAAACAGTCAAACATGTAGCACTATCACTTACAGGAGAACCAATCACATATCCTCGAATGAATGAAATGATTGATATGTTTCATGAAAAAGGAATTTCTACATTTCTTGTTTCAAATGCACAATATGATGAACAAATTAAAAGCCTTCATCCTGTTACACAATTATATCTCTCAATTGATGCACCTAATCGTCCATTGCTCAAAGAAATTGATGTCCCACTCTTTGAAGATTTCTGGGAAAGAACACTTCGAAGTTTAGATGCACTTAAAGAAAAAAAACATCGAACATGTATTCGGTTAACACATATTCAAAATTACAACGACGTTGATGATGAAGGATATGCTGAGTTGATTCATCGAGGTGATCCTGATTTTATTGAAGTCAAAGCATACATGTTTGTTGGTGCTTCTCAAGATCGTACATTGTCTATGGCAAACATGCCCAACCATGAAGATGTTGTTTCCTATTCGAAACGACTGCTCAAAGTATTACCTGAGTATGATATCGTATCTGAACATGTTGCAAGTCGTGCAGTTATGTTTGCAAAAAAAGATAAGTTCTTTATTGATGGTGTATGGAACACTTGGATTGACTTTGTAAAATTTGCAGAGTTGTATAATTCTGGTGCGCAGATTCGTACAGAAGACTTTATGTTGCCAACACCAAAAACTGGGTTAAGTGGGAGAACAACCAAAGAACATGTTACTCTGAAATCTACATTTAAAACAAAAAGAAAAGAACGTGCGATTGAACAAGGCCGTATTATTGGTACTGCATAAATCTTGCGAGTATGTAACAATTAAGTATATAAATACTGAGTACCTATCTATTTAATATGACTGATGAACTTACTTCACTTAAAAAACAAGTTAGAGCGTTAGCTAAAGAAGTTTCTTTTGTAAAAGAAAATATGGTTGCTCGTGACGAAATACTTACTGAAGAAGAAGTAGAAGCGTATGTTCATAGCTTAGATTCGAATAATTTAGTATCATCTTCTGATGTTAAGAAACAACTTGGTCTTTGACAATGTATTATTTGTTCTTAGATAAAAAAGTGGTTACTTTCCTTTCCAAACAATCAATTTCTGTAACAAAAAGACTTTTTGATAAAATGAACAAATTAAAACTTGATCCGTATCCTTCTGACGCTAAACGTGTCGTTAATGTTTAACAAAAAGTATTTCGGATTCGTGTAGGTTTCTTTAGAATATTATATCTAGTTGAGTCTGAAAGAGTTGTTATTGTTTTTATGATAAATAAACGAAGTCAGGTGTGCAAGTGAACACATATTCTCATTTATTATATGCTTGGACATATACACGTTTGAAAAAGTGTACGGGAAGTATAAAAAAAGCAATACTGTGGGGTTCAATTGCACCAGATATTCCTCTATACGCATTAACACTTGGTGCATTCATTTGGTTTTCACTAATTCTTGATTGGAGTGTGTCTGATACGTTTACACATATCTTTGGTAATCTTTATTTTTCAAATCCAGTTTGGATGGCGTTACATAACTTGCTACATGCGCCATTAATGTTAGTCATTATTTGGTTAGTTCTTTTTCGAACAAAAAAACGTAAAGTTATAGCAGCTTTCTTGTTAAGTTGTGCGTTTCACACTTTTGTAGACATTCTTGTTCATTATGACGACGGTCCACTTCTATTATTTCCATTCAATTGGTCGGTTCGGTTCTTTTCACCTATTAGTTATTGGGATCCTGCTCATTATGGATTCTTAGTGGGTACAATCGAGCATATTGTTTCATTTGTTTTGTTAGTTGGACTTATTGGGTATTGGATATGGAAGAAATACTCTGTTTCTGGTAAGAAAAAGAGTAAAAAAAGATAATTTCTGATTGTACTTTGTGCAAACTATATACTTTAAGTCCCTAAACTTTATAAACCTAAAATAAGGTATCTTGTATATTCGAAAATATTTTCGAGGTGACGCACGACTCATTTTTACGAGTCACAGCAAATGGTATTTATTACAGAAAACGAACAAAATGGGCTATGTCCATATTGTTATCATGGGACGCTTGCGTATGATGATCAGAGCAAGCGTGTATATTGTGTTGCATGTAAATATGCCATAAAACTGAATGTTGGTTCTGAGAGTTAAGCTTAAATACCCTCTTTTACAATATATTCTATATGTCAACAATTCCTTTTATTTACGGTGATTATACACCTCATTTGAATAGTATTAAAGAAAGTGCTGCGCAAAGCGAAATTAAAATAGATGCATTACGTACAACATATAATCCTGGACTAGTTGCGAGAATTCAAAAAATAGCGTATTCTGCTATTTTAACAGGACCTCTTTTGCATCCTGAGTCATATGCTGAGAAAAAGTTCAGAGCTGGTATGTATGAAGGTTTACTGCGTAAGTTTATCAAAGATATACGTGAGAGTGGGGAGAATATGGAAACTCCGATAATTGTGTATGGACTTTTTGATTTTAAAAGACATGATCCTA
>JBLINR010000037.1:0-10307 GCA_047639395.1 Candidatus Woesearchaeota archaeon | reverse complement strand
ACATTTATTGTAGGATTCATCTGGTTAAAAGAAAGAAGTCATATTGGGAGAAAGATTGCAAGCCTTATAATTACAACAGTAGGTATTGTTCTACTTTCGCTTTGATTTCATCTGAGCAATAATCTCATCTTGTAAATCTAAGAATATTTCAGGCTGTGTTGGGTGATACATATCTGTACAATCAAGAATATTTAACTTATGTTGAACATAAGGAATCATCATCTGAACTAGATAATCAGCCATGTCATTCACACAACTACATCCAAGCACAACTCCTTTCTTATCAGTAACAATTTTTATGGAACCGTGATCTAATCCTTCCATCATAGAACGACCATCATCAAAAATAACAGTTGCTGCGTAATACGTTCCTTTTTCACATTGATATTCATGTTTCCCTACTGATGCAATGTGGGGATAAGAAAATACAACTTGCACATTATTTGTTGTATAGCCTTTCTTTTCTTTACCTAAGATATGACGGCCAATAAATTCTCCTTCTTGACGAGCTTCATGTAATAATGGAATCCCGCTCATATCTCCGCCAGTGTAGATGTTCTTTTGGGAAGTTTGTAATTTTGCGTTTCGAATAAGTCGTTTTCGCTCATCACGTTTGATACCAGCAGCGCCTTCACCATCAACCATAATTGGTCGACGACCTGTTGTAACAAGTAAATGATCATATGTACCTTTTCGATTATCGTCAAAGTGCACATGGAATTTTTTATTTTTATAGACAACTTTGTCTGGTCCAGAATGAAAATGAAATTTGATGCCTTGTTTTTTTAATTCACCAAGTAATACTTGAATCATATCTTCATCAAAGTTACTCATAAGACTGTCTCCACGATTAATGATTTCTACTGAGAATCCTAGTTTGATAAATAATTGACCGATTTCAGTGCCAATAACACCGCCACCAATGATTCCTATTTTTTTACCATTAAAGCTATTCTCTTTTAATTCAAAGACATCGTCACTCGTCCAGTAAGGTGTACCTTCTAATCCCGCAATTGGTGGAACGAATATTTTTGATCCCACACTCATTATTATATTTTTAGCAGAATATTTGTTCCCATCACACTCAACAGTGTTTTTGTCAAGAAGTTTTGCATATCCATCAATAATAGTAATACCTAATTTATTCTCACCTTCTAATCGATAGTCACGAAATTCATCTCGCCATTTTCGAGATTGTGCAAATAACTTTCCAATATTAATATCAATATTTGCTTTTCCGCGAAGTAGATTTTGATAATGCTTAGCATGTAAAATGTGATGTGTAGGAACAAATAATCCTTTTGATGGCATACATCCCTTGAGAATACATAATGTACCACGAGGACCTTTATCAAACGCAATGACTTTTTTTCCTGCAGCTTTGAGAACACGAGCTGCTCCCATACCAGTACTTCCTAATCCTATAATTGCTACATCGTATGTTTTTGCGTTAGATGCCATACATCTGATTTGAGAAATACTGATTTAAATGTGTTTGGTACTTAGATAAAACTACTGCTTAAAATACAATCATCCCTTAATAACACAAAGCGGCTGCAAACGAGCAATTTTACGTGTAATTCCAGCGTCTTCATTCACTTGTACAACTTCTTCAGAATTTTTATACACTTGTGGAGCTTCATCAGCAATTTCACTTAGGCGAGGAGCTTTTACAATAATACCACGAGCAAGTAATTCTGCTGCAACTTGTTCACCATCAATTTCTTCATGAGCACGTCGACGTCCCATTACACGACCAGATCCGTGCGCAGTTGAACCAAATGTCTCTTCCATCCCTTTTTGTGTACCTACACAAACAAAAGAAGGTGTACCCATACTTCCTGGAATTAAAACTGGATGTCCTGTTTTTTGATATGCATCAATTAATTCAGGGTGACCAGCAGCAAACGCACGTGTTGCACCTTTTCGATGTACCATTACATCAGTAAGCTTTCCGTCAATTACATGTGATTCTTTTTTTGCAATATTATGTGCAACATCATAAATTGTTGAAAATGATGCGTCACCAGTAATTGTTTCAAATGCTTTGATTGCATTGTATGCAATCATAAATCTGTTTACCCATGCAAAATTTGCACAAGCACACATTGCTGCATAATATTCTTTTGCAATATCAGATGATAGTGGAGCATAAATTAAATCTTTTTCAGGAAGAGAATCAAAAATTTCTGTAAACTCTTCAGCCATACGCTGAATAAAATCACTACAAGTCTGATGCCCTAAACCACGTGAACCACTATGAATCATTAATACTAATTGACCTTTTTTATGAATACGAAATTCTTTTGCAACAGCTTCATCATAAATTTCATCCACATATTGTAATTCTAAAAAGTGATTTCCGCTTCCTAATGAGCCGACTTGATTTTTTCCACGTTTTTTTCCTGTTGGAGTAATCAAAGATGGATCAGCTTCAGATAAACACCCATTAGATTCAGTTCGTGCAATATCATCATCAGTTGCATATCCTCGATCTTTTGCCCAAGGTAATCCCTTGGCTAATAATTCATCAAGTTCTTCATGTGTTAATCGTAATTCAGATTGACCAGCGTTACCTTTCCCACCTTGGCCAACAGGTGTTGTTTTATACAAAGCTTCAGCTATCGCTTCTAGCTTGTCAGAAATATCATCTTTTGTTAATTCAGATACGTGTGCACGAACGCCACAATTAATATCGAATCCAATTCCACCTGGACTAATACAACCGCATGTTGCATCCATTGCGGCAACACCACCAATAGGAAATCCATATCCTTGATGTGCGTCAGGCATAACAAGCATATGTTTACAAATACCAGGTAATGCACTTACGTTAATTGCTTGCGTAAGTGTTTTATCTTGCTGCATTTTTTCAAAAATTGCGTCAGACGCATAGACAACTACAGGAACATGTGCCGTCTGCAGTACTCGTTTTACATCTGTTATTTTCTTGATTTCCATTTATAATAAGGAGACACTTTTCTCTTTAAAAGATTACTGTATAACAACACTTACGTGATCTTGTTTTTGTACACGAATCACTGTGTCAACAAATGCTTCAATTTTGGGTTCATGACTCACAAGAATTGTTTGTTTACTTCCTGTTTCTAATAACACATCTCGTACTCTATCAAGTTGTTCTGTTGAAAACCCATCAGTGGGTTCATCAAGAATTAAGAGGTCTTTTGTTTTGATAACTGAGAATACTTCATTAATGACTTTATTTAATGCTAATCGATACGCTAGTGCAACGCTTGTTCTTTCCCCACCTGAGAGATAGGATGTAGATGTCTCATAGCCATTTTGTTCAATCATAGGTGTAAATGTTTCATCAAGTCGTGCTTGGATTGTATCATCCTCAATGAGCGCTGTAAAGTATGATGAAAATACAGATGAGAACTCAGCATGGATTTGTGAAAATCTATTTTGTTCAAGCACTGACATCAAAGGTAAAAACATATCTTGAATCCATTGACGTTTTTGTTGCACTGTATCTTGCTCTGTTTGTAATTTGCCTTGCTCGGCTTCTTGTTTTTGAAGTGTGAGTAATGTTTCAGATAAATGTGTTACTGTTGCTTTTTGTGCAGCAGACTCTCGCTCTTGTACTAGTTGTATTTCTAGGACATCCTGTACTTCTTTTTCAACAGCTTGTTTTGCTTTTTCTAATACAGGAAGCTGCACAAGTTCTTCCTGAAATTCTTCTTTTTCTTTCACACAAGTATTATGTTCTTGTTTACAAGAGTGCATTTGTTGTTCGAGAGGTGACAATTGTGCATCAAGAGAATTCTTCTTTTCTTCTAAATTTTTCTTTTGCGCAACTTGTTTTTCATATACAACAAATAACTCTCGTTGTTCTTGTATTGTTGACATTGCAACACGAGCAAAATCAATCTCAGACGGTGTTGGAGCAGCAGGTAGAGTAGAAATTTGTTTTTTTAACTCAGTTATTTGGGTAATTAATGCAGGTCTAGATTCTAATTTGCGTTCTAACTCTTGGATTTGTTGTTGTAAGACTGCTTGTTGTGTTTGTATAGTTTGTGCTGATTCAAGTTGTAATTTGACTTTTTCAATTTGAGAGACAAGAATATTTAACTCACTGTTTTTTGTTACAAATTTTTTTTCTAAACTTGCAATTATTTTAACATGATCTTTAGCAAGTGTTTCTTTGTGTGTGTGAGGAATTTCTTGTTTACAGGATATACAAGTACTTTTATCATGGATTTGTTTTACAGCGTCTTTTTGCATTTGAATGTTTGTCTTCATGTGCATTGATTCACTCAGAAGCACAGTTTGTTTTTTTTGTAACTGGGTTAATTCGTCTTGGATCGCTTTGCTGTCAGTAACAAAAACTTTTTTGTTTGCTTCTTCTAATTCAATTGTGCTTTGCGCTAATTGGGATAATTGTTCAAGAAGTGTTTGTAATCGTTCTTGTAACACATCACGTGATGCTGATGTTTGTTTCTTTTCAAGTAGATCCTCATATGTTTTTGTTACTTCGCTTACAGTAACAATTAAAATTTCTTTTACAGGTAATAATTGTGCATATGTTTGTAATAATTGTAACGTATTCGCAAGTTCTTTTGCTAACTCTCGTGCTTGATTTTTATGTGATGCGAATTCTGTTTTTAGTCGTTGAATTGTTTGTGTCAGATGTTCAAGTGTTTTTTTCTTTTCCTGATAGAGAGTTAGCTGGGTATCAATTTCTTTTTGTTTTGTTCGTACAGTTTCAACATGTCTTGTTGCAGTTACAAGCATTTTTGACAACGAGTCAACAGTCTGGTTTGCCGTTTGTAATTGGTGTGTACATTGAATAATTTTATCTGAAACACCCTCAAACATCTTTTTCTTTTCTGCTAAGGAGTTCACCTTTGCGCGTAAATGTGTAAGTAAAAGAGACGCGTTATCAGATATTCGTTTATAGGTATCAATTCCAAAAACAACACGAAGTGTTTGTAATCGTTTATCTGCGTCAGTATTCAAAATATTCTTCATCTGTTCTTGACTTGTATAGACAGTATACCGATAGAGATAATTCTCTTTCTTTGAAACTTCATGTGCAGGATATGAAAGTAATTTGAGTACGTTTGCTTTTAACTCAGTAGCCGAATACTCTGTTCGTGCACCATCAACCTCAAGCCAGCCTGATGTCTGCGAAATCCCCTGTTTTGATCGTTTTAATGCACGATGTGCAGTTACTGACTGCTTGTCTAACATAAATGAGACACTAACAGATCCAGTAGTCTCACCATTTCGTAAGAGAGCTGCCATATCAACGTCACGAAGGACTCCAAATAACGCAAATTCTATTGCTAAAAGAATAGTAGATTTCCCACAGCCAATATCCCCGCAGAGCAAAATTGTACCCTGATCAAATGATATTGTCTGCTGTTTATAGCTTCGAATATTTTCTAGATGGACTTGAGTTATACGCATACTAATAAATAAAAAAGAACCTATTTAATTACTTTATTAAAAAATAAGAAAACTATAGAGCTTTTGCTGCTAGTTTTGCCAAATCTGTGTTTTTCTTCGTAAGACGTTTGATTGCGTCAATAATTAGAGCTTTAGGAGCTTTTCCGTCAGTATGAAGAAGGATTTTTGGTTTTGCAACCAATGGATGATCAACACTGTATGCTGCAGCTACTGTAGCTTTATCTTGCCATAATTCGTCAACAAGAAGATTACATACTGTATGATTTGCGTCAATTTCAATTTGAATTTTATCTTTTTTTTGTTCAATTATAGTGTATTCCATCAGTTTCACCACGAGCAATGTTAGTTGCTTCGTATATATTGGACTAAGGGGGCATTTATAAAGTTTGTTGTGATTTTTGCAATCTGAGACAGTATCCAGTAGCAGTAGAAGAGTACCATAAATTATATAAAACAAAGCTCACGAGAATATATATTAGGGGTAATATTGGTGAAAGATAAAACATTAACAGTGTTTGAAGACGCGGTTAAACGCTCATTTGACAAAGTCAGATGCGAATTAACTGAACATTTAGATGCAATCAACGATAACACTAGCGATACCCATGCAGTTCAAGGACATTGTTCTGAGCTTGAACTTAAAATTGAAAAACTCAACGAAAAATTAGACGAAATTCTTATGCACATTCAAGGCAAACAACAAGATGCCCACGAACAATACAAAATACAACCACTTACATTACGAGAACAAGAAGTATTTGTTTGCCTTTACACAGCACCTGATAATAAAAAGTCAACATATTTAGATATTTCCCATAAAATTGCACTTCCAGTTACCATGATTGCAGAATTAGTGACATCGTTAATTGGAAAAGGTGTGCCAATCATTAAGCGTATGAAGGAGGATACATTTCATTTAGAACTTGATTCCGAATTCAAAATTGCCCAAACAAAGCATAATATTCTCAAACTCCAAGACCAAATTGTTGCACAAATAATTGGTGGCCAATAGTTCATTTTTTAAATAACATATTTCTTTGCAATATACATATGGATATTAAAAAGGCACAAGAATTTCTCACAACAACAAAACGATTATACGCATTATATGATGATGACGTTGATGGACTTACTTCTTACGCACAATTATTTCATTTAACCAAATGTGAGGGCACAGTAGTAAAGTCTTCTCCGCGTGTTAATCAAGACTATGCTGATGTTGTTGAAAGACATAAAGCACAAAAATTAGTCATTCTAGACAAACCAATAGTTGAAGAAGAATTTTTTGATGCAATTCGTATTCCTACTCTTTGGGTAGATCATCATGAAAAACAAGAACATCCTGATTACGTTCAATATGTAAATCCACAAACAGATGATCCAAAAGATAATCGATGTACTGCATACTGGATGTATAAAATTGCACAGCAGCATTTATGGCTTGCAGCTATAGGGAGTATTTCAGACTGGCAATTAAATGATATCACACAAGAATTCGCAAAAAATAACCCTACATGGTTATCAGAATCGGTTACGAATCCTCCGCAAGCATTATTTGATGAGCCTATCGGCCATGTTATTCAAGTACTTGGATTTAATCTTAAAGGGCAAACATCCCTTGTAAAAAAAAGTATCGAACATATTTTACAAATCGAATCTATTGAAACATTTAATGATGATTCAAACACACACGTACAGTTCTTAAAACGACGAGCTGTACCTATGGTTGAAAAATACAAACAAATCCGAGATTTAATTTTAAAGAAAAAAGACGATGATGTTATTTTATATGTATATGACGATCAAACAATGTCATTTACTGCAGACCTTGCAAACGAAGTTCTGTATCGAACAAAAAAAGTTGTTATTATTGCTCGTAAAAAATCAGGAGAATACAAATGTTCCATTCGAGGTCCATTCGCTATTCGAGACGCATTAACAAAAGCACTTGTAGGAATTGATGGATATGGTGGAGGGCATGAAAATGCTTGTGGCGGCTGTATTCAAGAACATGATTTTGATCGATTTTTTGCTACATTTTGTGATTTAGTCAAAGATTTATCTTGAAAACATTTTTAAATACCTGCTTTTTCTGTCATATATAAGCACTTGTAGTACAATGGCTAGTATTCCGGCCTTCCAAGCCGGTGATCTGGGTTCGAATCCCAGCAGGTGCATATATTTTTCTGGAAAAATTATAATTTGTGTAAATGAGAAGCTGCTTTCATTTTTAATACAGCCAAGATCAGTCCTTGTGCTTGCACATTTTCAATCTGTAGTAATGTATCCCATGAAATAGGACTCAATTTTGAAGCTACACCACCTTTTATTGTAAGCTGCGTAATAACATGTTTTCTTGCAGCTCTTAAATTTTGAAAGTTATTACAGGTATCCCAATATGTTTTGAAGTTATCAGGAGTTATTTCCCCAGATTCTTTAATTCTGTCTAAAAATTCTGTTGCTCTCTTATAATTACGAGAGCTATAGTTTATTCTTGAGAACCCAAGAACAGCCTCCGTTAATAATGGGAAGAATTCTATTAGGGGCTTATCTTTACCTATAAGTCTATTTTGTAAGCGATCATGTACACAATGAGCATATTCGTGCACCAATACTTTCCTTGCATGCTTAGTATTGTCTAAACCATCTAAACTAATACTTGTGCCAGTATTTCGAGAGTAATATGCAATAGAATCATTATCCATTGATGCATGAGGATCCCTATACTTTCTAACAGTTGGAATATCTGTAATAGCCATGTGCGTATACCACTGAGCTTGTTTTTCCATCACTAATTTTTGAGGAACTTCTTTTGGAAAGAACGGAAGAAATAAATCAGCTACTTCTTCAAACTGATTTTGAATCGAATGACCAAGGCCACAAACATCAACCTGTGATTTAAGATCAAAGATTGGATGTGATGAACGAAAAGAAGAAGCAAGGTCCAGAAGTAACTTTTGAGAACAATATGTCACTGTAAATAAAGGATATGACTTTAGTTCAGGACCTTGTATTTATACAAATGGAATTTCGTATTGTATCATTGTATTTTTTTATATAGAAGGATCAAGTTAAAGTACATAAAGATATCTATTCAGAAACTGCTCAAAATATTCGTGTAGCTATAAAAATTGCTAACACAAGAAAGAGAATTCCAAACACTGCGTCAGTCGTATTACTGGATTCAGCCTTTCCATTCAAATACACACCAACTTGTGCGCCGATAATAACTCCTGGAATTGCAAATATTAAGACAGGTGCAATTTGTGTAAAGAGTCCTAAAGATTTAGATGTGATCATGTGGATGACATGTGCAACTATGGTAACGAGCGCAGTTGTAGCAACCAAAAATACTGATGTTGCAGACGCATGATGAATAGATAAGTTTAATTTTTTAAGAAAAACATATTCTTGAATTTCCCCCAACCCGCTTGAAATCATTCCTAACAAAAATCCACCTACAGATTGTGATACTTTTACCCCTATAGGAATATCAGGACATTCTTTTAATGACGGAATTATTTTGACTTTTGGATGGAAAAAAAGTCGCTGTGTTTGTGGATATAAGTATTTGAATGAAAGGTATAGTAAAAGCGCAATTAAAATTCCGAGAAGAAACATTTCAGGAATCATACGTGCAACAAAAACACCAATAACTGCGAATATAATAGAAAAAGGAAGTAATTGTTTTACAATACGAAACTCTACTGCACGTTTTCGTAAGTATCCTATGATACCACTTGAAAATCCAAAGACTTCAATAAACAATCCTGTGAAAATAGCCATTGTTGGTGAAAAACCAAGTAAGATAAATAATACTGGACTAAATAAAATCGCACCACCAATACCGCTAAACATCGATATTGAAGAAATGACAATACTTAATGGAAAAATATACCACACACTTATGATGTCCATAACATAAATTCAGAAATAGATATTTATAAAACCAGCTATTAGATTAATGGGTTCAGAACAACAACTTCAATTCCTGCTGCTATTAGTGCTTCAGTGTGCTCTTCATCTAACGTTTCATACTCTAGAGTCATCCCATTAGCAGGAGAATAGTTATCTAATCCTAAAAATCCACCTTGAGCCATACGTCCTGTGTGTACCTGAGTAACTCCTTCTTCTTTAAAGCATTCAATTGCATCCATAGGATTTCTTAGACGATCCACACTAGCACAATACTTTGATAGTTCTTCTAAATTTTTACCTACACGTCGAAAATATTCAATACCAATATTATCTCCAGCAGTCCCAGTCAATTCAACAGTAAACGCATAATATGCATCCTTCATACGGAACTCTATAGCTTCACGAAATAATTTTTCTGTCACCACATAGGCTTCACCAGTAACACCAGTCACACCTAAGGTATCTTCATGTAATCCCCAAAGTTTTTGAAATAAAGCTAGATTAGTTTTGCTTGTGCTACCTGCAAATGTTTCCATGAATTCGGTATTATATGGCTTCATAAAAAGGGAAAACACACACACCTATATTAATATATCCCAAAAAGTCACTCAAAATTTAATTTTGAATAAGAAACACATATTTAAATCTACAAAGATTCCCTTTTATTCATATGGGAAACACAATCATCGCACCAGTTGGAGATAATCCACAAGCATTATTTGTTGGAATGAAAGAATTTCCAACACAACGAGTCTATTTAATCACACCACGAGATAATATGAAAACAGCATTAAAACTTAAAGAGAAGCTTGCTGACTTTACAATCCCTTGCAAAATTATCGACGTTGAACTAGGAAGTATTGAAGAAATGTTCAAAGCATTTGGAGAAATAGTCGCCTTACATGATGTTGATGATATTATTGTAAATGTTGCAACTGGTGATAGAATGAGTACCT
>JBLINR010000036.1:0-10427 GCA_047639395.1 Candidatus Woesearchaeota archaeon | reverse complement strand
TCGTAGCTCAACTGAGTTATAAAAGGAAATAAACAAAATGGAAAATAATTATACAAGAATAAAAAAATCACTTGCTCATGCTCCAACAGCAATTGAACCAATGGCACATAAAGAATACTTTGCGCCATTACAAGAACAGATGACTGCTGCGGCAACAAAAATCCGTAAAGCAGTTGATGAAGGACGACGAATCATCATCAAACATCACAATGACACAGACGGCTTTTGCTCAGGGTTAGCACTTGAAAAGGCTATAGCACCTCTTATTACAATGGTTAATGACAGACCGCAAGCGTTAAGTGAAAAACTTAAACGAATGCCAAGTCCAACACCGTTTTATAATATTGAAGACGCAACAAAAGATATTGCATTAATTCTTTCATTAAAAGAAAAATTTAATGAAAAGACTCCGCTCTTCATTTTAACAGATCTAGGAAGTGGTCCTGAGAATATATTACCAATCAAAAAATTACAAGTATTTGGTTGTGAAGTTATTATTGTTGACCACCACCCAGTTGATGAAGTTGTAGACTCATTAGTACCTTGTCATATTAATCCACTAAAATGGGATAAAAATGCGTTCTGTGCTGGTGGCCTTTGTGCTGAATTAGCAAGACTCATTAATAATAATGTACGTAACATGGATATTTTCACAGCAGTTGCTTGTAAAGGTGACCGAGTTGACGAAGAAATGGCTAGACCTTATTTTGATTTAGTTGCAAAAAGAGAAATGGATGAAAACTTCATTTTTGGAATTGCAAAAGTTATGGACTTTGAAAGCTTTAACTTACGAAATATGGATGGTAAGTCTTTATTTGGAGTTTTATTGGGAGACAGTCCAAAACAGCAACGTGCACTTGTGGAATTATTAGAAACAGAATTAACTCGACGAACTGAGGCAATTAAATCGCAAGCTATGGAACTTCTTGAAATTAAAGAATTTGAAAAAACTACACTTGTTCGATTACCAATCAGTGATTTGAGTGTTCGAGACGGATACCCGAGATTGGGAACAATTGCAAGTATCATTAAAGATGACTTAGTTGCAAAACAAGAAAAACCACTTGTACTTGTTGGAACAACTCCAAACTCTATGACATTTAGAGCACATGACGAAGCAGGATTTGAATTTCCTGCACTCTTAGAGATTGTGAAAAAGGAAGTTCCGAAATCCTTTGCTGAAGGTGGTGGACATAAACTTGCTGGAACATTTAGATTTGCACAAAAACATTTTGATGCAGTCTTTGAAGTTACGAAAAATTATGTACGGTCTCTTTAGACCTTTTTTTCTCTTTTATTTTATATTTTCTACATACTAAGAGTGTATACTGTAGCACGGCACTACTATGAGTTCATCTTCGATTCCTCATGTGCCTACAGGCGGCAGTATACACATCGTTGTCTATATGATGGAAGTAGAAACACTTATATACGCGAATTAATGGAATAACTCTATGATTTCAGTAACATATCTGCTCACAGCACTTCTCACACAGTGGTCTTTTTTGGCAGGTATATGGTTAGCATACAATTCTCCTGAAGAAATGAAACCAGGCAAGAAATATTTTACTGTTGCAGCAAAGATACTGTGGCTTATTCTCTTACTAGCAGTATTAATATTTGTACAAGGAACTGTACTAAAAATTATCTTTGCAGCATTTTTCAGTGCACAATTTATGACAAAATCGCAGTTATCAACATTATGGTTTGTTGTAGTTTCGCCATTCATTATATTCTTCTCAGATTACTCAACTGCGTTAATCACTGCACTTGTAGTATATGCATTAGTACTCGGCACATTAAATAAAAAAGCATTACGTGAGATTGCAACGTCTCATGTGGTATGGATACTCATACCAATACTACTATCATGGTTCGTATAACAAAAAAGAAAATCACGCAACGAATAAAAAGAGGACGTAATAAAGCGAGAACTGTTGTTAATGCGCAAAAAAAGCGTATGGTTGAACGTGGCCATAAAATTAAAGAAGAAATCATTAGGCATAAAGTTTTTCTTGTTGTGTTAGGAATTATTGCAATAATTCTTTTGTACGATTATCTAACTGGTGGATTTACAAAAACATTCTTTGAAAGTGATACACAACAAATTGTCACACAATTAAAAGATGTAGGAAGTTTTGCGATTCCATTATATGTTATTTTTGTTATACTTGAAGTTGTTCTTGCACCAATTCCAAGTGTTGTACTTTATACTGCGGGTGGGCTATTATTCGGGGCATTCTTTGGTGCAGCATTAACATTCGTTGGAAATATAATCGGTGCCGCTATTTGTTATTTACTTGCAAGATACTTTTTTGCTCATTACTTTGATAGAAAGATTAGTAAAAGCAAATTGCAGACCTTTAAGAAAAAAACAGATAAATATGGTGCATACACAATATTCTTCTTACGACTAAATCCCTTTACATCAAGTGATATATTCAGTTATGCTGCAGGAATAGTGCATATGCGATTCATTCCATTTATTATAAGTACTGCGGCAGGATTATTTCCACTCATTCTTATACAAACATATATTGGGGCCGATCTCATTTCAAAAAGTCCAATCATCTCAATACTATTTCTTATAATGAGTATTGTATATATTGCTGGATTTATTTGGTTCCTTGTTCATCGGAAATAATTTTTATGAGTTCGGATAATTTTTTAATAGTATAATCTGCTTTGACTTTTGCTTTTGTGCTTGTTACTCGTTTAATATGAACTGTTTTCATACCAACTGATTTTGCACCAAGAACGTCTCTATGAAGATTATCGCCAACCATTATGAGATTTTTTGGAGCAATACCCATCTTTTTGCTAATAAGCATAAAATTACTTTTATGTGGTTTATCATGTCCTGTTTCTTGACTTGTGACAATACTATCAAAATAAGAACTGATGCCAAACTTTTTTAGTTTTGTATACTGAACTTGTGAAAGCATATCTGTAACAATTCCCATTGGAATATCTTGGTCTGCAATCCACTTAAGCACTTTTTTTGTATCAGTATCAAGTTTCATTGTAGAAATAAATGCTTTCCAATATACGTCTAAAAGTTTAAGTGTAAGCAGACTGTCAAACGGACCTCCGAATGATTCAATCATTGCCGTAAACGTTAATGTTCGGTCATGAGTTGCAGCTGTCTGGCCAAGTTTCTTTTCTATGATTAGTCGATGTTTATAATATAAATCTGAGAATTCCTCGTAAGGAATGGGAACTATTGCTTTAAATGTGGTGTATGACGCTTTTAATCCTGCTTCGTTTGCAGGTGTGAATTGGTATAACGTATCGTCAACGTCAAAAATTATTCCTTTAATCATAGAGTAATTTTGGGTATATCTCCTTTTAAAATGTTATTTTATGTGTGGAAGTACTTTTCTAATTTACAGGTAATCCAAGTTCTTCACGTCTCTTGATACATCCTACTACATAATTTCTAATTTCTCTTCCGTCAGCAAGATATTTTGATATTCCATATGCTTTAAGTCCTTTTGATGCGCGAGGGCCATACAATGTGTCTCTGTATTGCTGCTGTCCTTCTTCTCCAATTCGTTCCATCCAGGGTTTATATCCTTCATGCATAAAAAAGTAAAATTGCGGAATACTTTTATCATGCTCCCAAAATCCCTTTCTGTATCCCATTCTGTCAACATCTCTCATGAACCATTGCATTAGACCTATTACATCTTTTTGTTCTAGTCCTTGGCCTCTTCCTGAATGAATGACTGTATATAACCTTCTTTGAAAATGTCTTTTAGAATCTACCATGGCTAAGTTTGGATGATTTTTTACCAAGCCTTCAAAACTTCCTTCTCCTCTTCCCGCTAAGAAAGCTAAATCTTCAACTGGTAAACCTGAAGACTCCGAAGTAGATCTCAATTCTTCTTTTATACTTGGATCTTCACAAGATTTTTGTAGATCTCTATAAAACTCAAAAAAATTTTCTGTCATCCAGTTTCCAGGGTTTGTATTTTGTGAAGGGGTCATATTAAATAGGAATTAGTTAGTATTTATATAACTTCGCAGCTTATGTCACGGGCTAGTGATTACGATGGACTTTCAATTGGTTTATACTCGTCTCGTATGGTATACAACATCGTTCTCAGAAATGTTCTTCGGTTGAAGAAACATATATAAACCCCTTGTATACTACCAATAATATGAAGTTTTTACAAAAACTATTCGCAAAAAAAGTTGAACCTGAAAAATCAGTAGTTCGCTTTGAGAAACTTGACAGATGGATCGATATGCAGTTTAAAACTGTGTTAGAGACCACACTGGATCAATTATTAACAAATTATCATTCTCAAGAAGATATTATTTCAGCATTACGTCTTGTGACAAAAAAAGTTGAAGCAAAACGTATTTCTAATACAAGAATAACAACATACAGATTAGCGCAAGAATACAAAAAGAAAATTGTTGCTATATTAGTCACACTTTTAGAAATAGAAAAGCCTGATCAGAGAATCATTAGTATCCAAGAATACTATGGTGAATTAGAACAAGCACTCTCAGATGTGAAAAAAGTTGAACTTCGGGTAAAAGAAACATTAGAAATATTCTATGCAACTCCACTTCGTGAAATTCATCTACTTATTAGAAAATTACAAGCTAATATTGTACAGTCAAGAGATATTCTTAATCAACGTTCAATTGCAACATACATTATAATTGCACAGACTGAAGAACGAGTCCAAATTAATAGACAAAAGAAAGAAGCTTACCATCAGGCAATTGTTGAACGAAGAAAACTTGTTGAAAAAGAACAACATGAGCTTGGTAAAATTTCAGACAAAATACTTCAATTACAAGGTGACCCACGATTTATGCGGGAAAAAAAAGTATTACAAGAACGAAGAGCAAAGTTTCGTCATTCATTTTATGAACTTGAATTACTTGATAAAAAGAGTAAGTTTGAACAAGTTTCTCAAAGAATTGAACAGTTAAAAAAAGAAGTCTTGAAAATTAAAGATCACATTCAAAATTTAGGTATTGAGTCTGACATTACGTTGCTTCAAAAGAAAATATTTGAATCTTGTAATGTTGAGGTAGAATTTGTTGAATGAAGCCCAAAAGTTTGCAGAAAAACTTGATGTTGACTTTTCACAAGATTTAACTAATGAACATAACCGATTCTTTACAGGTACACATAAATTTCCTTTAGAAGATGTGTGGTACACAAAAGGGTTTGTTGGGCAGAAAAAACCCCGATTTGTTCCGAGTGTATATTTCTTAGATGAATTTCTTTCAAAATCTCCACGTGTAGCAGTGATTAATAAAAAATCCGCATGGTTATTTTTATGTGGACGAGATGTATTAGAAGATTCGATTATTTCTATTACTCATAAAAGTGGTTCAATAATTGTAAAAGATGAAAATGGTGTGTGTTTGGGCATTGCTCGAATTGAACGAGATATCCTCAAAAACACATTTGACAAAGGTTGGCTACTTCGACGTGAATTCTCACGTTAAAAGTAATCGTTTGTTTTCTTAATTTTTTTATATTTAGGAACTTTTGACCATGGTTCTGGTACAAATGCAACGACTGTTGTTGATTCTGAGACGACTTTTGCTTCTACTGGCTGTGGTTTTTTTACAGCTGTAGTAATAACACCTGCTTTCTTTACTTTAGTTTTAGGTTTTGTTTTAGATAGTTTCACGTTTGTTTTCACGGGAGCCTTTTTTTTGGCTGTTATTGGTTTAGCTGCTTGTTTCACAACTTTTTTAATTGGTTTATTTGCTACTTTTTTTACTGTTTTTTTTGTAGCTTTTGACACAACCTTTTTAGCTGGTTTTTTAGTCTGTTTCTTTACAACTTTTTTAGTTGTCTTTTTCACAGGTGCTTTTTTCACTGTTTTTTTAGAAACAGGTTTTTTTGCTGGCTTTGATAGTTTTAATGAGTTTACAATTCTTGATAGTACTTTAGTCACCATAGTTAATCACGTATTTGTTTGTATATTGCTTTTATTGCCGCAAGAGGCTTATTTTCGAAAAAGGCAAGACTTGCGCCTCCACCAGTTGAAACATGAGTCATATATTTGATATTCCCTGAATGTTCAATTGCACTTGCTGTATCTCCACCACCAATAATAGATGTCATTTTTGCACATGCAAGTACTTCGCTGATTTGATTTGTTGCAGTATCAAACGGTGGGAATTCAAACACACCAAGTGGTCCATTCCAAAATACTGTTTTTGCATCAGAAATTTCTTGTTTAAATAATTCAATTGTTTTTGGTCCTATATCATATCCTGCATACATGCTAGACATTTGTGTTACAGGAACTGCGTGTTGTACGGTTGCTGTTACTTCTCTTGCAACCATAACATCAATAGGAAGAATTATTTTATTTTTATATTGGTTAAGTAATGTTCTTGCAATATCTAGTTGGTCCTCTTCTACCAGACTTTTTCCAACTTCAAAGCCTTCAGCTTTAAGAAATGTGAATGCGACCGCTCCGCCAACAAGAACTTTGTCTGCGGATTTAAGAATTTCTTTTAGAATATTTATTTTATCTTTAATTTTTGCGAATCCTAGTATAACTACGAAGGGTCGTTTAACATCATCTTTTGCAAGAGCAAGGCAACGAAGTTCATGTTCAAAATGTAATCCGATATATCCTGGTAAGTATCGTGTAATTGCATCAACTGATGCGTGTTGTCTATGTGCAACACTAAATGCTTCATTGACATATATATCACCGAACTGTGCGAGTTTTTTTGCAAATTCTGCTGTATTTTCTTTTTCTCCACTGTCGTAACGTAAATTTTCTAATAACACAACTCTGCTTTTTTGTTCTCGTTTAGAAAGTGTTGTAAATTCTTCATATGATGTTACAAAAAGTACTTTTCGTTTGAGAATTTGTTCTAGTACTTCAACAATAGGTTTAAGTGAAAACTGTGGTTCTTGATATCGTGGTCGTCCTAAATGACCGCAAATAACAATTTGTGATGCACCTTTAGTAATGAGATATTTGATTGAATCCGCACATGCGTTAAGTCGTGCATCGCTTGTAACTTCTCCTTTGAATATAGGGACATCTAGTCCACAACGTATAAGCACACGTTTATTTTTAACCGGTGCCTTTTTGAGCGTTCTAAATGATAGAACACTAGCTAACTCATCCCCCATTCTCTATATTGATATAGCCAGGTTCATAAACATTTCGAAAAGAAGTCGTTCCTTCCCAGTTACGAAACGAACTTTATGTTTTGCGCTTTTTGTACAAAACGACGCTTATAATCAGCGTTACAAGAGAAATGATCTGCCAAATAGTGAGTCCGAGTAAAATTGGTGTGTCATCTCGATAGAAATCCACGATAAATCGTAAAATGCTGTATCCTATTGCAAAATAATAGACTAATGTTCCTGATTCTGTTGTTTTTTGTCGTTTGTATAAGAATAGTAATACGAGGAAAAGAACAACGTGTGAGGCGGCTGCATAGAGCTGATATGGATGTCTACATCCGATGGCAGTCTCAAAAGTTACACACCATGCAACATCTGTTATTCGTCCAACTAATTCTTGATTAATAAAATTTGCAAGTCTACCAAGAATTAGGATTCCTGATCCAATTATGGCAAGTGCATCTGTAATTTTTGTACCGTGTGCATGTTTGTGTTTTCTTAAAAACAATCCTAATCCAATAATTAATCCTAAAAAGCCTCCATAAAATGACATGCCTCCATGCCAAACTGCGAACAATTCAAATGGATTTTGAATAAACGTACTTGGAGCTGAAAATGCGAAGTGAAAAATACGTGCAAAGATAACCATGCTAATAATTAAATACATAATGAGATTTTCTGATTCTGCTTTTGTGATACCATATTTTTTTGCATGTTTTGCTAGATACCAATAACTAAGAAAAAAACCAAATGCATAGACCATCCCATAATAATATATTTTGAGTGGACCAATGCTGATGAACGGTTCAATAAATCCCATACTTGTTATTTTCTGTGCGAAACATATAAAGTTTTGCTTTGTTTGTTTGGCAACTACTCTCTATTTCGAAAAATCACAGGTATTTACATGAACTTTTCCGTTTTTATTGTAAGAACTTCTTTAGTACTCACACCATATACGTACACTATGGAACAAATACTAGCTGGTGTTGATAGTCGTGTTGATGCAATCAAAACTGCACAAGTTGGATTAAATCGAGCATATATATCGGCAAAACATCCTGCATATGGAGGGTTACTTAAAGCTGTAAAAACTGCATGTAGTATTGTTTCTGTTGATTTTACATTGCCAACCATTCCACAAGCATTTGGATTACAAAAACAAAATATGTGTGCATATATGCAGGCGTTGTCACAAGTCTATACATTTGCTATAAAAGAACAACGAACTGCTTCTGCACGTATTACTGGGTTAGCAAAACAATCTCCTCTTGTTCTAAAAGAAAAAAAACATAAAAAACCAAAATCTCTTCAAGAATATACTCTTGCCAGAAATCAATCACAGCGATCTGCACTTACACGTCAGCGATTCCAACACAGGAATGCATTATTAAAACAGTTAACTGCAGTTGAAGAGTTGTACTCTGATGTTGTATTTTCTTCACAGTTACTTTCACAAAAAGGAAAACATTATTTGGATATGTTGACACAAGTTGTTATGCCTGCATTTACTGCTGGATATTTTGCGAGTGGATTACAAAGGGTCTCCCGAGAATTTGATGCTTTTGATCAATTTGTTGGTACACTTGACACGCATGTTAATGATGCATTTAAGGCAATGCATACAAATGTACATCGTTTAGAAACACAACAACCTCGGTTCACACAGACTGCAGACTCGGTACGTTTGCGTCAAGATTTATATTGCGGTGAATAACGATTTATTCAAACAAAGAAAGATATTGTTGATATCCTTCTTTTTGTAAATCTGTTTTTGGAACAAATCGAAGTGCTGCACTATTCATACAATATCTGTCTCCACTTGGTGCTGGTCCGTCATTAAAGATATGACCTAAATGCGAATCTGCTTGTTTACTTCGAATTTCTGTTCGTGTTGAAAATAATTTTTTATCAACTTTTTCAACAATATTACTTTCGTTAAGTGGTTTTGTGAATGATGGCCATCCTGTACCTGACTTGTATTTATCTGTTGATGAAAAAAGTGCTTCTCCACTCACAATGTCAACATAAATTCCTTCTTCTTTATTGTCCCAGTGCTCATTTTCAAATGGTCGTTCAGTTCCATCTTCCTGTGTAACGTGATATTGGATTGCTGTTAACTGTTCTTTAAGTTCCTCTTGTGTAGGTTTTGTTGTTTGTGTTTTGTCTGTTGTCATATCTTCTCCCCAAATGTTTGAAACTTGTGTCCAATGTTCTTGAATAAAGTCATCACGTCCGCTTCGGGATCTGTAATACTCGTATCTGATTGGATTTTCTGTATGATAATTTTGATGATACTCTTCTGCAGGATAAAATGTTGTAAATTCTGTAATTCGTACAACAATAGGCTTATCAAAGTATTGCGCAACTACAACTGCTGACTGCTTTGCTAGTTCTTCTTGTTTATCTCCAACATAAAATATTGCGGATGTATATGATGACCCCTGATCAACAAATTGTCCATAAGCGTCTGTCGGGTCAATATCTTGGTAAAATGCGTTTAACAGCTCTTTATAGCTCACTTGTGCAGGATCATAGAGTACTTGCACTGCTTCTACATGTGATGTTTTATCAGCAGACACATCTTTGTATGTTGGAGACTCTTCAATTCCGCCTGCATATCCACTGATTGCGTCAATTACGCCTGGGACTTTCTCAAAGCTTGATTCAGTACACCAGAAACATCCTCCTGCAAAGTACGCTACTTCCAGTGGTTCGCTGTATCTTGTTGCAAAGTCTGCAGTATCAGTTATATCATTTGGTTTTGGTATGCAACCTACAAGAAAAATACTCAGTATAAGGATAATTGCTAAAATTCGTTTCATATCTACTCTAGTTTGTTTGGGCTTTTTATACTTAATCCATCTTAGATGCCTTTCGTACTTAGTGTACAGGTGTATGCTATACTTGTTAGAATACGGCATACTCGACGACATCCATAAAAAGATTTATAAATAAAGTTCCCAAAAATCCACTGTATGGTAACTCCATTTGCGAACGCTGTCCTATTTTTAGATCAGCTTGGTTTTTACGAAGTAGTAATTCCGTTTCTTCTCACATTTTCTATTGTATTTGCAATCTTAGAAAAAACGAAGATATTTGGCATGGAAAAAATTGACAATGACAAGATGGTCACAAAGAAGAATATTAATTCTTTAGTTGCATTTTGTGTTGGGTTTATAGTTATTGCATCAGGGCAGTTAGTCTCAATTATCAATAAAACAGTGGGTCAAATGGTCTTATTGTTTGTTATTGCAGTATTTTATATTACACTTATTGGTGTGTTCTATAA
>JBLINR010000035.1:0-10968 GCA_047639395.1 Candidatus Woesearchaeota archaeon | reverse complement strand
GGATCTAATTGTCTTGGATCCAATTGTCTTTAGCCATAAAGAAAAGGGAAGTCAAAGGTATTTTTAATACTTAGCATTGCTATATATGAAGAAATATCCTTATTCTACTGCTTCAAACTCATTTTCCAAGTCTTCTTTGGCTGTGCCAACAATATCTATAGAAAAATCATCAAAATGTTCTTTTTGATGCAAATTAATTTTATTCAGATTTTCCAAGTGTAATAGAGGCAAAAACGTGTAAACAATATCTTGACGCTCTGTGCTTGGGAGTAATTGTGAAAATGTTAATCTTTTCGAACCTTCTTTTTGTAAGTAATGGCGTGATACTGCTCTGTACATATGATTGATTGATGCACTAATATCAAATCCTCGCTCAGGAATCTTCACATCAGGCGCTGAGTATACAACACGAGATTGTTTTCTTTTATTAGATTCAAGTGCGTGTTCTAAGGCTTCAATAAGGTCATATACGCTCACCTTTCGCTTTCGAGGTTGTGGTGTTCTCGGGAAAACTTTCACATCCTCACCCGTCGCCTGTGTTACTTGGCCATTTTCATCTTCATAGCCTTCCATGGAATCATCCATGTACTCATCTTCTTCTTCCATAGATTGGGCAGTTGAAGCGATTAATTCATCTAAAGCAGTGATTTCATGGCTTAAGAATTTTTTTGATTTTAATTTTAATAAAATTGCAGATGCTAAGATAACTTTTCCAGATATCTTAAAATTCATTTCTTTTAGGGCTTGTAACCGTGTAATAAATTCTCCAGAAATAAATCCTAAATCAATATCCCATGGATCCAAATCATTAGATCGAACAGCGTCCATAATTAATGATTTCCACGATAGATCGTCTTCGCTAAACAGTTGATTTAGAAACTTTTCATTTGCAGGCATATAAGCAATTTCGCACCAAACGTGTTTATAAACTTTTCTTGGTGTTTGCGTGCATCTTCAGCACTTTATAAGTAAAAAACAGCACTGCTGTCCCCTCGTATACCAAATAGCACTGAAACATAGGAGATAAGGGTCCAAATACACTATATCTAGTACTAGTGTGGAAATGACAATATTTATATAGGCTTGAGTGCACCTGCTGTATAGGGTCAATACCAATGGTTATACTATACGATATGTTCAATTTACCAGACGATGTCTTTGAAGTCATCTTCTCAACACCACAACAACGTATTGTCGCTAAAGTTCTTATTAATTTCATGAAGGAACATGATAATGAAATTAACAAAACACAAATGTCCTATTTTGCAACAAAACTTCACGATGGTGCGTTAGAAACATTTATTGATGAACCAGGATATGAAGGAAAAGAAGTAAAATTATCTTATAATAAACGACAATTCTATGATAGAATTCTTACGCCTATGAAGAGTATGGGATTAATCAGTTTTAACTTATACAAAAAGAACTACAAACTTTCTACACAATTTAGTGACGCTGTGAAACAAATTGGTTTAATGTGGTCAGAAGAAGTTCATAAATAGAATCTATACAGTCTCAGCTTTTTTAGCCAGTACTAATAATTTTTCTTTCAAGATATCAGGTGAAATGATTGCTTCACGTTCTTTAAGAAATTCTTCAACAGAAACTGGTGTTAAGACATCAGTCTTACTCAAATAAATCAACATAGGTTTTTTGAGTCTTACAATTTTTTCAAAGAGTTTTTCTTGATCTGCTAATGGATAAGATGTTTCTGTTAGATCAAAGACATACACCATAATATCTGCAACATACCGCATAGCAAGATATGCTTGTTGTTCAACAGCATTCATCGCATCAATTCGATTTAATGTTCCTGGTGTATCTAATAACTGAACTTTTACTCCAGGTGTTGTAATATATCCTGCATTGATGCCTTTTGTTGTAAAGGCGTAATTTTTAATCTCGGGTCGTGCCGGTGTAATTTTTGAAAGTAATGTTGATTTCCCTACATTAGGAAATCCCGCAATACATACAGTGTACATACCACTTTTAATTGTTGGATAGCCACGCATAATTTTTCGTGCTTCATCAAGTAATTCTAAGTTTGATTTAATTTGTTTGATAATACTCGTTGCTCGACCAATGAATTCACTTTGATGTTTTCCAACATCTTCTTCACTTCGTGCAGCGTATATTTTTCTATCATAGATTCGTGCAAAGCCACTTATCTTTGTAACAGCCCAAGGAAGAGATCCTAATGCTTTTTTTACATCTCCAAATTCAAGTGTTAATCGAACAAGTTTTGCATAGTATTCAGTTAAATCGTCAAGTGATGGAAATGATGTTACAATACGTAAAAATTGTTCACGCATAACATCTGAAAATACCGTAACTTTCTTTCGTGCAATTTTTTTCTTATACACTAAGAAATCTTTTTTAGAAATTTGTTGAATAGAATCACCAACACGCTTTTTTGCTCTACGCATTGCTACATCAATATAAAATTTTGTTGACTCGATCTTGGGAATATCTGAAAAGCTCATTTCTTACAGACAAAGAAAGCGTGGTCCGCTTCATAAGGATCAAGTGTACGATAATCAACAATAGTTAATTCTTTTTCAATTTCTCTTCGAGCTTCTTGATAGAGAATTTTTGGTTTGACAGTAATGTCAACTGAACGTGATTTGAATGAAAGTAATGAAAATCCGCCTTTTTTACAGAAAGCTTCTACACATTTTAAGAAAATCTCAACTTGATTTCTCTGTGCAATATCCATGAACACAACATCAACTTCGCCAACATATTGACTAAGCGCTACTGGTCTTGATGCATCAGCAACAATAGGAATAATATTTCCTCGTTTTTCACTTAATAAAATCATATCTCGCATAACTCGCGGTGCAATATCAACTGCATAGACAACACCTTTCTCTCCAACAATATCACTTACGTGACTTACTGTTGTTCCTGTTGAACATCCTAAGTATAATACTCTGCTTCCAGGTCGAATACCAATTTGGCTTGTTCCTTTTTTAATTGCAGCACCAAGTTTACTTCGTGTTGGATCCCAGTTTCGGTATTCTGTGCCGTCAAATGTAAATAGTTGTTCACCGTAAACAACCATACCTTTAACCATGTTTTTTGTATAAAGTCGTGTACGAAATTCGAACACACCTTGTAAGTTTAATTGTCTCATCGTTTAGCCTCCAATTTTGCTAACAGTTTTTTACCAAGTGTTGGTTCTCCACCAAAATAATCTGAACGAATTGTTAATGCTAAACTATTTGCAAGCATACGTGAAGCTCTTCCTTTCTCTCGTGATTTACTCACATATGCATGTTGGAATAACACACCATGTTTTGGTGGTTTTGCTCCAGTCTTTAAGTGTCTGAATAATGCTTTTTCTGCACCGAGTACTTGTAATGTTGATGATGGCATCCGTACCAATTTTCTGAAACTTCCTGCAATAGAAAGAAGTTTTGCTCCAACTTGTGTTCCTGCAAGTGCAGCAAAGTTTGGCATATGCTTTTTCATAATTTTATCAATGTATTTGTTTGTTGTTTCTCGTGTTTTTGCAACATCAGTTATTTGACGTGCAAGTACATACATTGCGTCAATGTCTTCTTGTTCTAAGTCTGCACCCATAGTATGTTTACAGCCGATTTCTGCAAGTAAATCTTCCTTAGATTGAACTTGAATTAATTCAGCAAACTTCTCATGTGTGCCAATAGATCGTGAAAACTCAGGATTGTACCATTCGTACCATTCTCTAAGTCGTTTTGCTAATAAGTTGATTGTTTTGTCCATTTCTTCAATAGATCGAATTGCTTGAATAAGGAGTGTGTCAAATCGTACACTTGCTTGTACTAAGCTTTTTGCAATACTGATTGATTGTAAATGCTTTGTTGGTGGGTTTAGTAAAACTACAATTTTGTTTAGTAGTGTGTAATCAGTCAAAACTTCTTGATCTTTACGTAAATTACAGTAAATTATCTTTTCATCATACTTTTTGAAGACTTCTTTCTCCTTTTCAAGTACATTTCCAGCTGCAATTTCTTGTGCTTCTTTCTCATTTAAGGAAAGAGTGTCTAGAATATGGTTTTTGCCGTCAAGGATGTACACTTCTTCAAGTGTTGCATATACATATATAGTCATAAAACAAGAGAACTCGATTCTATTTAAAAAGGTTCTGCGCATATATGAGGGAGAAATAGGTGGTAAATCTAAATATTTTATACATAAAATTTATACATACGCTCTTTCATATTACATATACGTGATAAATATGCCCAAAATACCTAACAATGCAGATCAAAATCTTAATTATGGCTCTAACATCCTAGAGCCTGAACTCAAGCCTGAATTTATTATTAAAATGAAAAAGCGACGAAAAGAAGGAACAGTTAAAGTTAAAGATTTTGAGAAACACTTTGGATTATGTGTGAAAAAGTAACACTTACTGAAATGAAATAATCAGAACATTCTGACGCTTCATCATCACATAAGATGGAACCTGCAACATCTGTTTTCGATTTTGAAAAGATTCTCGGTTTAGTTTCCTTCATATGGAAAGAAATACCTTATTCCTATTTAAATATTCCCAATTTCGCAAAAAAATATAATTGAACATGTTGATTTGCGCAGTAAATAAATCTGAAAAAAACACTAAAAATAGAGGATTTTAGTAGAAAAAATAAGTTTATTATATTAAGAGTGTCGATTTGCGCAGTAAAGATAAAATTGCAAGATCAATTTGCGCAAGTTGTGTTTACTGATAAAAACTCCTTAAAACCCAGATAATTAAGCCTTTTTAATGAAATCACACCTATTTGAGTTTACAACGTCAAGTTGCGCGGTTACACCCTATTGTAAAAACCCTTAAAATAAAGGAATTTAGAAGAAAACTCAAAAATTACTCTAACAGTTGTTAAGTTGCGCAGTAAATAATACACTCAGTTATGGGGGAAATAGTCTAAGAAAACTGCAAATGCGGTAACCGACTCAAAAGTGCCTTCTGATCAAGTAAACTATCACGTAATTGTGTAATATCACTATTTGCAGCGTCAGCATTGTGTTTTAATCGAAAACTCATTCTATTCAATAAGAAATTCTGTCTTGCTAATACATCATCCATAGAGTTTAATTGTGTAATAGAATCAGCAGCTTGTCGAAATAACTCATAGTCGCCATATGCGCCTTTGTAAGCACATTCATCAGAAACAACTGCATACTCTTCCAAATCTACAAAAGCAGGCCCAAAGATTGAACGTACCGCCATATGATTCGTCTTAACAAATTGTTTTTCATGTGGATCAAGAGGTTTTTCTGCAACGTTAGCGTGTGTTAAATGATTTTTAGATAATGTGATTGTACTCCATAACTCTTTTTCTTGGTCAAGCATACCCATAAGCATGTGAACATCCATATGTAATGCTTGTACATCACCAATGTGAAGTGAGCCGATAGTATTAGATTTTTGTGATAACAGTGGATGCTGATCAAATAGCTGTGTTACTAATTGATACTTATAAGAAAAAGCATCTGTCTTTAATGGCGAATTGAATCCTAAGTGCATAGTAAAAAGAGGTCATGCTTTATTTAAAAAGGTAGTGTTAGAAGAATCCTAATAAGAAAGGAATAAATAACGCTGCCAGTAACACATACAAACAGAATGAACAAATAATGTGATACAACTTCATTGCTTTTTTCTCTTTATACAGTTTTAATAATAATACACGTGTGATCTGTCCACCGTCTGTAATATAGAGTGGCATTAAATTAATCAATCCAATACTCAAATTAAATATGAACATCCAAAAGAATAATTCTCTAACCCAGTTAAAGATACCTTTGTAAGGTTTCGCAGCTTCAATAAATGCAAATTCATTTGTTACACCAAGAACACCTAAAAATGCACGAGTGTCATCATCAGGAGAGGATGTTGTAGTTACTGTTATATCAATAACTTCGCTTGTCTCTGAATCAGTATAACCAATTGTGACAACGTCACCTGGTTCTTTTTTATATGATAAATCAAGAAGTAATGTTTGCGCGTCAGTAACAGATTCCCCGTTATACCGGTCATAAATCATACCAGCTTCAAGTCCTGCAATCCCCGCAGGTAATGTTTCATTAATACCTGCAAATGAAAACCCAACGGGTTCTGTAATAGAATTACTAATTGGTGTTAAGACAAACATCATAATTAGTAAGATAACAATTGATAAAAATACATTCGAAAGTGGACCTGCAGTTAATACACTGTATTGTACAACGTCCGACTCTTTTGGAAATTTCTTTTCGTCTGGTTCTACGAATGCTGCTGGAATAAGTGGAATCTTAAAAATATTTAATACAGCAAACCCGCTGTTTGTAACTTTAACATTGTGTGCTCGCGCAACAACACCATGTGCAAACTCGTGAATTCCTGCAAGAATAAATATTGCAATAATCCAATGTGTGAATGATAAGTATCCTAATCCAGGAATACTTGTGAATGGTAAGACTAATCCGACTTGTGTTGTTTGTGGAGCTGCAAATAATGTTTTGATCATAAACCCAATTAAAAAGAAGTTTACAACAATACCAATAAAACCAAGTCCCATTGAGACATAGCCAAAAAGTTTAACCCATTCTCGGTACTTGTTTGCCCAAGAGTCCATGAGTTTTAATCCCCAGCCTGTTTTGACCAGATACATATCTACGATGTGTATTCTTGCAAATTTGAGAACAGGTTGAATATGAAGTTTATCTTTATTTCTAGTGATATACCAAACAAGCCATAGAACAACAATCAGGAGTAAACCTAGATCATATTTTTGTGTGGCAAAGAACTCCATAAATCCCATATACAACTATTTGCTGTTTCTTCCTTTAAAAATATATATGTTATTTTGAGGAAGATAATTATGAGTGATAACTTGTGTATGGCTTTGAGGAGCGTAAGATGATTCTGATTCAACTTTTGATTTTGTACGAACATAAGTTGTTGCCAATCCAAGTGCAGCACCAACTGCGATACCTGTTACTGCAAGAACTTTAGATTTAGAAGCAGACAATAATAATCCGGAAATAACCGTACCTCCAAAACATACCGCTAGATAGGTTGGTGAGAAAAAAGAAGATTCTATAAGATTATTCGTAGCTGCGGAACTCCACATCCAGGCAGTTCCCACCGCAGCCATAGTTTCTAGAGGAACACCTACAGAATAATCATCATCATCATCATACATAAAAAATGGAAAGAATACAATCTATTTAAGGATATCGAAGAATAAAAGAAAAAAAAGAAATCTATTTCTTTCTATATACTCGCAAATTTTTAGATGAGCAGCCTCGGCAGCTAATCTTTCTTGCGATTACATCAATACTTGGAGCCTTAATAGCTCGTTTACAATTTTGACATACAAATTTGTTTGCGAATAATCGCTGATGTGCTTCTGGGAATTTTGCCATAATAATCACTTAATCTGTTTCATTACTTTGTCTGAGAGAACTTCCCAATACATTACTTCATTTCCTTCTTTTAAATCCGCTTGGAATTCTTCAGGAATTGCTAAATCAAAAGTTTCAAAAGTTTCGCCGTCCATAACATTTGCTACAGTACCTGCTACTGATAATACTTGAGCTGATCGTTTCCCAATAAGTGGTACTTCAACTTCATCATGTCCTGGTAAAACTAAATTTCGTTTTTTACCATCAAGCAGTCCAACTGCCATCATGTTAACTTTCGCGTGTCCGTGTTTTCCTGGTCGTGATGTTTTTGTATCAACGATTTTACAGGCAATACCTTCAATAACTATGTAATTACCTTTATTTAGGCCACCGACGCTTGCGTGTTTTGTTTCTCCTGACATATTACTACCTTATACTAGCTGAACTTGTGAATTATTTATAAAGCTATCGATTCAGTTCTCGTCGAGAAACGTTGAAACCATGCTTATTTTACCTTCTGCAAAAACAAAAAAGAGATAAGAATTGTAACAAAAATTGTGATAATTCCAGTTGTACCGTTTCCCGTTGCAAGTAAGTCACGAATAGGAGAAATCAAACTTCCAACTATAAGTCCACCAACCAACACAATAACTGCATCATGATATTTTTTCAAAAGCCACTTCATAATTCTCGCAGTGATAAGTAATCCACATAATCCACCAACACCAAAAACCAGTATCGTATCTACGTCAAAAACAACAACTGCGTTTCGTACACGTTCATACTGACCAAGTAATAATAATACATACGAACCACTCACACCTGGAATAATCATCACAGTGAATGCTAAGAATCCTGCGAAGAATGTAACAAACACATTTGTTGATTCAATAATTGACTGTGCTTGAGAACCCATGATGATTCCTAGTAAAAACCCAAGAATAAGATGAAAGTAAAGTGAGTGATTATTTCTATGTCCGTATAATAAGTATGCTGCACTTGCAAAGACTAAGCCTATGAAAACTCCTAGTGTGATTGCAGGAAAATTTGTTAACGCGTATCCAATACCAATTGCACCGAAGTAAATAGCTAGAATCATTCCAATAATTAATGGTATGAAGAATGATAAGTGTAATTTTTTCCAAGCAGTCAAAGCTAGTTTTTTATCAGAAGCTTTTTTTGAAAGAAGATAATGCAATCCATGTTTAATCCAAGTTAGATTCAAGTCAGAAATTGCTGAAATTAATTTTTCATAGATGCCTGTTAGTAATGCAACTGTTCCGCCAGAGATACCAGGAATTATTTCTACAAGTCCCATTAACAGTCCGCGCCAGAATAGTTGAAATTTATTCATAGAAGAAAAATGAAAGAAGTAATTTATAAGCGTTCTTATGGCCGAATGATTCGTGATCTTGAAGGAATTTCAAAATAATCACCAGCTATAACGCAATTTTTTTCCATTTTAGAATCGGACGTATTGGCTTCGGCGACCTTAAAGCATACTGCTCTAATATACCTGTCACGCCATGTTCCTTATAATACCTCATAAACTCTGTTCCTCTATAATGGCTTACTTGTATTTTATTACCTTCATACAGAGGTCTAAGTTCTTCATTAGATAAAATATCATCACGAATAACATCAGTAGGTAAAATTATTTCCCCTGTTTGTAACAATCTTAAAGGCTCTCCTTTATCATTCATCGAAACAGCATCAACAATATCAGGAACAGAATGTAACTCATGCGTTAATTTTTTGTTTGAGTAATCAATACCCTATCCTCTAAATTTATTCCCAATAACTTTTCGATAAGGATAAAAAACATCCCACGCATCCCGAGGTGCAAGTCCAGTTCTTTCTTTAATATAATCTAGCTTTTCAAGTACAGCTGGTTGTGTGCTCGTAGGAAATGTCAGCCATCTTCCAGAAGAATTCTTACTTGCCCTTGATGATTGAGTATTGTAGTTATTCATTTTCCTTCTAAAAATTATCTTCGAGAGTAAATACGAGTCTCTGGTTCAGGAGGTTTTTCAGGTCGAGCGTTAAGATTAAGCACGCCGGCATACCCACCAAATCTTCTTGGTTTCGTTCCACGATAGACGTCTAAAAGTCCGCCTGTACCAACAGAGCGACAGTATTTAAAAAATAGAGTAGCTTTAGGAACATGATTATGTATCCCTAAACCATGGTATAAATTAGCTGTATGTGGATTTTGTAATACACCAAATAAAATGTCAGATTCTAAAGGACCACCGTTCAACGGTGATAATGCATCCGCAATGTCTGCAACACGAGCTAACCGAGAAAAAATAGCTTCAGAAGGAAAATCTAATTCCCATTTTTTAAACATAGTTTGGATATGAGTACTTTGCCTTTGCATCAGTGCATATGTCTGAGGACCGTCCATATCTATTCTTGCTTGTAAGTAATCTACTTTTGCTACAACTCCAGCTCTTTCATTCTCATGAAAAGGAGTGAATCTAGATCTTCCTGAATTTGTTCGTTGATTTCTACGTGTTGCGTCTCTTGCCATATCTTAGGCAATAAACGCCGAGCCTTTATAAATGTTTCGTTTGTAGCCACTACTAAGTAGTTAGTTCTTCAGAAATGGAGTCTTTAACATCCCAGAAACCGACTGAGAAGCATCATCACGGTGCTCTTCAATTCCTTGAGAAATTAAATGCGGATCTTTTACCAAACGATACGAACCAAAGATTCTATCCCAAAAAGAAAACAAACTCGTATAATTACTATTAGTTTCAACCATTTTTTTAGAATGATGAACGCGATGCATGTGTGGAGACGGAATAACCCATCGTAACACACGATCAACAGATTCAGGTATCTTAATATTGCTGTGATGAAAATACACTATAGGTAAGAATAATAATTCATAGACAACTAATGGACCTAATCCAATGCCGAATAGTATCAAAACAGGAATTCTAAACAATCCGCTCAACAACACTTCAACAGTGTGAAATCTAACTGAACTTGTTACATCAACTTGCGTATCAGAATGATGCACTTTATGAAACTTCCAAAAGAAAGGAATCACATGGTTTAATCGATGCCACCAGTACAAATAGAAATCCAATAATAAAATAGCGATCAAACCAGACAACCACACAGGCAGAGATACATGATACAATAGTCCAAAGCCAGATGATAAGTCAATCACTACAACAATGATAAACACAGATAATAATGTGTTTGCAACCATATTAATCACACCCAAAAAAAGATTACGTGTGTCATGTAAAAGCGTTTTACGTCGGTGATAAAAAGGAAATAAATGTTCTGCCAAGTAAAAGAGTACTAAAACACCGATTAATACACTTCGTTTAAGAATAACAGGATCCATGGAGTGAATTAATACGTTAGAGAATAAAAAGCTTTACTAACTAAATCCGTTTAAATACAATCTTTGTTGCAGAGAAGAAATCTTTTGTAAAAGCAACTGCAGTATCATCTGCAAATTCTTTACACGTATAGATATCAATACTGAAAAAAACTTCAGGTCTGTCCCATGCATAAAAGTGCGCACCAGAATTTTCCCAATGAACCCAACCAGCCCAGCCATATTTTTCTGAT
>JBLINR010000034.1:0-11176 GCA_047639395.1 Candidatus Woesearchaeota archaeon | reverse complement strand
ATTATGAAATAAATCAATTAATAAGAATATCCTTATTCTAAAATAAATTTAAATAAACTAAGTACTTCCTCTTTATTGAAATGAGAAAACTATACATTGTTGAAGGACCAGATGCTGCGGGTAAAACAAGTATAACAACTGAACTTCTTCGCAGAGGAGAGTATAGGACCCCAAACGTTTCAAAAACATTCTGGAGAAAGCCATCTAATGAAGCAGCAGTCCCATTCTTTAAAAGAAGAGCAATTGAATACGACCAGCTAGTCACAGCTGAACTTACACAAGGTGATGATGAACTTAGCGAATACTTAACTTTAATAGCCCCAAAGGTTAGAAGAAACTCCACATAATAAAAAATAAGAAACAGCTAATGCTGAATCATCGCTAATCTAATATCATTATACAAATCAACAATATCTTGACGTAACATTATATTTGGACCTTTATCCTTCTCAAGAGTCGCATACATATCACGAACTTTCGTATACATAGCTTTCAAAGATGTAAAGTCTCGCTGTTCAAGCATCGTGTATGCATCACTAATAAGCTGTTGGACTTGAGCAGTCTCATTTTGTGTCACCATACTCAACTGAGGCGCTTGCGTCTCTGGAGGTAGTGAAGGTTCTGCATGATCGTCTTCTAACTTTGCTTGTAATTTCGCAATGTCATCTTGTATGTGTTCATGTTTAACAGCATGATGGTCATGAAGTCGTTTTACACGACCATGTGCTTCTTCTTTTTCAGTTAGATTCTCTTCACGTGCATCAAGGCGAGTTTCGCGAGCAGAGAGTGCTTCTTCTTTAGCATCAAGTGTTTCTTCTTTTTCATGAATTGATTTTAGTTGCTGTTGCACAGTTGACTCTCGGTCTTCTAATGCATGTTGCAATCTGTGTAAATCATCAAATCGTGATTGCTGTGCTTCTAACTCTTGTTCTTTTTTAGAAATATGTGCTTCACGAATATCAACTGTTTTCTCACGTGCAGTAACTTCTTTATGAACAGAATCTAAATGTGCAGTTCGCTCACGCATTTCATGATCTAATCTTCTTCGAAGACTATCTACAAATTCATATTCTCGTTTAACTTTATCATCAGTTTTTGATTGTGCTATTTCTTTTGCTTTGTCCAAAGACTCTTCTGATACCGTATCTTCAAGTGTTACCTCTTCTTGAGGCTCAGGCACAGTCATTGGTTCGGGTGCAGCAGGAGCTTCTTGCATAACAGGTTCTAGTTTTTGTACATTTTCTTTTCGACGCAATTCACTTTCATGTAATTTTTGTTCAGTATCATCAGTTACTGTGTCTAGAGATTGTGTTTTGCTTGGTTTTCCGCCAAACATTTTTGAGAAAAATCCTTCTTTGTGAGGCTGAACAACAGGCGCCTGAGGCATTGTTTGATCAAATGCGGCTTCAGGAGTATCTTGTGTTTGAACAGGTGTAAATGATTCATCAACGTGTTCGTCAAGTGTCGGTGCTTGTGCTGCAGCGTCAATTGCGTCTGCAATAGGATCAGGTTGTGCATTTCCAAAGGCAGTTGGAAAATCAGGTAAATCAGGTAATATATTTTCAATAGAATCAATTGCTGAAATTGAAACTCTTTTCTTTTTCTTAGCAGGAGATTTTCTCTTTGCTTTAGGAGCAACTTTGTTCTTTTTCTTAGAAGAAGTTTTTCTTTTTGCTACAGTTGAAGCTTTTTTTGTAGATTTTGAAGATGAAGAAGATTTTTTTGTTACTTTCTTCACAGTTTTAGATTTAGTAACCTTTACAGATCTTTTAACAGGTTTTTTAGCAGTCTTTTTAACAGCACGAGCAACCTTTTTCGTAGGAGCTTTTTTCACCACTTTTTTTACAATTTTACGTGATGATGCCTTCTTTTTAACTACTTTTGTAACCTTCTTAACGGACTTCCGACTAGATTTCCCCTTAACCCTCTTTTTAACTGCCATAATAGTGTATAAATAACATACAGAGTTTTTAAAGATTAGTAATCACTATAAAAGAAAGAAAAAAAAACTATTGAGCCTCATGCTCAACAGAAACAGCTTTTGGTCGTACTACCTTAATGGGCATAACATCAGCATCGAGTTCTAATTTTGCAATTTCAATAGGATTGTACTTAATTGCAATAAGTTCTTTCTCTGAAAGTTTCACCATAAACGGTGCACCCATACTAATTTGTAGTGCGCGAGTACCAATTAAATGCGCTCGTTCGTACTTTGTATACTTTTCCATGATAAATTTACGGAACTTTCCGCCTCCTTATAAGTTTTTTCTTAGCACTTTTGCTTTTGCAGATGCTAATTCTATCATTTGTAATACATCGTCAGCAGTTAACCGAACATCGCCACCCTTTTGTAGTGCAACAATAGTTCCATCTTCAACAGTTGTTACTGTTAATCGTCCATCAAAGATTTTTTCTTCTTCGTACGTTGGATCAACAACAATATTCTTGCCAACTTTCCAAATAGTTACCGCAATTGGTTTTGATACCATTGGAAGTGGTGTATCTGTTTTTGTTTTGTAGTCAACAGAACCGTCATCTTTTAATGTTGGGAATGTTACTCGTGACAAAGCAGCCATAGCTGCAAGTGATGCTGCGTCAAATAAATTACCGTCTGCGTTAAGTGTACAAATGTCACAAACAACAAACCAAACTTTTTCACCAGGTGTAATACATAACTTTTTCAAGTCAATACATCCGCTTTCTCTAATTCCACGATCAATTACTCGTGAAAGTTCAATAGCGTCAATACTTGGTGGTCCTGATTCGTAGTTGCTATTTGCAATTGGTTTTAATTCTGCTTCTACCATCAAGTTTCCTTGGTTTGGTGTGTCAGAATATGGTTTTTCTACTGATAATGTAATTCCTGCAAGAACTGTTGTATTTCCAATAGTTACTTTTGCAGAACCACCAGCAGTCCATGAAATGTCATAGGAAACATCAACGTTTCTATATTCATCATTTTTTCGTCCGTCGTATCGAGTGTTTGCTTCGATAGCCCGTATCATGTGTTTATTCAGAGTCATTCTTTGACCTCCTTATACTTATCTTTTAATGCTTGTACTTGTACGTCTCGAATTGCTTTACAGCCTTCGATTGCAAGTTCCAATGCATCCTTCATCCATGCTGGATCAAATTTTCCATCCATCTGTAATAATGTAATTTCGCCTGTGCTTGGAATAACCGCAATTGGAATATCCGCAACTGGTCCGTCTTCGTATGCTTCTTCTTGATAATCCATATCTAGAACAAGTTTATCGTCAACTCGACCAACAGAAATTGCTGAAATCATGTCTTTCATTTGAATTCCTGCATCTGCAAGAGCCATTGCTGCTGCACAAATACTTGCACATCGGCTTCCTGCATCTGTTTCTGTTAATTCAACAAATACATCAACTACTGAATTTGGAAATTCTTTTAAATCAAGTACTGGAAGTAATGATTTTTGAATAACCATAGATAATTCTTTTGAACGTCTATTTTGTCCTGGTCGTACACGATCACCCATTCCTGAAAATGGCATCATATTATATGATACACGAAGTATTCCAGTTTTTGGATTTTGCATAAACTTAGGATGTAATTCTCGTGGTCCGTATACTGCAGCGTATGCAGTAGTCTTTCCAATTGTAAACATTGCTGAACCGTCAGCTTCTTTAATAACGCCAGCTTTTGCGGACATCGGTCGTAGATCTTTCATTCCACGGCCATCAAATCGTTTTTTATATGCCATTATTGTTCACCGTCTTGATTTTCCTGTTGGAAATCTGGTTGTTGGAAATCTTGGTTTGATTCTTGTTGAGAATCCTGTTGTGAATCTTGTTCACGATTTCGCTCTTCTACTTTTAATCCTTTAGATTCTAAGAAGACTTTAACTCTGTCCGTTAATCCTGATGTGTGTGCGTTTTCTTCGATAAGATTAATTGCTTCAATTGCAATTACTTCTTTGTCAACATCACCGCTAAGCCAAATTAAACCATTTTGTCCAACTTGAATGTAACATCCTGTTGCTTGTTTGATCATAGAAACCATACTTCCAGATCGGCCAATCATTCTTGGGAATTTTGTTGCACTGAATTTTACAATCTGTCCATCTCCAAGTTTTTTTAGACCAGGGCCTTTCATAGTAATATCTATTAATTTTTGACTTGTAACATTAACTACTTTACCAACCATATAATCTCCAATTTGTAAAATTCTTGAAAGATTTGCGCCTTTTTGGATAAATGAATTTGTTGCATCTCGCATGTTTAACATTGCTTGATTTGCACAGTTTACATCTAATCTCCATCCACTCATCATGATGTCTGTAACATGACAGATCACCATATCGTCTCGCTTTGGCATGTATGGTCCACTTAATGGAATTAGCTTTATTGCTCGTCCATTGATTGAAACCAAACCTACTCTGTTTGCTAATATTTGCTCATCTTTTCGATAAGCACCGTTGCTGGGTAAATAATCCATTCCCTCAGCAAGCAATTCTCCTGGAACTGCTACTTGTTTATTTTCTACATATAGTTTACTCATTTTTTATTTCCTCTAACTGCGCCTGACCTTGAGTCAGGGCGTTTATCTTTGATAACAATGATTCTACCATCCCACCAGGAATTGCAATACGTAATTGTAATGATCCATCATTTTTCCAATCTTGTTTTGATATATCCCCTAGGTTTTGGAGTGCGCCGTATGCTTTTGCAGCATGAGCAGCGCTAATTGTTAGTTCATATGTTTTCTTTTGAAAACTAATTGGCAAAATGGGTTGTAAATCACGTAATACATCTTGTACCTGATCTTCTGCTCGTTTGAATTCGCTAACTTTACATTTTGCTTGTTCAAAAGCAGATTCAATTCTCACAAGTGGATGTGGTAGTTTTGTACGTGGATCAATCCCATTTTGTACAATAATTGTTAATATTTGATTTCTCTTTTTATCTCTTATTTTTTGACGGTATTCAGCTGTTAAATGAATGTCTCCGTCTCGCAAGATAGTTAGTGCGATTTTCTTCACATCAGTTGTTTCAAATGTACTTTGGAATGTTGCAGCTGCTGCTAACATACCTTTTTGTGCGTCTGCAAAAATATCCTCACTTGTGATAATATCTTCTAAAGGAATATCTACTCCTTCTCGAAAAGAAATTGCTGCATCCGGTTCAATAACTAACTCATACGTGTTGCCGCCTTTTTTTAGACGTGCAATAGTAAGTTGAAATTTCTCCGGATCAAATGTGACACCTGCCATTTTATTGATACGACACTAGATCTTTTTCAAGAACACGAGTAAATTTTTTCTCAGCTGTCTTTATGAATGCACAATCAATTCGTTTTAGATCAAAATCATCTCCAACAATTTTCTTAAGCACTTTAAGTCCTAATTTAATACAATCATCAACAGTCATTGAATCCTTGTATTCTTTCTGAAAAATCTCGTCAGCTTCTTTGTCACCTTCTCCAATTGCAACTGCTTTATATTGGAAGAAGATTCCTGTCGGATCTGTTAAGAACAATGAATGTCCTTTACCATCTACACCTGCAATCAATAAGCTAACACCGAATGGTCTTAATCCGCCTGATTGTGTTGTGTATTGTTTGAGATTTGCAATGTCTTTCACAACATCAAGAACGTCAATTGGTGAATCGTATGATACAAAATATTGTTGTGCTCGTACTTGTGAGCGTTCAATCAAAATTCGCGCATCGCTGATTATTCCTGCGCCTGTAACGCCGATATGTTCATCAATTTGTGATATCTTTTCTACTGAACTCGGAACAACTAACTTGTTCACAATTCGTTTATCTGTAACTAATACAACGCCATCTTTTGCACAAAATCCTAGTGCTGTACTTCCTTGTTTAACCGTTTTTTTTGCATATTCTACTTGCAATAATCGCCCGTCTGGCGAAAACATTGTGATGGCTCGATCGTATCCCATCATTTGGTGATTCATTGTTTGCATATGTTTCTACCCCTTCACATTAGCTATTTGTCCGCTTGTCTTATTTGTAACAAAACGTACTGGCTTTTTGTGTATATTGGTTATCAATAATAATGCAGCTCGTACATGAGCTACGTATGTAGGATTCGTTTGAATTAATCCTTGATTGTCAGTGTAATTTCGTATAATCGGTTGTGCTTTTGCCATGCCTAATTCCCCTATAAATTTCTGAATTGCTTCAAAAATCGAAGTTTTAGCATCAGTTTGACTTATTTTTTCACTTGCGTCTATCTGAAAGCCTATATAGCGATTTGCGACACGCTGTGATTTGGGTAATGGTTTCATGATATCAGAAAGCTAACCGTCTACTCTGAGAAAATAAGTTTCTTTATAAATGTTTTGAATAGATCAAGATTAAAACAGACCACATGATTGCTTCATTTGAGCTTATTACTAAGATGTGTAAGGCAAGTTTTCAAATTTCGCCTAACATCGGAATTTGACGAAGCTTCGAAGGAGTTTGGGTGAATGAGGAAATTTTTTGGAAATTTTTGAATGAACCGCTTAACGCTTGTTAAGTTCTTTTTGCATACGAAGTGTGTCAAACTGCGTCCGCAGAGTCAAAAATTGGTGCCTCTAGTACTGAGCGAATACGACACATAATACGAGCACATTTAGGGCAACCAAACAAACATTTTCATAGAATTATTAATTAGAACATTATATGAACAAATTTTTAATAATTGGTCTGATTGTGTCTATTTTCATTTTAGCATCTTGTTCACAGACTGATTTATCTGATTCAGACAAAGTTTTATTAGAATCTAAAAATAGTGAAGACCCCGAAATCTGTAATGAAGTTGATAAAATAAATAGTGCGCAGTGCTTAATGAATGTTTATACAAATATTGCAGTTCAGACAAATGATTCTACAGCATGTAATAATTTAGATCTTTGTTTTAGATTTAGTTGTGTTATAAATGTAACGATTGTATTGAAAAATCAAGAAGTATGTGATCCAATCGGGCAAGATTCATTACAATATAAGTGTAAGGAATTAATTGTTAAACAAATAGCTATTGATAATAATAATGTAAGTATTTGTAATGAATTTTAATTTCACGGAAATAAATATTTGGAAGCGTAGATACCAAGATCTAGATGTACAGAACAAGCTGCATTTTGTAATAGGGGCTTTTTCTTTTTCTGTTGGCTCCTCACCTATTGTTTATTCTGGTGTTCCAGGTTTTTCTTCAGGCAGTGGCAGCAGGCAAACTTTCATCTACATCGCAAATGGTGTTATTATTATTTGCGCAAAGAACAACACACACTTTCATATATCATATAATGAGAATTACAAATTAGTTCTGTTGCTTTTCCTGTGATTGCGCCACCGCCAACTCCTCCACTGACCCCATTATCTGATCCCGGAACAGAAGATTCTTCAGATGGTGCAGTAAAGCTTTGGCTGGCTCCAGATTTTTCAATGCCATAATAAACACTAGATGATAAGCCTGATGAAAAATCTAGTGAAGAGAAAAAGGAATGAAACCTTTTTTATTTTATTTTTATTATTTTTTATTCTTCTGATTCATCGTCTTCATCATCAGAATATAATTCTTTATTTTTTTTATCTAATTCTTCTTGAGTAATAATTCCTTTCTGTTTAAGTAGTTCAACGACTGCTCCGAGTTCCATAAAGTTTCCTTCAGTCATATCTTCAACAGTGATATTTACCTCATCATCCTCTTCTTCAGCAGGACTGCTCACTGTTTTTTGATGCGGGTGTTCTGTTTTATGTTGTGTGTGTTGTTCTTCCATTTTGAATTCCTCTTCTCTTTTAAGCTCTTTAAAGATAACAATAACCAAGATAGCAGTTAAGATTATCCATGTAACATAAACTTCTTTGAAAACAAATGACGATAAGCCCATAGCATTTATTATTTTCGCAAGTAGTTCTTGAATTAGAATACCTGATAGATTGAACACTATCAAACCTAAAACAATTAATCCTAAAATTATGATCATTATATTTTGTTTGGTTAATAAAGATTTAATATTTAATTCTTTTTTAGCTATTTTTGTCTCTTCGGTTTTTTCTTCTTTTGTTAATTTGTTATTTTTTATTAAATAAACTACTCCAACTAATACAGCCAAAACAATTAAAAAAATTAAAATATCAAGCAGGTGAGAGTGCATTGTAATAGGGGCTTTTTCTTTTTCTGTTTGCTCTTCATCCAGTGTTTCTTCAGGTGTTTCAGGTTTCCCTTCAGGTTTTTCTTCAGGTTTTTCTTCAGGCAGTTCAGCAGGCAATCCTACATCTACATCACAAATGCTATTATTATTTGCGTCTAAACAACACACACCTTCATATATCATATAGGGAGAATTACAAATGATTTCCGTTGCTGTCCCTGTGATTCCTCCACCGCCCCCTCCTACACTGCCCCCATTATCTGATCCCGGAACAGAAGATTCTGCTGCTGTTGCAGTAAAGCTTTGGCTAGCTCCAGATTTTTCAGTGCCATAATAAACACTTAATTTAAACCACAATACGCCTATTTGGTTAACTTCATCTAATGTCAATTGAGTATTCCAGGATTCTCCTGGCTGCAACAACTTAGCACCAGAGGCATAATCCAAATCATCTCCACCACCACAACTATTTGATTCTTCAGCGACAACACAATATTCGTATTGGTATTCCTGTGCACCAGAACCCTCATTAGTAATGATGGAATCTGCTGTAATTGTTGGAATAGTTTTATCTGTAATTGAATTTATTTTAACTTCAGCAGGGCTTGATTCTAACTCCCAGTAATCACTTATGTAAATAGTTGAGCTTGCAGTTACAGAAACAACACTTTCATAAGCTCCATCTGTTTGTGAAGAAGATGTTGTAAAATTATATCCATAAACTCCTGTTGAAACCAAGCTCATTGCAACATCACTCACGATTACATTTCTTAAAGGATCATATATTGTTATAGTTGGAGTTAAAGAAGGCACCTTGGGATTTCCCTGAAAATCATAAATATATATCTTTGCCCTGTACTCTTGTCCTGCGGCAACCTCTCCAAAATCAGTTAAAGCAACTTGTGTTTGGTTTTCTATGCTAGCAAAGATATAATTTGTATTGTTGCTTATATCCTCCAGAATAGAACTTATCATGAATGTTTTAATATCATGCGCTTCATCACTGCCATAGATTGCATCTAAATTAACTTGATATGTCCCAATAGGGGCTGAGCTTGGCAAAGTAAAGTTGTATTTAGAAACACCTGTTGTTTGTTCTGTTGCTAAACCACTTATCAAACTTGTACTATTAGGATAGTAAATAGAAACATTTACAGTTGAGCTAACCAAAACTCCACCTGAATTAGTAGTTGTTGCAAAAACACTTACTTCGTCTCCCGGTGAATAAAAAGAACCAACAGCACTGAATATATTTAGAGATAAACCCCCCCCAGAAAATGGATTGACAGTAAATGTTTGGGCTACTGATGAAGCCTCAGTATAATTAGAATCAGCTGCTTTGGTCGCAGTAACAGTACAAGTACCAACATTAGAATAAGAAAGAATATCTCCAACAACAGAACATCCAGCAGTACCAGCGTCTGTCACATTAAAACTCACAGCACCAGAACCAGAACCACCAGTAGTAAGGAGTGCTACGAAAAGTACTGGAAAGGTAACTGTTTGGGCAGTAGTCACAAGTGTATCCTGAGCTGTTAGGTTATTAACAGTAAAAGTTTGAGCTACGGATGAAGCCTCAGTGTAATTAGCATCAGCTGCTTTGGTCGCATTCACAGTACAAGTACCAGCATTAGAATAAGAAAGATTAGTTCCGAGGACAGAACATCCAGCTGTACCAGCGTCTGTTACAGTGAAGGTTACGGCTCCAGTTCCGTTTCCTCCTGTGGTAGCCAAGTCTGCGAAAAGTGCTGGAAAAGTAATTGTTTGAGCAGTAGTCACAAGAGTATCTTGAGTGCCCAAATTAACAGTAAAAGTTTGAGCTGCTGATGAAGCTTCACTGTAATTAGCATCAGCTGCTTTGGTCGCAGTCAAAGTACAAGTACCAGCACTAGAATATGAAAGATTAGTTCCGAGGACAGAACATCCAGAAGAACCAACGTCAGATACAGTGAATGTTACGGCTCCAGTCCCGTTTCCTCCAGTAGTAGCGAGTGCCGTAAATAAGGCAGGAGAAGTAACAGTTTGGGCAGTAGTCACAAGTGTATCCTGAGCTGTTAGGTTACTAACAGTAAAAGTTTGAGCTGCAGATGAAGCAACACTGTAATTACCATCAGCTGCTTTAGTGGCAGTCACAGTACAAGTACCAGCATTAGAATATGAAAGATTAGTTCCGAGGACAGAACATCCAGAAGAACCAGCGTCTGTTACAGTGAATGTTACGGCTCCAGTCCCGTTTCCTCCTGTAGTTAAGAGTGTCGTAAATAAGGCAGGAAAAGTAACAGTTTGGGCAGTAGTGACAAGAGTATCTTGGGTGCCCAAATTAACAGTAAATGTTTGAGCGGCTGATGAAGCTTCACTGTAATTATAATCAGCGGCTTTAGTGGCATTCACAGTACAAGTACCAGCATTAGAATATGAAAGATTGGTTCCGAGGACAGAACATCCGGAAGAACCAGTGTCTGTTACAACAAAAGTCACAACGCCAGTCCCGTTTCCTCCTGTGGTAGCGAGTGTCGTAAATAAGGCAGGAAAAGTAACAGTTTGGGCAGTAGTGACAAGAGTATCTTGAGTGCCCAAATTAACAGTAAAAGTTTGAGCTACGGATGAAGCAACACTGTAATTACCATCAGCGGCTTTAGTGGCATTCACAGTACAAGTACCAGCATTAGAATATGAAAGATTAGTTCCGAGGACAGAACATCCAGCAGTACCAGTGTCTGTTACAGTGAATGTTACGGCTCCAGTCCCGTTTCCTCCAGTAGTTAAGAGTGTCGTAAATAAGGCAGGAAAAGTAATTGTTTGAGCAGTAGTCACAAGTGTATCCTGAGCTGTTAGGTTATTAACAGTAAAAGTTTGAGCGGCTGATGAAGCTTCACTATAATTAGAATCAGCGGCTTTGGTCGCAGTCACAGTACAAGTACCAGCACTAGAATATGAAAGATTAGTTCCGAGGACAGAACATCCAGAAGAACCAGCGTCTGTTACAGTGAATGTTACGGCTCCAGTTCCGTTTCCTCCTGTGGTAGCGAGTGCCGTAAATAAGGCAG
>JBLINR010000033.1:0-11262 GCA_047639395.1 Candidatus Woesearchaeota archaeon | reverse complement strand
GTTAAGAGTCTTACGTTTGCAGATTTTGCAATACGTACCCATTTTTCGATTTCTTGATTTGAATTTATGATACTGTGCAAGTCTTGAGCTTGGATTGCCATATGTCGAATCATATACTATGTATGGGTATGCTGTTATAAGAATGTTTTGTAGTAAATGCATTAACTATATAAAGCCAGCCGTGATTGTAATTGCCATGGAAGGGACATTTAGTGCAAAAAGTATTGTATACGGGCGAAAGCCACGAGCAGATCCATCAGACCCATTTAAGACGGCATTTATTAAATTATTTGCGTCAGAAAAACCACTTCTCACAGAAGATTTTCCATCAGAAGAATTTGACTATGCGAACACAGAAAAAATCATAGTTGACGGAGTGAAGGTTGAATATTATTTAGAAGGTAATGATATGGTTATTCGTGGTATGGAAAATGTATCCATTGCAAATAAAGATCACGTTGTAACAATTACTTTTTCTTAAAACCGAAAATTTTTCGGTATTTTGTTCTATATCTTTTTATTATAAGTAAGTTTTTCTTTACATATGCCACTTACAAAAAAAGCTAAATTAATTCGAGTGGGTGTGTTTGCAAGTGGACTATGTCTCGGCATATCAAACGCTGATGAATTAAGCACCCTCAAAACATATTTATTTAACAAACTCAAAGATCCTCAAACACATTATGTGTCACACCCTTATGTACAAAATGCCATCGCAATTGAAAAATTTGTATACGACGCCAATCGGTAAAACTGCTCTTGTTAGTGTTTCTTGTTTTATTGCAGGATATCTTACTTGTATGTGTCTGACGAAAAAACCGTCTCTTGAAGAACAACTCAGATCTGTTCTTACATATCATCCGCAGCAAGTCACACAAACCATCGAATATATATTGGACAACTCTAAGAAATGAGTATATGTTTACTCCTACACAAGATCACTTTTATGTACAAATTAAACCAAATAAATCATTATCAAAGATTACTGCTTATGACGAAAAAACAAATATGTATACTATTGAATTAAAAGCTGTTGCTCAGGACGGAAAAGCAAATCTTGAGTTATGTAAATTTCTTAAAAAACTTCTAAAAAAGGAAATTACTATTATTTCTGGGAAAACAAGTAGAAACAAACTTATTCATGCACGTTGATTAATACTTACCACACCTGGGATATCACAGATGATGGTTTTAATGGTATTATCTTTTTTGAGTGTTTTTGCTACATACGTAACTGAGAATGAAATATTGTTTTTGGTTTCTTGAGATGTGATCTTTGTTAGTTGGATATTATGTGTGAGTAGGCAATTAAGAAGTTCAACTAAAATTCCGGGTACTGGCTCAGCCAATATATGGATAGTATGATGTGAGTGTTCTTTTTTCCCTTTTGTTTTAACATGAACTTGATTTTTTGGATCTAATGCGTGTTGGTGTGGACAATCAAATTTATGAACACTAATTATCTTTTTGTCTTTTGTATAAAATGCAACAATTGCTTCTTCAGGTTTTGGATTACAACATTTTGAAATTTTAATATTTGCCTTTTTCACCAGAGATTTAAATTGTGTGAGATTTTTATACACGCTAGAAAGCGCAACATCTTTTTCTTTTTTCATACGTGCGCCTTTACTTGTTTGCTCACTAGGCATGTTGAGTGATTTTCTTATTTTTTGTACTGTTTCATTTTTTTTTGCAAATTGAATCCAGCTTGAATTTACTGTTGGTGAGCCTGATTTTTCAATAGAAACAATATCTCCACTTTGTAGTTTTTGGTCAAATGTTGCAACTTTATCATTTACCATGACTGATTTTATTCGATCACCTAATGAAGAATGAATACTGTATGCGAAATCAATTGCTGTTGATCCTTCGGGCAAAATAACTGTATCTCCCTTCGGTGTGATACAAATAATTTCATCTTTGAAAATGTCAAAAGTAATATTTTTTACTGATTTATTATCTCGATTTCGTTTGAGCCACATATTAAACTGGCGTAAAAAACCAATCTTTTGTTCAAATTTCTTATCACGTTCAGTTCCTTTGTACTTCCAATGGACGGCTGCTCCTCCCTCTGCTTGATAATCCATATCTTTTGTTCTGATTTGAATTTCGACAAGTTTATCCTCAACATCAAAGTTTGCGTGAAGGCTTTGGTATCCGTTAGGTTTTGGACTTTTAATAAAATCTTTAAGACGAGTAAGATTCCATTTGTTTTCAAGTGTATCTAACAAAGCGTAACAATCTTCTTTTGTTTGACAAATAATTCGGATACCGTACAAATCATAGATTTGACTGAGATCTTTGTTTTTCTTTTCCATTTTTTGATAAATGGCATAAATGTTTTTTGCTCGACCAAAGATGCTATATGGGATTCCTGTTTTTTCAAAGAGTGATTTAATCGTTTGGGTAAACTCTTTTGTTTTTTGTTCTCTTTCTTCTTGTGAGAGTGCAATTCTATTTTGAATGTACGTGTATATTCGTTTGTTCAAATACTTAAATGCAAGATCTTCTAATTTTGATTTGGAATCATATAATCCGACCTTTGCTGCTAGTGGGACGAATACTGCCATGGTATTTTTTGCAATACGTTCTTGTTTTTCTGGTCGAAATACTTCTAAGCTTTGCATATTATGAATTCTGTCTGCAAGTTTGATGAGTAATACTCGTGAGTCTTTTGCACATGCAAGAATAAGTTTTCGTAAGTTCTCAACAACTTGTTCTTGTTTTGAAAGATGTTTATTTCTAATTTTTGTGAGTGCGACAACCATAGTTGCTACATCTTCATTAAGTTTATCGGCAATATCTTTTTGTGTGATTGGAGTATCTTCAATAGAATCATGTAATATAGCTGCACAAATTATATGAGAATCCACAAAATCATTTTCCGCCAAGATGCGAGCAACAGAAAGCGGATGTAATATATACGCTTCTCCACTTCGTCTGGTAAGCCCACTGTGTGCTTTTTTAGCCATAGAATAGGCTTTTTTAATTAACGTTACATCAGCTTTAGGATTATGTGTAAGGATCGTATCCAAAAGTTGTGAAAAAACTGCATCACTCATATCTTTTGAAGAAGTCATGATTGTTTATATGGTTTTGTTTTGGTGTACGCTCAATTCTGTGTTCTTGGTATTCGTGTAAGAGATTTTCTTTCTTGTCTGTATGAAACCATTTGTACCCTGCATAGACACCAATAGTAAAACCAATAGTCCCGATAATTGCATATTTTTTAAGTGCTGCTCCAAATGTATCTAGTTCAAATAATGGCATACTATAGGTGTAACTCGTATTTATTAAAGAAGTAGTGGTACTTTTTCCGAAAAGTTTTCGGTTATCGCCAAGTGACTTTGACATCATCCGTACGTTCATATGGATCAATAGTAGTTTTTCTGACTGTGGGTAATTTTTGTGCCGTCTGCATAAGAATTCCAAGCCATGCAATCATTGCTGCGTTATCTACGTAGAATTCATTTTCCATGAGATAACATATTGCACCTCTTTGTTCACACATTTGAGTCATCATTGTTTGTAATCGTTTATTACACGCAACTCCTCCTCCAAGGATGATTTCTTTTTTACCTGTATGTGCTAATGCGCGTTCAGCAGTTTCACATAACATAGCAAAAACTGTTTCTTGTAATGAAAAACAAAGTGATTCTAACTTTTCTCCTTTTGCAAGTTTTTGTTTAAGATTTGAAAGAATACCGCCAAATGTAAGATCCATTCCTTTTACGCAATATGGTAACTGAATAAACTCTGTTGACTTCTTTGCTAGTGCATCAATTTTTGGTCCACCAGGAAATCCTAATCCTGCATGTCTTGCAAAACTATCAAGGAAATTTCCAATACCCATATCAAGTGTTTCACCAAAGATACGATATTTATTTGCTTCGTATGCGATGATCTGTGTATTTGCGCCACTGGCATATACAAGGATAGGATCTTTTGCTTTGCTTTTCATTCTTCCGATCTCTAGGTGCGCAATACAATGATTCACACCGATGATTGGTATGCTGTGATGTAAGGCTAGGCTTTTTGCAACAGAGCATCCTATACGCAGCATATGCCCAATTCCTGGCGCTCTGCTATAAGAAATAAGTGAGATATCGGTAATGGAAACATTTGCTTCTTTGAGTGCTTCTTGGACAAGTGCATCACAAAGTTCAACATGGTGATCTGCAACTTTAGCAGGAATCATTCCTCCAGATTCTGTTGTAAATGTATCACGTACATTACTGAGGACTTTTTTATTTTTTAGCACAGCTGCTCCAAATGTATGGGCCGTTGATTCAATTCCTAAGCAAAGTGTCATAGGTATTTTGTCGTAAAGAGTTATTTATAAATAATCTCCAAAATGAGGGAAATACTTTGTACTGTTAAGGATAAATTTTGTCTTAAACCGATTCTTTTATAAATTCAAACATACGCGCCAAGAGTATAACCATAGGGGTGATTACAATAGAAGAAACAAAAACTACACCTGGGCCAAGTTCAGAATCTAAACCTGAACCAAAAGCTCATGTGCATAAAACACATTCTGCGCATAAACACGCAACACATACGCATAAAGCGAATGACACTGAAGAAACTTATACTATTGACAAAGTAACATTTTGGCAAGGGATTTCATTATTCTTGTTTATTTTCTTGTTACTTTCAATCTTTATTCCAGGATTTGGAATTGATGGGAAAATGGCTGACGGGAATAGCATTGGAAACACTGCACCTGCAGCTGGAAATAATGGAGCTGCTGCACCATCACCAAGTCTAGATATGGAAGCATTAATGGACGACGATCCAGTTAAAGGAGATGCTGATGCACCTATTACAATTGTAGAATTTAGTGATTTTGAATGTCCATTCTGTGCAAGATTTTATTCCGATACATATCAAAAAATTATTGCAGAATACGTTGACACTGGTAAAGTGAAAATTGTTTACAGAGACTTTCCTTTAAGTTTCCATCCGAATGCACAAAAAGCTGCAGAAGCTGCTGAATGTGCTGAAGATCAAGGAGAATTCTGGGCAATGCACGATATATTATTCGAACAAGGTGTTGTAGGCGGACCTACTACATTTAAGGGATATGCAGCAACACTAGGACTTGATGCAAATGACTTTGCAGATTGTTTGGATTCAGGAAAACACGCAGCAGAAGTGCGAGCTGATCTTAATGACGGAGCTGCAGCAGGCGTTACAGGAACACCTGGATTCTATATTAATGGAGTTCAAGTAGTTGGAGCGCAACCATTCTCAGTATTCGAACAAATCATTGAAGCTGAGTTAGCAAAACAATGAGTACAACAAAGTTAGGAGCAATCCTTCTTGTTTTCTTTTTTCTTTTTCAGTATTAGCAATAGGAACAAGTACAGTAGGTACAACTGCATTTAATACAACATCTGCAAATGATAAAGCTGCAGTTCCAACATTAATTTCTACAATTAATTGTGAAGAAAGAACATCTGTTCGCGCACGAGTTAAATGTCGATTAGATAATACAGTTCATGAAGTTGGTGAAGAAGAAGCTTGTCGAGCAGTTTCTGACAAGGCAGCATGTAATACGTTATATGAAACAAGTACTGAATGTTACGCATTACCTGGAGCTGAAAAAGACCGATGCTTTAAGGAAAAAGCAGCTTACAATTTAGAAAATAAAGCTTCTGTTCGAGCATATGTGGTTTTATTACTATATGCTATACAAGAAAAAGTCGGTTTTATAATGGTTCACTCTTATCTTGCTTTATAAATAAACTGGCGTTCTCGACGAGAATAAGCGATAATTATATAAATAAAGTTTTCCATATTTGGTAGTGACGTAACCTAGGTGATATAGATGGGAGATAAAGAAAAAGTACTAAAACTTGGACATAAGCGAGAATCAGGATACCTGTATCATATTGATAAAGACGGTGATTTGAGTCGATCAGTAATGGCAAGAGGAGCAAGTAAAACAACAGGCTCTAAAAAAGTTGCACAAGCTGGTGTGAAAAAAGAAAAAGGGTATTTGTACTTTCTAGATAAGGATGGAGATATAGCTCGATCAAAAATGGCTCGTGGGCGTAAATAGTTTTCTTTAGAAAATTAGGAATAGTCCATAGTAGACATTACCCCAAATTATTGTTACAATAAATGCCAACAAAAAGGCTGGGATAAATGGGATGCCGATTTTTACTGGTACACTTTTAATGTTATACTTCTTTAATAATGCAATTTGTTCATTACTAATTCCTAAGTCTTTGGGTCCACAAACGTATTTACCTTCATGCATAATATCTTTCACAATCCATTCTCCTTCAGTAAGGTCAGATGTTTTCATATCTTGAATCATAGAACTTTTCTCAATTGCTTTGATGCTTACCATAATATAGTAAATACAAATGACTAATATTGCAAGCAATGCAAAATAGATACGTAAGATTTTCGAAAAGACTGCGACTCCAATAAAGAATCCTGCGAGTGCATACACAACATAACGCATAATCAAATATTTATTTGTTTTGTATAGTATTTTGAATTCCTTTGAGAACTTCTTAAAATGTTGAATAGCTTTTACACATGTCCATAACACACCATACATTGCTCCCACAATAATGATGTTAATAAAAAAGATAATCAGAAAGCTCATATTGTACAACACTGCCCATGCAGGAAGCATTGATTCTAATGGCATTTGTAATAAGGGTAAGAATACTGCTGGTTGATATGTTCCAAATAAGACTCCGAGTGCAATAAGCATCTTTGTGTCTCCACCGCCCCATTGGCCTGAGTAATACATTATCATTCCTAATGCATATGCTACTAGTCCGCCTAGTATAGCGCCACCAATAAAAACCCACGATTGTTCATTAATACTATGAATGAGTCTAATAATAATACCAAGAACAATAAGTGCATAGTTAAGCCAGTCTGGAACTTCACGTCGGTCTAAATCTGTAATTGAACCGATTATGAGTCCAATAAAGCCTATTAGAATGAGTATAATATCAAACATAGTAAGAAAAAAAGAAGATTAGTCTTTATAAGACTTTATTCTACAATAACGCCGCTAAGTGCTCCAGTTTGACCTGGTCGGCTAGTAACTCTTACTTTACCTGCGCTTGTTTCAAGGATTGCTCCTTTGTTAATGATATCTCGAATAATAAAGTTTCTGTTTGCGCCGTTTTCAATAACGTCTTTAACATCAGCTATTGTAACTGTTTTCTTTTTAGGATCAGCAACAGAAATTTTGTTTACTGCGATAAGTTTGAATTTAGCTCCACCACCGATAGTTCGGTTTTCTCGTGCTTTTGTAGTACCAATCTTAGTTAGAATTGGTTTGTTTACTTTTGCATATTGACGTGACTTTCGGTATGTATCCTTTCGTCCACCAGTTGCTTTTCGTAAGCTTGTTGTTCGGTCTATTGCCATAGTAGTACGGAATAACAGGCTATTTATAAAGGTTTTCCTAATTGAGATGTTAAGTTAAAATTAAATATTAAAAGTAAAAAAATGTTATTTTCGCTTTTGTGTGTTATTATTGTTATATCTACGAATATCTCCTGCGCCAAACGCTATTAAACTCAACATACCTACACCAACTCCAAACGTTCCATAAAATACCTGTTTGATTTTATTTGCAGTTGCTGGGCGAAGTGCTGACACGTATTCTCTATACTCAGGATCCTCTCCGATTTTTTCGCTGAAGTCAGATAGTTTTCTTGTTATATCATGAGCTTCTAAAGCAGTATTTGTTTTATAGCCGTCAAAAAGTGGTTCATTATCTAATACGTCATATGAAGTTGAAATAGCTTGTCGAGCGGAAATAATATTTTTCACATTCTCAGACTGTTCAGGTGGATTTCCAACAAAAGTAGCAGCGAAGATAGCATACGCGAGCGATAGAGCGGTAAGGCTTGCAGCAGTTCTTGTAGATAGTGAAAAGTATGGTTTTGATTCTGAAGGGTCTGTCATAAGAATATGTGGGGTATGGTAGTATATAAAGGTTGTTATTTTAGCCACTCGAGAGTGACTACTAAGATATGTGGTTTTTATACTCTTTGCTTCGCTTACTAGTTAGGGACAGAAATATAAGTAAAAGCAGATTTCTTATTATTATGGTAATAAAGAATGCTGAAGATTTACAAGCAGGATATACTCACATAAAACAAAGTATACCCAATCATCAAATTTATCGTTATAGAATTTAAAGAATTCATTTACAGGATTCACAACAACACCTAATTCTTCTTGTGATTCACGTTTTGCAGTTTCAAAAAGAGTATCGGTTCCTTCTCGTGTCCCTGTTGGAATACCCCACGCTCCAGGGAGCTTTTTCTTCTTCATTGAGCGTTTAATGAATAGAAATGTATCGTCTTTTTTAATTACAAATACTATGTAATCTCCCATACTAAATTATTTAGATATCATACATATAAATGTTATAACTAAGGTGAAAACGCCCTAAAAACCCATAACTTTCTTAAAGTTCCATAATATTCCTTTTTCTATGAATATAGTGTCATTTCCACACCTAAACAAATTCGATGTAGCGAAAGCTGGCGGAAAAGGTGCTTCTTTAGGCGAAATGACACAAGCAGGAATTGCAGTTCCGCCTGGTTTTGTGGTTATAACTGATGCGTTTGAACAATTCTTAGACACACACACTATTAGAAAGACAGTTTCAGATACTCTTCACTCTGATAAATCAGCTTTAGAAAAATTTGAATTAATCTCAAAAACAATAATTGCGGAAGCAATGCCTGAAAAATTAACAAATCATATTCTCACAGAATTTGATTCTTTGCACTGTGAACATGTGGCAGTTAGATCATCAGCAACATCTGAAGATTCAGCAGACGCTGCTTGGGCAGGTCAATTAGATTCCTATCTAAATGTAACAAGAGACAATGTAGTAGATTCAGTGAAACATTGTTGGGCATCATTATTTACTGAGAGAGCAATTGTCTATCGAACTGAGAAAGGATTACTTAACAAAGATGTCTCTGTTGCAGTTGTTATACAACAAATGGTAAACTCTGAAACTTCAGGAATTGCATTTTCTGTGCATCCTGTTACTGAAAATCGTGATCACATTATTATTGAAGCAGGATTTGGCTTAGGTGAAGCAATTGTTTCCGGACAAGTAACTCCTGATAATTATATTATTTCAAAATCATCAAAGAGTATAGTTGAAACTAATGTGAATGAACAAACAAGAGGATTATTTCGTGCAAAACCTTCGGGTAATGAATGGCGAGAACTTTCGAATGGTGATACACAAGTTTTAACAAATGAACAAATCAGTGAACTTTCTAAAATGATTCAACGTGTTGAAGATCATTATGGGTTTCCAGTTGATGTTGAATGGGCGTTTGCGGATAATGAATTCTATATTGTGCAGTCAAGGCCAATAACAACGTTATCAAAAAAAGAAATTATGCATAAACGGTTTAGTCGGGAGCATACTATCTTTACATTCTTAACATCTTGGGGAATTGGAAGTAATAACCTAGCTGATATTGCATGGTCAGGTATGTCTATTTCAAATCTCGTTGGTGTGAATGAAGGTGGGAAAACTACTTTGTGGTATTTTGATGAAGAATATAACGGACTCTTTAGTTGTGCAATAAAAAAACTTCAATCTGACATAACATTCCTTGACAAAGTTATTACTGAGTTTAACCGTTGTTGGAACTTTCTCCGACCTTATCTAAAAAGTGAAAAATCTTTTTCATCAAAGAGTGAGTTCTTAGAGTATTGTGATTTGTTTGAACGATGGTGGGCACCAATGGCAATTTTATTTGTTACACCATACCTAAATGAAGTTGATGAAAAAGCAAGAAAAAGAGCATTACACATGCGCATTTCATACCAAGAATATGTAGATGCTATTGATGAAACATTTATCAAAACAATATCAACTTTATTTCCCGAATATACTTCTGATGCGAAATATCTAACGCCGCAAGAAGTGTGTGATTTATTTGATGGAAAACAGATAGGAGATATCTCCCATAGGATAAATGGATTTGTTATTCATAACAATGAAGTGTTCTCGTTAGAAGAAGGAAAACAACACATCCAAGAATCGCATATTTCACTGGAAGAAGAGAAAACAACTGTGATGACAAAATACCTTTCTCGAGAACATTCGGTTTTTTATTGTGATGTATGGCAGAAAGCAAACCAAGTTGATTTCGGAGATCATTTTGAAGTTGTCAAGAATCTTGTTTTTCTCAAAGAAAAAGAGAAAGTTGATGTGTATTATGATTTTGAAGAATTAGATAAATGGAAACAGATTCTTGGTAATCGAATTAACACTGATCAAAAATGGTTTGATTCATTGCTTGAGAATTATGAAACACGGATGGGAAAACTTCTTGGTTATATTGATTCTGGAATTAAAAAAGACCACTTTGAAGAATTTTATCAAACCTGGAGATCTTGGTGGTCGTACATGGGGTTATTGTTTGTTGTCCCTGAACTTGAAATCTCATCTGAGAATAAACAATTAGCACTGGATAAAAGAAAACGTGATGAAAAATATTCTGATTCTTGTGATACTGCATTTTTAGAATCTTTTAGAAAAGAATTCACAGAACATGCGGATTTAGCGCCATATATATTACCTGAAGAACTATTTACTTTGGATACTTTAACGGATAATCACTTGGACGATATCAAACACAGAAAAACTTTTGCTTATGTTAACGGAGAAATGTGGCCTCTTCATCATCTGGACCATACGTTACATGAACTCAATCTATCTTTAGAGACGCAAAGTGGTAATCAAATAAAAGGAACAGTTGCTTGTGAGGGCATAGTGGAAGGTTTTGTTCGCCTTATTAGAAAAAAAGCATATTTAGATTCTTTTCGAAAAGGTGAAGTTTTGGTTACTGAAATGACTTCTCCAGATTACGTTCCTGTGATGAAAAAAGCAGTGGCTATTGTAACTGATGAAGGTGGAGTTACATGCCACGCGGCAATTGTTTCACGAGAGTTGAAAGTTCCATGTGTTATTGGAACTAAAAACGCTACGCAAATCCTCAAAGATGGGGACTTTGTCGAAGTCGATGCAACTAAAGGCACTATTAAAATAATTGAACCAGAAGTAACTACATTAGTCTCAATATTTTCACGAGAGAAAACTCTCTTTTATTTTACTATGTGGGATGATTCTGATAGAATAGGATTTGGAGACTTCTTGAATAAAAATATCGTACACAATTTATTTCACATTAAACCAGAATCATCTAGAAGTCATGTGTATTACTCTCCTAAAGA
>JBLINR010000032.1:0-12103 GCA_047639395.1 Candidatus Woesearchaeota archaeon | reverse complement strand
ATACATTCAATGAAATAAGAAATATACCAGATGTAATTCTTAACAAACTTATTTTTTCCATTTTTATCTTTTATATAGTCCTTAGTAATTAGTGTTATAAATATCGAGTTATTCCCCTAATTATGTTAGCAGAGTTTACTCAAGTTCAGAAACAATTTGTAAGAACCTTTGCAAAATCAGATATTACTCAAGGATGGGAACTTATTACTGATCATAGTAAAGCAGTTAAAAAAATTGTTAGAAAAAAACTCACATCCATTATCAATACACTTGAAAAAGAAAAGTGCGGTGTCTTAGTAGCTATAGGTGGTTTTGGAAGAGATGAACTTACTCCATTAAGCGATCTTGATCTTGCGTATATTGAAATTGAACAAACACCAAAAACAGTTACAAAATTACTTGAAAATTTAGCAACAATATTGACAGAGGACTTTGGCAAACATCACCAAAATACAATAATTCAAAGATCAATTGGCAACTTACAGTCTTTAGAACCAAGAGATTGGAACTCACTAACAGATATTGCACCACTCTACGAATCAGCTTTATTTGACATCGCTGTAAGAGAATTACGTGGAGCATATAACTCGCGTTCTCGTATTGCACAAGTCGCAGGATCTTGGAAAAAAAGACAAGAAATCCCAGTAGCGAATAGTCTAGAATTTAATATAAAAGAAGATGCAGGAGGTATTCGAGATCTACAAATAGCATTATGGATGGCAACAACTTCAAAATTCGCATCTCCTAAAGATCATTACCCTAAACTTCCAAAAGATATATACGATGCACTTGGTATTTTACACTTTGCAAGATGTTATGCTCATCTAACAGAAAACTCAGATACTCTGACTCCGAAAGGATTTAAACGATTTCAAAAAAGATATGGTGATGGTGGACTCGCAACTTTACTTGAAGCAAGAAGAAAAACTAAAAGCTTCGCACAAGGATTTAGACATAAACTTATTGAAAATGGTATTGAAGTTGGAGATGGAATTTCATACACACAAGCAGGTCTGAAACCAAAAAATAGAGAACCAAGACAAATTCTTAATATTCTTTCTCTTTCACAAGAAGGTGGTCTTGATATTGATCAATCCTTAGCACAGGAATCATTTGCAGATTTTCAACCTACTGCCCAATATAAATCACTGTTTGGATCAGTAGGTCTACTATATGATACACTAAGAAAAATTGAGTTCTTGGGATTTGCAGATCAACTTGTTCAAACACCAAGACTTGCAAGAAGTATAAAAGATTCTCAAACACTCTTATATCGCGCATTTGAAAGAATACAACATGCCCAAGAATTGTGCGAAGAACAGACTCCTGCTCATAATGAAATATGGTCATCTTTATCGCAAGGACAACTTATAGGATATAATCTCGCATTACTGGGACAGGAAATGACACCTACTGAAAAAAATAATCTCTCAACATTCTATGAACTCACAGGTGATGCTAAACGAGTATTTAATTTATTAACAGAAAATGGAAGAATGCTTATCCACTCTGCGAGAAATGATGTAAATAATGTTGAAACAGTTGCTGGAATTCAAGCAAAACTTGAAGAAGATAGTGATTTAGATATATTAGTTGCTTATACGCTTTCTTTTCGCAAAGAACTCAATGAAAACCAGCCTGTACAATCAAGCATACTTGAACTTCACAGAAAAATTCGAGAACCGTGTAGTGATATTTCTAATCCTGAAAACTGGTATGGAGATGTTTGTGGAGAAATTTACAAAAAATTACCTCTTCAACTAAAAACCAGTCAATTTAAAGGAGATATTCCTAAGACACTAAAAGACTTAGAGGGATTTCTTAACGATAATTCACCTCGTGTCTCAATATATAGAATACAAGGCACTAGTGTTACATACAGAGTCATAACTTTGGATCAACCAGGTGTAGTATCAACCATTGCAGGACAAACATTTACTGATACAGAGCTATTAGATTTCCAGGTTTACTCTGCGAATCTAGAAAAAAGGTGCGCTATTGATTATGTAACAGTTTGCGAACCACCAAAAAACTTTGAAGAACAATTACGAACTGCACTCATTGAACAAAAAAGACCCGATAAAAAGCCAGAACAAATTTTAGCAGCAGCAACTGGATATAAACTCTATTTTAAACGAAGATTTTCAAATAAAAACCAATTTGCCTTAAAAGTAAAAGCGAGACAAATCATTCCTGGCGCAATCTATGCAGCAACACAAATTCTACAAGACGGACTAGATGTAAATATATTTGGAGTCAGACGAGCACATGTTCCATCACTAGATGAAGAACGATATCTTGTTCATTTTGAAACAACAAAATCCGAAGATAATGTACGGGAATTTGTTGAAAGATTACCTCATGCATAAGAATATTCTATTTAAATTAACTAATTTTTATAAGTTCTTAGAAACAAAATAATCAATGGTATATGATGAACATCTTGCAGATCGTATAAGTGAAGTCCTCAAAGAAAAGTATGTACAATACGAAGAAAAGAAGATGATGGGCGGATTGTGATTTATGGTTGACAGAAAAATGTGCCTTGGTATCTCAAAGACACAACTCATGGTGCGTTTAGACCCAGATATCTACGAACAATCACTAAAAAAAGAAGGTTGTAACGAAATGAACTTCACAGGCAGACCAATGAAAAGATTTGTGTTCATTGACCCAGAAGCAATGGATCGAGAAGACGATTTAAAATACTGGGTACAATTAGCAATTGATTATAATCCGAAAGCAAAAAGAAGTACAAAATAATCTTATCCTTGCACTGAACCACCAAGCATTATTTTCTTACCAATTCGTGTACTAATGTTTTCTACATAGAGTTCCTTAGTTTTATACAAAATAGCAAGTTCTAGATACTGAGTTTTTAGTTCATCTAAAGAAGGTATTTTCTTATTCTGTAACCAATTAAAAATAGCAGGATGATATACTGCAGCACGTCCAATCATTGCGCCTTTCACACCGATCTTTTTTAATTCTTCAATTTGAGATGCAGTTGTTATATCCCCATTTGCAACAATAACTTTTCCTGTTGCCACACATTCTTCATAAATAGAAAAATCTGCTTTGTGAGCATATGTTTGTTTTGCATCTCTTGCGTGTATAACAAAGAAATCAGGAGTAGTGTTTTTTAGTAGATTAAGATAGGTCTTTTTTTCTCGTTCAAATCTATTTAATCCTAATCGGATTTTTAATGAAATAGGAAACCCAAACTCCCGAAAGATATCGATAAGTTTCTGTGTCTTTTCAACTCGTTTCATAAACGCAGCACCTAACCCAGTTCTAATTATATGCGGACTTGGACAACCCATATTAAGGTTAAATCCCATAAAACCTGGGAACGGTTTAAAATCCTCTAAAAATGTTCGAATTTGGTTTTCATTCCCAGCCAATAGTTGTACAATAGTGGGTGTATCATCGTAAATTGCTAATCTGTCCATAGTAGACTTGTTTTTTTTAAGATAACTTTGTACCCTAATCATTTCTGTGAATGTAACATCAGCTCCGTTATTGTGACAAAGTGTCCTAAACGCGTTGTCACTGTTTAATTCAAGTGGGGCTGAGTAATAAGTAAATGTCATATATTAGTAAGGCATAATCAGTCAGTTATAAACGTTTGTTTCAGTAATCCAGCTTAAACCCCAAAGCATTATAAGCATAGGCATATCTTGTTTTATCTGTGGAAGGTCAAATACGACACAATTGTGGAATAGTTGTTACACATACGCTTCACGACGCACATTCATTTCTTTCATCAATTCAACACAGAGGTAGAGAAGCTGCAGGAATTGCTGCAATTGGACCAAATGGAATTGATGTTGTTATCTGGTCAGGAAAAGTGGATGCCTTTGATTATAAAGATCTACAAGCCATTTTCCCAGGAACAGAATATCATACGTACTTTGCACATGTTCGATATGCAACACGAGGAAGAAAAGATAAGATCCTTGAAGATGCACATCCACAAGTACTAGGTGGCACCGTTATTAATCGAGGTGATCATATATTTATCAAAAACTGTGATGCTGCAATTATTCATAATGGACAAATCTCACTTGCAGACTTAGATGTTGGTAAAGAATGGCCAGCAGACACAAGTGATACAAAAGCTGCTCTTCATTATTATTGGAAAAAAGGTGCAAGAGAATTCATCACCAAAATTAAAGGTGCGTTTACTGTTGCAATCGCAGACAAACGACTTAAACACATTCTTGTAATGCGAGATCAACATGAAATTCGACCAGGAGTTATTGGAAGAAAAGATGAAAAGTATGTTATCGCATCCGAAGACATCGCATTTAGACAAAACGGTGCAAACCGAGTACGTGATCTTCGCGGAGGATCAATTTATTATATGTCTCCTGAAGGAGACTTAGAAGAAGAAAAAGTCGTTGAACCTAATCGAAAACACTGTGTGTTTGAATATCAATATATAGGTCATGTAGATTCCGTACAAGACGGAGTAAGTGTACAATTTATGCGAAGTCGATTTGGTCACAATCTTGCAAAAGAACATACATTTGATGCAGACATTGTAAGTTACATACCACGTTGTCCGACTGACGCTGCAATTGCCTACGCACACAAGTTAGGATTACCTTGTTATCAATTATTTTACAAAAAACGAGGAGAGCGATCTTTCCAAGGAAGTGATCAAACAAGTCGTCAAAAATCAATTAAAAGCAATTTAGGTGTGAACCCTAGGTTCCTCACACAAATAAAAGGGAAACGAATCATTCTTATGGATGATAGTATTATTCGTGGAACAAATAGTGCTGTTGCAATTCAATTACTCAAAGATGCAGGTGCTTCCGAGGTATTTATGGTTGCATACACTCCTAAAATTGGGCCAATTGTGAATGGATGTAAACATGGCTGTATGTATGGAGTAGACATGCCACCTACTGATAATTTTATTGCTCGTGATGGTGAAAAAAATAGAAGTGATGAAAGTATTTCACGAGTTATTGGTGTGACTACAAAATTTGCTTCACTACAAACAATGTTTGACTCATTTGCTGATGCAGGTATTCCCAAAGATAAACTCTGTTATCATTGCATGGGCGGGCCTAAACCGTTTTAATACTTCTTTATTAGAATAATTGTAAGATTTCTTAATTATAAATACTGTTGCCACTCTTCATCAGTTTCATTTTCCCAATCTTTAGCAAAAGATCCCTGAGCAAGAAGTAACCATCCTTGCATCTCTTTATATTCCAAGATTTCTTTTTTACCCTTACTACCCATATAAGATTATCTAGAAGAATGCCTTTATAACTATTTCCGTGAAATCTTCACTAATTAAAACAAAATCCATATAAATGATTTTATTCATCACAATTATATGCTTTGGAAAAACGAATTTCAAAAAGATATTACAGCAAAAATGGCTCAAGCTAAAGAGGAATATAGTTTGTTTGTAAAAACACAACACATCATCTATTTACAGCAAGCAGGGAATAAACTTTTTAGTGCAATTGAAAATTTTCTGATGATAAAACACAATAAAAAGGTACGAAGTTATAATCAATTACAAATGCTTCTTAAGAATAATGAATCAGATTATAAGTTATTAAGAAACGCAGTACAATTACATTACTTCTTCTATAATTGCGAAGCACAAATGAATAGACTTGATGCAGAGAGTTTGTTTGTTGAAGTGTTAGATATGTTTGAAAATCAATATTCGCCTGAAATTACGATTTAGTTAGACTTGTAACTGAATCTCAACTTCTAATAAGTCATAGAGTAATGAATGTATATGATTCTTCAAATCTAGTTTTCTATACAACACATTTAATTTCTTTTGATCGTATTTATAATGTAAACGCTGTAATTGACGAAATACATCTAATAATAAATCACTTTGAACTGTAGATTGTTTCTTGTTTTTTGCTAGATCAATATGATAGTCCCAGATAGAATCTGTCACAACTTCTAAGAACTTCAAATACGTTGTCACCAATCCTGTTTTTGCAAATGTATGATAGCCAAACTTATTGATCTGTCTTTGACAATAACTGATGTAACTGTTGATAGCATAATCTTTTTTCTTAACATCACTTAATGCACTCCAATCTTTTGCTTTTAGATGCTCAGTACACTCAACAAGTAATGCAATAATCATATTAAACACTCTGTTCAAGATGACATCAACATCTTCTTGCGCATTTCCTGTGATATCTTTGAACTGGACTTTTTTATTTGATTGTTGTGAAACTATCATGCCTGGGACTTCGTTTGCCACACTTAATAATAAATTAGATTCCTTTTGAGAGTTAATAAGAAGAGTAATTTCATCATACCCTGCAATGTACGCAGCCTCGACATGTGTCAAGAAGACTTTCTGATCCAACATTGTTAAATCCAATGTAACTTTAGAAAATGCTTTTGTATGTGTTGTTGAGATAATAACAGAATTATCCGTCTGTGTTAACGTAACTTCATCACCTTTCTTTAGATTCTGTTTCTTTAGCCACTTTGCAGGCATTGAGACAACTGAGGTAGATGGTGATAATTGGATGAGTTTACGAATCATAACTAGTTTATATTGCTTTAAATATATAAATATAACTATACTATATACTATAAGGTAAAACTATAACTTTGCCTAGAATCACAGTTTTATATGAAAAACTATATCGGCATCACAGGATACAAAACTCCACAGGAAGTTGACATTGCAAGTTCATTATATCAAAAACACAAGTTACCTGATAACTTAACTGCCATGATAGGGATTCTCTCATCACATGACCTTGTTCAAAGTCCGACTATTGAATCAGGACGTTTTCCTGCAACTAATATGATTCCAGCGATTGCACGTGCAGCACCGAGTTGGACATTACCAATGATTCATTATCAGGCAAAGAGTTCTCAAGATATGGTTACTGATTTAACCACTATGTTAAGTGGAATATATGACTCCTGTAAAGCAGTGCAATTAAACATGACTTGGCCTGATCCAAGCGCAGTTAGAAAACTCAAATCAACATTTCCTGATTTGGATATTGTTCTTCCGGTGATTCCAGGAAGTCTGCGAAATTTACAACCTACTCAGATTGCAGACAAGATGTCAGAGTATGCAGGTTCTGTTTCGTACTTCTTATATGATCCTAGCGAAGGTGCAGGCCTAGAATTTGATGTAGAAAAAGCAATCACTGTTATGCAAGCGGTGCAAGAAAAACTTCCCGGAGTAAATATAGGAGCTGCAGGAGGATTGGATCAGCATAACGTTTTTGGAAAAGTAACAGGAATTAAAAAACACATTGATGACTTTTTTATTGATGCTGAAGGACGGTTAATGCCTAACGCGACATTAGATATGAAACTTTGTGAAGGATACATCAGTGAAGCAATACGTGGATTCAAGGAGCGTTAAACATAATTCAATTTATATACCATTTAGAGCCACATATCACACATGTGGTTTATATTTGCAATTGTAGCAGTGATTTTATTTTCGATTCACGCCTTGCTTATTCGATCTAAAATGCAAGAGTTACGTTCACACACTGTTATGTGGGTTGTATTTTTAGTTGTTGGAATATGTAGTACACTCGCTTTATTGATCAAGAGTACACTTAGTACAACACCAGCACTACCTTTGACAGGAATCGGAATTATCTTTATCATATTGGCAGGGATTGCTTCTTACTTTGCAAATATAAGTGGTATTGCAGCAATTCAAAAATCACCAAACCCAGGTTTAACAAGTGCGATTATATCATCAAAAGCAATACTCACGATTATCTTAGGATTCATACTCTTTGAGACAGCGTTTAGTAGCAAAAAAGTACTTGGCTGTATATTAATCATAGGAAGTATTTTTTTCATACAAAAGAACTATCAAAAAAATAAACGATCATGGATTACTTTTGCATTTATAGCAGCACCATTATATGGGATCATGGAAATCTTCATCAAATATTCACTGTTAAATTCTTTAACACCTCTTTGGGCATTATGTATACTTTCTTGGACCATCGTCGTACTTGGTATAACAAAAATAATTCGAACACGTGAATATACACATAGTACAAATATATTTTTACTATCTTCAGGTGTTATCACTTTTTTTGGAAACATTCTTGCATTCATGGCATATGACTTAGTTGCGAATCCTGGTTATATTAGTTCGATATTGGCCATTCAAACGTTAATTATCGGAGTAAGTTCTAAAGCGCTTCTCAAATTACCATTTACAAAAAAAGATATCTTAAGTGTGTGCATCGTTATTGCAGGAGTTTTCTTTCTCGTAGTATAGCTTATTCAAAGATGAATTTGAAATATGAATACGAACCATTATAAAATAACATAAACGCAGTACACTATGAAAAAAGAACTCGCACCAAGTAACGTTGCACCAGATGCAATTATCATCGATGTACTCTCAGATACAGCATACGAACAAGAACATATTCAAAATGCAGTAAATATTAGTATTTATGAAACAGCATTTGCTGAAAAAGTTCCAAAACAATATCCTGATAAGTCTACACCGCTAGTCATCTATGGATTAAGCGATGCTACACAAGAAGCAGACTTAGCAAATGATCAACTTACTTCTTTAGGATACACAGATGTTTCCGTTATCAAGAATGGTCTTGTAGGTTGGAAGGCAGCGAACTTACATGTTAATACTAAATTCTCAGATGCATCTGTAAAAGAAGAAAAAGAAGTTTCACTAAAAGACAGTCGAGTTCTTTGGACTGGAAGAAACATCGGAAACTTTCATACAGGAAAAGTTGAAATTCAAAAAGGAAATGTGGTTCTTAAAGCTGGTTTACTTACAGCAGGAGATATCATATTAGACATGAAAACAATTGCAACAACTGATCTTTCAGGAGAAATGGCAGGATATCTAGTTACTCATTTGAAAAGCTCAGACTTCTTTGAAGTTGAAAAATTTCCAGAAGCATCAATTCATATCAAACATTCAAAGCACATCCAGGATAACAATAGTAAACCTACTATTCAAGTGACAGCTGATCTTACAATCAAAGGAATAACAAAAGAAATTAATTTTGATGCTATGATTCGTGAAAAAGAAGGAAAAACTATTATTAATGCGCACTTTGATATTGATCGAACAGAATGGAATGTGAAATATGGTTCAGAAACATTTTTTGCACGACTCGGAATGCACATTATTGATGATACACTAAGTTTTGATATCTATCTTCACTTAGACTAATCGTTTTTTAGAAATTCAGTTCCCGTCCAAACATAGCCGTCTTCCTTGAAGTCTGCAAATTTGGATTGGTCTTGAATATCATTCTCAATTAACCATCGGATAAATTTTCCTTTAACTTGTTTACCTTGATGTCCAGCAGGCATTTTTTTATCGTTTTTCGTTAAAACAAATTCCACTGAAATTCCATCCTTGTACGTAAGTGCTTTTTTATGAGATTGCGGTAATAGATCAATTACAAATACTTTTTCGAGTTGTTTACTGTTTTCTTCCAACCATAATTTATCTGCTTGTAATTTATCCATTTTTAATCGATAATTGGGAATTAAATCTTGTGGCTTAACTAAACCAAACAATGCTGAAACAATTCTAATTCTTTTGTCGAATAATTCTTTATTTTTCAGAGTGGGATAATCAATCGCGTCATACACAACACCTATATATCGCTGCATTGCAGGAAGTGTATTTGTTTTGAGAAGTTCTTGATTAATACAGATTGCTTCGTCTAAATTTGCCCCTTTTAGCCCATATAATTTAGTTGGTTCTGTTCGTTTTATCTGTCCATGTAATAAAGCAGTGATCGGATGAACTGGTTGTAGCGGTTCTGAAGTTCCATCTACAGCTTTGCTTTCGGATGGTGGTATGAGTATAATTGTTTCCATTAATGTAGAATTAACAAGGGGTGTTTTATATATTAATCGCAAATTCACCTAATTATTGCTCTTTCACGACTTCTGTAATTGTATAAACCATAAAATTAAATTCACCATTACCATCAAGTTTTCGTAAGTAAACACTATATCTTTTTAAAGACTTGAAGGCCAGATTGAAACATGGATCTTGTAATTGTAGACATAGAAACAACTGGGCTCTCACGACGCAGACATAGTATTACAGAAATTGCCGCAATCAAACTAAAAAATGGGGAAGTTCACGAGAAATTCTCAACATTAGTAAACCCACAATGCCCAATTCCGAAGTTCATTACAAAACTAACAGGGATTACTGACAGCATGGTTTCTGACGCACCAGTCATTAAAGACGCAATGCAATCATTCATAGACTTCACAGGTAATCACACTATTCTTGCACATAATGCAGCATTCGATCATGGTTTTTTAGCACATAATGCATTAGAGGAACTTGAACATCAATTTGATAATCCTCGACTTTGTACAAGAAAGCTTGCAAGTCGATTACTACCAGAATTAGAATCAAAAAAACTTTCTTCGATTTGTGATCATTTAGCTATTACAAATGAACAAGCACACAGAGCAATGGCTGATGTCCACGTAACACATAAAATATTTTCTCACATGACAACGTTACTTGCGCAAAAAGGTATTATAGATTTACAAAGTATTCAAGATTTTGAGTCATTACCTGTGCAAAAAGCAATTAGATTTTCACATATTAAATGAATCTATTGATAATCATCATTTGGATCTTGTTTTCTTAAATGGCGGTAAACTCCAAATGATAAAATCTGAGAGACTACTTTTAAACCAACAACACCTATTGAGATTGCAGCCAATTTACTATCGTTACTCGCCATATATGCGACTGAACCTACCAAAAGTGCTGTATCTAAACAAGCACCTGCAATTGACCCAGCATCCCAAAGTTTATCCATACGATCCTCATGCTTAATGTCGAAATCGCTTTCACAATATTCAGGATGTTTGGAACTCGCATGTCTCAAAAATAAATAATTTGGAAGTGCATTCGCAGTACTCATTACTTGTTCTGCTATAAACCCAGATCCAAAAGAAATAGGATAATCTACTACTGTTCCAATACCATCAGCTAGTTTAGATAATTTTTCAAAAACATCTGGACCATTGCTTGATGGTTCTTCATAATCAGGGGATGACATATATAATAGGAATATATAATACCTAATAAACCTTTCTATACAAGAGGCTTTGCACGAAAAGTCAAAAAATGCGACTAATGCCTTGGTGTAAAATCAGGAGAGAGGGTGATTTATGCAACCCTCTCGACGAGTATAATACAGCTGTCGTAAGATCACCGCATTAGTCCTTTAAAAGAAAACTACTTTTCGTGCAAAGCCTATACAAGACCACTGGACAACCACTAGAACTTCTTTTATAAAAGAAAAAGAAAGAAACACTTCTATGATTCAACAACTCGTACAAGAACTGCCAACTATCGACATCACGCAGCCTGTACCAAAAACACCTTGGACCGATGTGTGTAAAACAGCAGATGCAAGAAAAGTACAAGTTAAATTACTAAATACTATAACAAAGAAGTTTCATTATCCTCATACTAAAGTTGTATTACACACATACAGTAATTCAACACTTCCCTTCCATAGCGGTGATTATTCAGAGATTCTCAAACAGTGTATCTTTGCACAACCCTGGAAATGCCCGTACTCATCAATTGTTATAACTGAAGATGAAAAAACATATGCGCAGTTGAAAAAAGAAAACATCCCCGCATACTTCTTAGCTCAAACAAAAGAAATTGAAATGTGCAAAGATTTTGATATTGTGAAAGTATTAGATTGTACGAAATTTATCTATGAACTTGAACAATTACCAAATCATGTTATTATTGACTCGATTAAACAAGCAATAGTTGAAGAGCAAGTAAAAGAGATTTCTATCTGGAAGCACATCATACAAGTATTCTGTGATCAAGAATACATCGAATCAGTACCGATACTTGAAGCACTAAACACAGTTGCACCGAAAGTTGACAAAGATGTTGTGATTGGAAAAATCGCAACACTAAATGACTCTTTACAAAAGGAACTACAGCAACTTTCACTTCCAGCTGATATTGTTATGCGATCAGTAAGTCGCCAAGAGATCCCTGAACAAATTCAAGAGTTGATTGACACAATTAGAGAAGATAATGATTTTGTTG
>JBLINR010000031.1:0-12836 GCA_047639395.1 Candidatus Woesearchaeota archaeon | reverse complement strand
CTTCCAGCCATTTTTTTTAGTTTCTCACGTGCATTATGTGAAAGCCGCGCATTAGAACTTTCAAAAAAACGACCATTTACAACTGATGATCAAAGAAAAGAAATTATCACACTCTATAGAAAAACAGTACCTGAAAACACACGAGTTATGCTTTCTGCGAAAAAACTTCATACAATCCTTACAAAAGGAATTGGTGTCCACCACGCAGGAATGTTACCTAAGCTTAAAGAAATTGTTGAATTGTTATTCGACAAAGGACTTATCCAAGTATTATATGCAACTGAAACATTCGCTGTAGGAATTAATATGCCAGCCAAAACAGTATGTTTTGGATCATTAGAAAAATATGACGGAATCTCATTTAGACTTGTTAACTCAAAAGAATATTTTCAACTTGCAGGACGTGCAGGAAGACGAGGAATTGATACAGTCGGACATTCAATATCCATCATTGACAGAAATAAAACAGACCAACTAGATAAAATCAAAAAACTCACATCAAAAGATAGTGAACCAATACAAAGTCAATATAATCTATCCTATAACACAGTACTAAACCTTATCCGAAATCACACACAAAAAGAAATAGAAATTATTTTGAAATCCAACTTTGGATACTTTGTAAAAAAAGAAGATCAAGGAACAGTACGGATTATTCAAAGTTTCCATAACTATTCTCGAATCTTAGAAAAATACGGTTTCCTCGAAAACAAACAACTTACGTGGAAAGGTGAATTTGCAACTCGAATTTATACAAAAGAAATGGAGATTACAGAAATTGTCTACGATAAAATGTTAGAACAATTTACAGAAATAGAAATACTTTCACTCGTCGCAGGACTTGTCTACGAACCAAGAAGAATGGATACATTCGAGCTCAAAGGCGTTAATATTGATAACATATTCAAAACAATTACAACACATAAGTTTCTTGCAAGACGCGTGAAGAAGACATACATACAGCGTATGGCAAGTGTAGTAGAACCATGGGCAACAGGATGCGAGTTTGAAGATTTGTTAAAGATATGTAGTTTAGCTGAAGGTGATATCATTCGATTATTCAGATTACTTATGGATATGTTACGACAAATTAAAGGATCACTAATGTCAATTGATCCATATAATCCAACTATTGAAAAGATTACAAATTGTATTAAACGAATTGATAGAGATATTATTAGTGTTGAACTATGAACAAAATTATATATCAAGGAGCAGAAAGTACAATAGAAGTAACAAAAGCAAATACCATTCTTAAGAAAAGATTTCCAAAAACATATCGACATAAAGAATTAGATATGCAGTTTAACAAATACAGAACGCGAGCAGAAGCAAAGATACTTCAAAGATTACAAGACAACAAAATCGGAGCACCAGAACTAATCGAGGTAAATGAAAAAACGTTCACAATAGAAATGGAGTACATTCAAGGTGGAATGCTCAAAAATGTTCTTACAAAAGCAAATACTACTCCACTTGCAAAAAAACTTGCACAAATCATTGCAAAATTACATAACGCAAATATTATCCATGCAGATTTAACAACAAGTAATATTTTAGTAAGAGAAGATACTATTTTCCTTATTGACTTTGGATTAAGTTACGTAAGCAAAAAAGTAGAAGACAAAGCAGTTGATATTCATTTGTTAAACCAAGCAACAGCATCGTCCCATCATAAAATACATGCAGAATTTATGAAACAATTTCTTAAAACATATTTTGCAAAAGTTGAAGAAACAGAAATAATAAAAAAGCGGCTTGAAGTTGTTCAAAGCCGGGGTAGAAATAAACAATAAACTTAATCAGTTAATAGTTCATCTTCGTCAACATCTTCAGCCACAACATCATCAGATTCATCATCATATCCTTTCATGAATCCTTCTTCTGCTGAATTAACATCGTCGTTTTCCGATTTCTCTTCTGGCGCTTCTTCTTGGTATTGCGCTTCTTCTTCTATATATTCTTCATCCATAGTTACACCTGTTGTGGATACCCTAATTCAGGGTGGAATGGTTTTTCAACGCGAACGTTTGTTAACATCCCTAAAAACTGCTTTATTTCATTTGCAAGTTCAACCAAAAAAGTATTTAGTTCGATTTCCCTCACATCAGTTTGCTCTTCGTAAAATTTTTTTCTAAACGTAAATGTTTTTGCACGTGCGATCCAATTTTTCTTCCATTCGCCGTGTGGATCAACAAGCAAATCACCAAAAATACGAACAGTGACTTCCCCTTCATCCATTTTAACTTTTTTCCCCTGGTACATTACTTCTTTTTCTTTAATAGCAAGTACTTGGAATTCAATATTGACGTGATATAAAAACATATCAGTTGGTGGTTGCTTTTCTACTCGCCACCACATCCACATGTTTTTTGCACCTCCCCCAGGAAGTGTTTTTTCATAATAATATTCTTCAAATTGTTCTATATTCTTTGTGCCATCTCGAGAGACAAACTTATGCACTCTAAGCCAGTCATGCATCATTTTATACAGACTTCCTAAACTAAAAACACCTTTAAAGGTAATTTCATACCAATCCATACGTCCATTAATAACACTAAAACGACGCGAAGGATCTATGTCTCGAGTGATAGCCATAATAATTAATACATCCCCTGTGCGTTTATAAGTGTTATGTTAAAATGAACAAACTTTAAAAGCAAGATCAGCAAAATACAGACATGCAACTTCGAATAGATATCCACAGTCATACTAATCTTGATCCAGTTGATGGGTTGCAAGGAAATAAAACAGTCAAATATTCAGTTGAAGATGCATGCAAACAAGCAAAAAAATACCACATAGACGTTCTCGCGTTCACACATCACAATAAACTCATCATAACTAAAGAAATGAACACAATTGCAAAAAAATATAACATTCTCTTATTACCCGGATTTGAAGCAACAATCGAAGGTAAACACGTGGTTCTTATTAACCCAACAACAGACAACATAACAACATTCGCACAACTAAAAACAGAAAAAGAACATAACCCAAAACTACTCGTTTTTGCACCACACCCATATTATCCTGGAAAAGATGCACTACAAAATAAATTAATCAAACACATTAATCTATTCGACTGTATCGAATACTGTCATTTTTACTTCTCATGGTGTAATCCATTTAACAAAAAAGCAAAAAAAGTTGCAAAACAATACACTAAACCACTCATTGCAACAAGTGACGCACATAGTTTGGAAGGATTTGGTCTTTCATCAACCATCGTAACAGTTACAGAAAAAACTACAGACGCCATTATACAAGCGATAAAAGATAATAAAGTCACCATACAGTCTGAACCCCCATCTCTTCGTTATATGATTAAAACATTCATTAACGTTGCAAGATTTGTAAGAATATTTGGTCGTAAGCGAATATAGCAGATCCCACAGTTATTCTTTTTCGTTCGTATACGAAGATTTGATCCCAGCTTCCCGGTGGAGACTAACCAAAACTAGCCTGCAATAATCAGCTAATTTTGTAATTTTACTTCAAGGCATACGAACACGAGCTAGAAAATGAGATAATTTAGAAATAGTAAGTAAACTAACAATATTTTTAAAGCAGCAACTTTGCCTAAGAACTATGTTAGTCGGTCTCGTTGGAAAACCAAATGTCGGAAAAAGCACATTCTTCAAAGCTGCAACACTTGCACAAGTCGCATGTGGTGATTATCCGTTCGTAACAATTAAACCTAATCACGGAACAGCACACGTAAAAACAAAATGCGCAAGCACATTCTTTGACGTTGTATCTAACCCAAGAGAAGGATTCGTTATACAAGGATGGAGATTTGTTCCCGTTGATCTTATGGATGTCGCAGGACTTGTTCCAGGAGCTTCAGAAGGCCAAGGCATGGGAAGTGAGTTCTTAGATGATCTTAATCAAGCAGATGTACTTATTCACGTAATAGATGCATCAGGCTCAACAAACGAACGCGGGGAATCAGTTACTAAAGGCTCTTATGATCCTATTAACGATGTAAAATTTCTTGAAGAAGAATTAGACTTCTGGTACTTACGTGTTATGAAGAAAAATTGGGAGAAATTTAGTCGAACTATTCAACAAACAAAAGGAGATGTCAAAAAAGGCCTTGCAAAACAGTTAAGCGGTCTTGGAGTTACAGAACTAATTGTCGCACAAGTTATCGATAAAGACCTTCAACTAGATGTAGAAAGTCCCTCAACATGGACAGACCAAGATCTTAAGAATATTGCAACAGCACTAAGAACAATAACAAAGCCGATTATTATTGCTGCGAATCGAGTGGATCTTCCAACTGCAAAAGAAAATATTACTAGACTTAAGGAGCAATTCCCAAAGTATAACATCATACCTTGTTCAGCTGAAAGCGAATACGCATTACGAGAAGCTGCAAAACATAAATTCATTAGTTATGTCCCAGGTGCAGACACATTTGAAATTTCAAAAGAAGTAACTGACAAACAAGCCCAAGCTCTTAATTATATCAAAGAACACGTACTTGGCGTATATGGATCAACAGGAGTGCAACAAGTATTAGACACAGCAGTCTTTGATATTCTCGACTACATCGCAATTTATCCAGGCGGAGTAAACAAACTCGGCGACAGTAAAGGTAATATATTACCTGATTGTTTCTTGCTTAAGAATGGAGCAACAGCTCTTGATTTCGCAGACAGACTCCATACAGACTTTGCAAAGAACTTCATTCGCGCAATTGATGTAAAATCAAAACGAACTGTAGGACGAGAACATCTATTAAAAAGTGGCGACGTTGTAGAAATCATCGCAGATAAATGAATATAGGCGACACATACAAACATTTCAAAGGAAATACATATACAATTCTCAATCTTGCACGTGACAGTGAAACAACAGAAGAAGTAGTAGTGTATCAAGGATTACACACATGCCCAAAATTTGGAGACAAACCAATTTGGATACGTTCTAAAAAAGAATTTGAAAAGAAAATTGAATTTCAAGGAAAATTAATTCAAAGATTTACAAAAGTTAACACTTAGGAATATCAATATATTCAATAGAATGATCACTACAATATGTAATATCTTCTTCTTCTACAATAACAGGAGTAACAGTAACTGCATCAACAAACCCGATATCACCAATTGAAATTGTTTCTACATGAATATCTGTTGGTTCTAAATCAACAACAATGTCTTCATTAACAACAGATTGACCAATAATGGAAATTTTTAATCCATTAAGAGCTTCACCTGTATTTTCTACAGTAATTTTTAATTCTTTAGAAGCGTCATCAACACAAATTCTTGCCTTCCCACCAACTTCTTTTACTTCAATAGATGCCGTTGAACAAGCGTTATGAGCAAGATCCGCACCCAAGTTCATTATGACTGCGCCAAGAGAGACTGCGAATGCAATGAGTAAAACTGTTGCAATTAATGGAGATACACCTCTTTTATTAACCATAGCCATATTGTATTTCCTTAAAAAGCAGTTTAAATAGTTTGTGGTGTAAGAGTAAAGAAAATAAAAATAGTAGAAAATTAAAAACAATACTTTGATGCGGCACTAAATAAACACACATTAAGGTGTGTTGTCCTCTTTTTCCTGCTCAGTGCATCAAAGCAAAGAAAACTTCAGGCACCTCAGAACGTCTAGGGGTAGGGGTAAGAAAACTCTTGAGGTGCCCTCGGTATGAATATGATGCATACGATACAAATACCGTATGCGTTTATGATTCCCGATATTTGAATGCTGGTTTCTTTGCTTCGTTTACCCACATCGCCGCCAAACGAGTCATGGTTTTTGTAAACTTTTCGGAGATCTGATAGGTTTTTTTGTACAAATCATAATCTATTAATCCCATACCTTTCATAGGTGTCAGGATACGATCATAAAATTGCCTTTTGTTGTATGACAACTTCGATTGTTTTTTCTGTGTTGTCAGTCCAACTTTTACAGTTTTGGAAACTGTCACGCCATCATGCAAAGTCATAGCAAACTCGGACATTTGTTGTTTGTTAAACTCGTTGTTAGCTTTTTTCATTTCACTGACAAGGAGCTTACCGACATCAACTTGTTGATCAGTAGCGAAGACAATTTGGAAAACGTCTTCCGGTAAGTTAAATTGATCAAATAGCAATACCATGTTTGTACCCTTGGGTTACTTATAACATATCAGTATACGAACTAGTATATAAATACTTCTATACTGCAGACTAGTATACTAAAAGGTATACCAAGGTAATGAAACGCTAAGATTCATTTAAAAAGAAATCTCGAATCATAGGAACTGGCTCCATAGATGAGCGTATTTCTAGGTTTGAAGGGAAACATTGCTTATATTGAGGCCATGTGTATCTTTTGTCCAAATAAACAATAACTCCTCTATCTTTATCAGTACGAATACACCGACCCGCATTCTGTAATGTTTTATTGAATGCAGGGTATACATACCCATAATCCCACCCTTTGTGGAAAAGAAGATCATAATACTTAATCAATTGATTAGTCTCAAGATCAGGTTTTGGTAATGGGAGCCCAACAATAATAACACCTTTAAGCAAATCTCCAGGCAAGTCAATACCTTCACCAAAACTTCCTGATGCAACACCTAGTAATACTGCTCCCGAATTCTTATACTCGCCAAATTTATGTAATAATTGCGTTCTATCGTCTTTTGATAAATCAGAATGCTCAACAAACGTTGTTTTCGAACACATACTCATAAAATGAAAGTTTACATTTTTAAGAATATTATAACTTGGAAAGAAAATCGCCACATTTCCTGGAATAGCATCAGCAACATTCGAACATTCTTGCGCAATTGCTTTGTATTGTTCATCATTACGATCCTGGTACTTCGTACTTGTTTTTGGCACAATAAGATGTAATGCATTTTCTTTGTCAAAGGGACTATTAAACACCATCATCTCATGAGGAACACTAGCAACACCTAACACATCTCGATAAAAAGTAAGTGGCTGTAATGTCCCACTCATAATAATAGTACTATGTGCTTCTTCGAAAACTACTTTTGTTTGTAATCTCGGATCTAAACATCGATATGATAAGACTATAGAATCTGCATCTTTACTAATAATACGCGTGAATCCTTTTGAATCACCATTCCAAGCAATAAAAAAATCGTGCACATTTGAAATAAAAGACCGTTGTTGTTTTTGATAGACCGCATCAGTTGCTGCAACAAGATGTTCAATAGCCTCATTATAATCCATAAATTCACTAATCCCGTCAATAAACCATTCTTTGTTTACTGGTTGTTCTTGGGCTGCAACGTCTCTAAATTCTTCTAAAAGCCGTTTCACTTCTTTTATAATTTGCACAACTTCAAACTGTCCGAATTTTTGTGCTTCACCAATTGCAAGGTCTGCTTGACGCAAAGACAGTTTTAATGACGCCATATCTTTGGCACGGTCAGGTAAGTTATGTCCTTCATCAACTACAACAATACAGTTTTTTAGCTGTTTACTGATCTTCTTAAGAAATGCCTCTTGAATTCGAGGATGAAATATATAATTATAATCTGCAATAATCACTGTTGCATCTTTCCCTAACTCCAGAGCCATTTCATATGGGCAAAGGTGTGCTGTTTCACATTCGGATTTTAGGGTTTGTACATCAAGTACACGCCCTGAGAGTTGATCTAATTTTAATCTTGCATCAGGAGTAAGAACTTGATTTTGTTTTTTTGTTTGAGAATAAAAGTCACACAGATTAGCTTCACGTTGTTTTCGACAATACGTTAAAAATTCCCCAGGGGCAAGCATATTCGCACCAGGAACTGCACACATCCACTTTTTAGCAATAAGATCACAGACAGTTATAGGTACATCCTGTTTTTCTTGTAACTGTCTAAGTGTCTTCAAGACAATTTGATGCTGTGTATATCTACTTGTAAGAAAGACAATTGTTTTTTTATGATGGCGAGCGTATGTGACTGCTGGAGATAATATTGCTGCAGTTTTTCCTAAACCTGTTGGCGCGTGAGCAAGAATAGTCTTCCCACTTTTCATCGCCTCATATACGGCATCAGCTAATCGTTTTTGCTCAGGACGAATTGTATCATGTGCAAAAATATAATCACTCATTTATCCTCACAGTTTTCTTCAACTTGTGATTCAACTGCCTGGTTCATCGCATTAGCTAACTCTTGTGCAGGGGCTAATAATCCTATATCACCAAAGAATTCTAATGCATGCTCTTTACAGTACCCTGTGTTTGTTCCTTTTACTGCAAACTCTGCTTGCGTATCACAAATTGTACATTTGAGCTTCATAGGTAACAAAAAAATCGTTTTAATTTATAAGTATTACCCTCAAATCAGTGAATAATTTGCGAACCTAATGAAAGACTTTTTAAAAAGCCGTTTTGAGAATACCCATACGATGAATTATATAAAAATACTCAAAATAGGCAGCTTATGTCTCGCAGTTCTTATGATGGCAAGTACACTTGTTGCAGCAAATGATATTTGCGAATATGTAACAACAGAAGCAGGATTTGTCATAGGTGGCGTATTGCCAGGATTTATCCCATACAAGAATGAAAAGATTAACATTTATACTACAACAGATGAACCAGTTGGACACATTACAACAAAAGATGGAGCACTCTCAGAATTAGACTGTACACTTATTGAAGAACCAACGTATATTATCAAAGTACAAGATGTACAAACAATTAAAGATATTCTTGAAGCGGAATCAGCAGCTGATGCACTTGATGACGCACTAGGTGATGATAAAATACTAGTTGATGGTCAAACTGCAACGAAAGCAGTAAAAAATTTCTTCACACAAATATTCATAAAAATAGGAAGTTGGTTTTCATAAACCAACTGTTCCTTCTTATTCGTAAACACTAACCCTACAAGTAAAACTATTTAAAGCCACCCATGATTACTTTTTGAATGGACGAAACAGGAATTACTGTAAAAAAAGCTGAGAATATCTCAGAGTGGTACCAACAGTTAATGATTAAGGCAGGATTAGCAGATTATTCAGCAGTCTCAGGATGCCTTGTGTTTAGACCCAGATCATACGCAGTATGGGAAGTAATTCAATCAGAGACAGATAAACGTTTCAAAAAAATAGGTATTCAAAATGCATATTTTCCACTTCTTATTCCAGAATCACTTTTAACAAAAGAAAGTAAACATATCGAAGGCTTCGCGCCAGAAGTTGCATGGGTAACACAATCAGGAAGTTCTGATATGGCTGAAAGATTAGCAATTCGACCAACAAGTGAAACAATCATGTACGATTCATATAGTAAGTGGATTCGAAGTTGGAGAGATTTACCATTACGATTAAACCAATGGAATAATGTAGTTCGATGGGAATTCAAAAACCCAGTTCCATTTTTACGAACACGAGAATTTTTGTGGAATGAAGGACATACTGCTTTTGCAACAAAAGAAGAAGCAATGGCTGAAGGCCCACAAATTATTGAAGCGTATGAAGATGTTATGCATAATTATCTTGCACTTCCAACAATTCGTGGACGGAAAACTGAATTTGAAAAATTTGCAGGAGCAGAATATACAATTTCACTAGAATGTTTCTTACCAAGTGGAAAATCTATTCAAGGACCTGACTTTCATCACGACGGACAAATTTTCGCAAAAGCATTTGATATCAAATTCAAAAACAAACAAGACGAAATGGAATACGCCTATCAAAACACATTTGCAATCTCAACAAGAGTTATTGGAATCATGTTAATGATGCACGGTGACGATAAAGGTGTTGTTATGCCTCCAAAAGTAGCACAGGAGCAAGTAAGAATCATCCCATTATTCTTCAAAGGAAAAGAAGAACTTGTAACGCAAAAAGCACAAGAACTAAAATCACAACTAGATTCAGTTGCACGTATTGAAATTGATATGGACACAGAACATAATGTGGGATTCAGATTTGGACAGTGTGAACTTGAAGGAATTCCTCTACGAGTCGAGTTAGGACCAAGAGACATTGAAAATAACAGTTGTATTGTTGTTCGTCGAGATACTGGGGAAAAAATCACACTTAAACTCGAAGAACTTGCTCAGAAAATTCCAGAATTACTAGATGCAATTCATACGAATTTGTATCAGAAAGCAGATGAATTTATGCAATCAAACATGGTTACAGTTGATAACATGGACGATTTTAAGAAAGCAATCGAAGAAAAAAAACTTGTCAAAGCGTTATTTTGTAATGACCCGAATGAAAACTGGGAAGACAAAATCAAAGAACAGACAGGTGCTGATCCTCGAAATATTCCTGAAAATCAAGAACCAGTTGAAAACGGAACATGTGTGATTAGTGGAAAACCAGCACAATACTATTGCTATTTTGCAAAGTCATACTAACTATGACTTGCCCGTATTTTTCAAAATGTGGAGGGTGTTCCCTCCAACATATTTCTTATGATCAACAACTTCTTCATAAAAAAGAAAATTTAGAAAAGTTATTCCCAGGTTTTGACATCCAAACACATTCTGATACCGAATACGGATATCGAAACCGTATGGATCTTATATTTCATACGGACGGAATCGGATTTCGTAAAAAAGGAGATTACAAAAAAATAATTAACATTGATCAATGCCCAATATCTAATTCTCGATTAAACGAAATCATAACACAAGTACGATCACATTTCACTGAACCTGATGCATTTGACATACAGAAGAAAACAGGAACATTTCGTTTTGCAGTAATTCGAACACCATCAACTGGCGCAAGTGTTTCCTTTGTTTTAAATCAGGACTCGACTCGCATTGATGATGCAACAAAACGTATTGAAGAATTTGCAACAAAGTCCAATGTTGAAAACATTGTTGTGACATATGTACGCGCAAACACTGAAATGACAATCAGCTCAGAGTATTATGTTGTAAAAGGTTCAGATATGTTATGCGAACTAATTTTAGATAAGAAACTGTCATACTCAGTTCAAGGGTTTTTTCAAAATAATAGTACTATGGCACAAAAAATGGTTGCCTATACAAAAGAAATCTTTGGAAAATACACAACTCAAGATAAATTATTATTAGATTTGTATGGTGGTGTTGGAACGTTTGGTATTTGTCTCGCTGATATGTTCAAGTCAGTACACATAGTTGAAGACTTTGCACAATCAATTGAGGCTGCAAAGAAGAACATTAGTGATAATAATATTGCAAATGCGAAAGCTACTGTATGTGATGCAAAAAGTATTCAAAAATTAAAAATAAATGAACCGTGTTTTGTTCTTCTAGATCCTCCACGAAGTGGTATGCATAAAAAAGCTATTAGTCAAGTTTGTTTATTAGAACCAGAAGTAATTATCTACGTATCATGTAATCCTGAACAATTTGCGAAGGAAATAAGTCAATTTGCAGCACAAGAATATAAATTACAATCAATCGCATTGTTTGATCTCTTCCCACAAACACCACATATGGAAACCATTAGTGTTTTTTATCGTACTAAGTCAACTAATTGATTATATAATGTAGGGTAGAGTTTAATATCTAATAATTGAGTATGTAGATTTGTTTGTAAAGCATCAGTACATGTTCCTTGAATAAGAATGTTATTCACATTTGGCACATAACTATTTTCTTCAGTAACAACGCCATCACCATATACATCACCCATTTCACAACCAGAACTTCGTATAACAGTTAATTTGTTTGTTGTTTGTGTTCTTTGTAGTCTTTGTAAGAATGTACTTCCCGTCGTCATATCTTCACATTCTTTTGTTGCACCAAGCGTATCACAAATAGATGCTGATCGCCCAATAATCCCTTGATGTGGTGTGTTAATAGTTATTAATTTATTTACGGACTCATCACCAAACAACGCAATATATTCTCTTGCAACTAATCCACCCATACTGTGTGCAACAATAATAACATCACTGCTGTTTGTTAAGTATTTTACAGAGTCTACGAGTTCTTTCAGACGTAATGCATAATTCTCAATACGTTCTGACTTTTGTACAAACACTGTATAGTCACCGAGTTCAATGTTTGTGATATAATAAAAACTTCCTCTAAAAGTAACAGGACCTTGTTCGAAGGACCCCTTCGGTAAGTGATATACTAAGGATGGATCAATTCTTCCCCCATTACTGAATCCGTCTTTTTCTAATGCATGCTGAATCTGTGCGAAACTTGCCAATGAGGCTAAAGGTGAAGTTGATTTGTCAAATGCATGTCCGTGAATGAATAGAATCGGCGCTTTTGTTTCTTGACAAGTTGTACATTTACCGTTCGAACAACACACACGTGTTGGTTCTTTTAATTGAATAACTTGTTTAGGTGTTTGATTTACTAGAGTTATATTTACGGTTAGTGCAAATTTGGTATTAGGTAAATTCTGATTTGTTTGATTAAAACAAAAAGTGAACAGTTTTGCAGATACATTACCTGTGAATATTTGACATGCGTTATTTAATGATGTATTTGCCGTTATGTTATATGTTAGCGCATCTTGTGCAATTGCGACAAGAATATCACCTTGGTAAGATCGAATACTTTGATTTAATTGTTCTAGTTTTGATTGTAACTGCGTTTTGTTAAATAATATAATCCTATCAAAATTTGCTTTGTTGATCGTTTCTAATGAATTGTTAATCTGTTCTAATTGAGTTGTTATTTGAATAGTTCGTTCTGATTGATATGCTTCAAGTAAATGTTTGATTTTTTTAATAGAAATTGTTTCTAATTGTGGTTTCACTTGAACTATCCTATTATATGCTTGCGCGTACTGTTCTATTTTTTGATACGTTTCATTTAGAGTAACAACGAGAGTATGTATTTCCTGAACACTAATTAGTGAAAATAGCGACTGTGCTTCCACATAATTTTCATC
>JBLINR010000030.1:0-13156 GCA_047639395.1 Candidatus Woesearchaeota archaeon | reverse complement strand
GAATTAGAATAGTACAACTCTGGAACTTCTCCTTTGTCTGTTACAGTATCCATAGCAAGCTTCTCATAGTGCTTTGCTGTTTGATGATCACCTAGTGTCTCGTAAATAATTGCAAGCCAGCTAAAGCCAAATGTCCATTCTGCTTCTTCACTATGACCGTCTGCATTTTTATTATAATAATAATCGTCTTTGTATCGAATAACTCCTTTTCTTCTTACGAGATGATATTCGACGTTTGTAAGAATCTCATGTGTTTGACGAGAGTTAGTGACCTTATATGGCCAGATAAGTGAGAGCTGTGCAAGATCAATGAATTTCTTCTCACTTTCTCTTGGCAATAATTTATTAAGCATAAGTTTTCCGTTTCGAATTAATTCCACCGGAACATGAATGTTTGGTAATCCTTTGACTTCTTGTAGCCCTGCAACACATGCACCGACTGATGACGCGTGAATTTCTTCATCTTCTTCCCACATACCGCTGTCCGGATCATGCCAGTATTCTAAGCTTCCTAAATATTTGACAAGTTTGTTAACAATCTCAATGTCTTTTGCATCTTCAAGAACTTTAATGCCATTGTTTTCAAGTTTACCTATCATAAATAAAATTGCACCGATGGAGTCGTTTTGTTTATTTCCCCATCCTTCCCAGAATTCATCAAATGTTTCAGGATGAATTCGTGCATGAATATATTCGTGTCTATGTTTTGGTTTTGCTTTAATAGCGTGATCTAGTTTAAATTCGTGTTTTTTAAACACATCTAAGAGTGCTCTATATGTTTTACGTATTGTTTCATAGTCTTTAATGACTTCAAATGCAATACATTCGTAGAAATTATCTCGAAGCCAGCTCTTATCATATCCTGTGCCAACCTTTTTGGAACTTGCAGCGAATAATCCACTATCATACTGCAATCCTTTAAGCACAGCGAGGTGTTGTTCAATTAAATGCTCTACTTCAAGCTTATTCATAGAGTAGTTTTCTTGGTTTTCTTATAAAAACCTTCGTAATCTCTTATGAGGGGTAAAAGTATTTATACTTGCTCGTATTACTTCTATAGTATGTTTGAACGAGTTTATGATGAACCTGGACTTTCTGTTGCAACTTATGCTTCTGTGTATCATGCACAATTATTTTTAGATTGGGAGCACGGACCTACTCCAGACGCTGGTGAATATCAAGCAAGATTAGCTTCTATGTTAGTACATTTTGATAATTATGAACTTACTCCTGCTTTGTTTCATAGTGTGTGGGGTGGATTTATGAGTGCTTCTCTTTTAGGTGTAACTGTTTCTTGGTTACAAGAATTTGAGTCTGGTTTTATTGATGCTTCTCAAAAAAGAGGGGTTGATATTGCTGGGACTAGTTTACATGTGTACTTAGCTAAGCCTTCTGTTATTGCGGGTTATGACACAAGTAAAGGCTTACTTGTTCCTATTTCTAGTTTTCCTCCAATAAAAAAACCGCTTGAATATTCTGGGCTTGTGCATAAGCAGCTTAATTCTGCGAAAAAAGGTTTGCTTAGGAGGCTCCATTCTAAATCGCCTGCTGACTTAGAATCGGGCAATCTAGTACGGATTTATTTTTTGCAACTATGGCTGAATTTATTCTTACACCTATGTATGGTATTGAATCTTCTAGTCTTGGAAATCACTCAATTGGCGTTTATTTAGATGCAATTGCTAAAGATAGAGGACAAATTTGTCAATTAGTTCCTACAGAATTATTCGATGCCGAAAGGCGCTGAAGAATGTTTTTTAATTCCGTGATTAATTTTTGTGTCTTGAACTACTTTTGAGAATAACGGTATTTGAACCGGTGTTGCAAATCGTGCAAAATTACTACTAATAATTGCCTGTCCTTTGTCTAGAGATGCAATGTTTCGAGAATCTTTACTTAGGTCTTGAGCGGCACTGTCAATAATTGCTTGACGTTCTGGTGCCATTTCTATGCCGAGAATAATTTTAGTATTCATGTTCGCTAAAATATCTTTTGGAATCAGAGATGGCAATTGTGTGATTGCGCAAAGTCCAACATTAAATTTTCGTCCTTCTTTTGCAATTGTTGAAAAGATATTCTGTCCTTGTGCTAATACATCTTTTCCTAGCACACGTGGTGCTTCTTCTAATACTATTGAAACAACAGGAACTTTTTCTTTTGTTGTTCTTGCGTGTTTGTATGCGTCATAGACTGCAGCTGTTACTAAACTACTTACTAATAATTCTGTTGATCCCTCTAAATGTGATGTGTCCATAATAACAGTCTTTGAGAGTTTGAGTAATGTTGTAATGTCTTGGAGTGTTGTTTCTCCTTGTGTGAATGAGAATACACCTTTTGTTACAAACTCTTCATTTATGTATTGGATGCTAAGTAATCTTGATAATTTTCTAATAACAACACCTGGTGTGTGTTCGTGGAACTGTTGTCCACAATCTTTCTTTTCAAATAATGCTTTGATCCAGTTTTTTCCAAATGCTGCGTGATACGCATATAATAATTCGAACTGTGGTGGTGAAAAATCTGCAACACCAGAGAAATGCTTCGGTTTTAATGTTGTAAATGAAATAGTTAGTGTTGCTTGGCCAGGTGGCGGAGCTTGCGTTGTATAATATTTTGCATACTCTGAGAATTGCGGATGATCTTTAAGTCCTTGTCCAAGTCTTCCATAATATTCATCGTGTGGATCGAAGACTAAAGATGCGCATTCTTTTTTATTTAATAAACGCCAAAGTAAGACACTCATGAGATTACTTTTTCCTTTTCCTGTTGTTGCAGGAATAAGCATGTGATGACTTAATACTTTTTGAATGTCTAGAATAACTGGCACATCAATAATTTGATTTCCGCTTCGTACATTTCCTAAATTAATTCCATCAGTCTGTGTCATAAATGACAAATCTTCTTTTTTTAGTGATCGTACTGTTGAGAAAAATGTGGGTAATGATTTTGCAATATTAGCTTGATTTCCTTCTATCTTGAGAAGTGGTTTCATATGTGCTTTGAGATAGTTTCGTAAGTTTGCTTCAAAGAACGTAATTTCTTGTTCTTCTTCTAAAAACATCCCTGATAGTAATTCTAATTGCTGTGAGCTGAGTTGAGATCCGAATGATACGTCAGTTGCTTGTAAAAGGTATGTTTGTTCTTGGTGTTGAGCGATAAGAAGTTCTCCTAATTGGATACTTTCTTCATTTTTTTGTCTGACAATAACTTCGTCATACGTTCCGCTAATTATCTGCCCTTTTATCATTAGTTTGGGTTAATTTGTTTGTATTTATATAGATGTTGTCTGCAAAGTTATTGTTTTGTATGCTGCCTCCCGTAGGCACATGAGGAAGCGAAGATGAACTCATAGTAGTCCTGTTCCGCAGTATACTCTCTTGCTACTTTGCAGACAACTGCCTTTTTTAGGAAAGTTTAAATAGGAAAAAATCAAAAATAGGTTATATTGGTACAGATCAAATGAAGAACAAGATATTATTATTAATTTTAACTCTAATTCTAGCTTTTACATTGTCAGGTTGTATAAACGTCGTTTCAAGTTGTGTTGAAGACGATATTTGTACTGCGTCGGAACGAATTTCGGGTTGTAATGATTGTCGGGATATCAATGATGATGTTCCTCCTCTAAATGATAATCCTGCGGATGGTTATTATTTAGAATTCAACAAACCATTAGATACTATTGTTGACGGCGAAGTAGTTCGGTTAGAGATTGTTGGTACTGTTGGTGAAAATACTATGGTATTAACTGTAAATGGTGAAAGTTCGCAAGTTGGACGCGGTGATACTGTTGTTAACGGGTATTTGATAACTGTTTCCGAGATTTTTATTAATGATGTTCCTTTACTAAGTGTATCTGCGAATATTCAGATTTCATCTTGGGGACAAGATGATTCTTCAGCTGATGAATACTTCTTGGAACTTAGCGAAGAACGTGATGTCATTGTTGATGGAAAAGTTGTTAGATTAGAACTTACTGGTGCTAATGATGAAGCTATGACATTAACTGTAAATGATGTTAGTTCTGTAATTGGCGTTGGTGATACTGTTGTTAACGGGTATTTGATAACTGTTTCCGAGATTTTTATTACTGATGTTCCTTTACTAAGTGTATCTGCTAATATTAAGATTTCATATTGGGGACAAGATAATTCTGATTTAGAAGCTGTGCCTGTGCATGGGATTTATGATGATGTACGTGTTATTGGTGAATTGGGTGATGATACATATTATCATACTGTGGATGTGACTAAGTTACCTCAAATTTTATCTGGTGGTAATGTACTTGATGTAACAAATAGGAGAATACCTTACACAAATGACATCTTTTTCCTAACGCCTTATGTGAAATTTGGAGATCCTGATGACCTTCCAACTCCTGAATTATTTGCTGATTTTTTCTATAACGATGATTTTTCAGATAGATACTTTCAAGTGATTTTTCAAGCACCCATTTCTGTTCACGGCGCTTTTCATAACTCCTTAGCATCTGACCAAACGGTTAATTTCTTTGGAACTGACTATGCTTTTCGTCATGTGGATTCAACTAGTTCCTTAAATCTGGTTAGTGCTCAACAACCTATATATTTGACTCTTGAAGATGGGAAATTCACTTTTTCTGATCGAGATGGTGACTCTAATACTATTGAAATTGTCTCAGGTAATGCTGATGCTGATTCTGTTGGTTTACTTATCAACGGTGTTAGAAGAACTGCGACTATGGGTGAGTTATTTACATTTGGAGATGTAGCTATCTATGTATCTGACGTTTTGTTTTCAACAGTTCCTGTTGAATCTGTTAGCATTAATGTTTATGTTGATGTTGATGTTGTTTCAATACCTACATCTGCACGATCTACTGATTGTTCTGTAAACACGGCTGTTTCTGCTAGAGTTGATCTTAATGGTGATGAAGTAGATGGTATCTTAGTTTGTGTTCAAACACTGTCTACTGACTCTTGGAAAGATATATCTACTTTTAGATTTGGTTATGATCCAAAAGACACTAATCAAGACTATTTACTAGTTGGTGAAGAGATGACTGTTCCTCTTTTTAATGCTTTGAAATTCGGATTTTCAGGACCTAGTATTCCTTTAGAGTCTGAAGATAGAGATTTTGTTAAATTTTATGCAAGTGGGAATGATTGGAAAGTCACATTCACAAATATTCTTGGTGAAGAATATGACCTTGAAATCTTATCTAAAACAGGAAGTCAACTTTCTTGGGCAGAAGACTTTGCAACCAGTGCTTATGGAAATGGACTAGGCTTTTCGAACTTAAGTGAAGATGATATTTTTATTGCTTCTAACTCAAGTACGAGAGTTTCAAAAATATATCAAGTTTTAGATGTGGATAGAGATGAAAATGAAGTTACTTTTAGAAATCTAAAAGCAGGTGGCTCCGATATTACTGTTCCTTTGGGGGAAGAGTTAGACAACACGGGGATGTTTGTTGGTGGTTTATATTTATCACAAGATAGTTTGAGTTCGGGAGTATTCGAGTTACATGATGCTTTAGGTTATAGATATAATAACATACCTAATGTGATTTACACTCAATATGGTTCGATGGATTTTGGTTATATTGAAAACTTCAATAATCGAGATGTTTCTATACATGTGTCTGATAATAGTTCTGGATCGCAAACGATGCGTTTTAATCTTAGCGTTAGTTATTGGGATGAACTTACTATTCATGGAGAAGCAGGTGAATTGGTGAATTTAGTTTCTGATGAAAACTCTGACTTTGCATATGGGATTACTAACTATGGGACATATATCGTAGAGGAAACAGATGGAGCGAACGAATTCATAGAATTCTACATTCCTGAAGAAAAAGTTACGTACTCTATGTATATTGCAGGGCAAGGCTATCATGTACAAACACCTACTGTGAGTGATGGTAACAATTATCCTTCTCCTTCAGCTGGTCAATCGTTATATTCTGATAGTGAAAATTATTGGAAAAATCACGCGCCGATTTCGATTACTCGAACATTCATTTCAAGTACTCAAAATGATGAGCTTGTTATAATGAATAATGGTGGTCGGTCAATTGTTATCAAGAACATCTCATTAGATGGTCGTCATATTGGTGGTGCGTATGGTGGCGGATTTAACTCGAGTCAGTTTAAAGTATTATCTCCGGGTCAGTCATTTACTTATACGCGTCAAGGTGGTTGGTTTAACATCTATGAAGATTTTTTATCAACACCTTGTGTTGCGGGAGATATTTGGTCTGTAACTGTTGGTGTGACTTATACGAATGTTCCACCCGTGTACACATATCACTTGTTTGAAGATGAAAACAAACTAGAGGGTATTTGTGCTAACTAACTTTTTTTCTTTCTTTTTCTTATTATTTGAGCAAGATTTATAAGGGAGAATCATCCAATATTATATATGGATCCTGATCGAGTATATTACAAGGCGAGCTACAAAGCAAAACCTAACAAATCCCAGAGCACATTTCCTTGGATAAAAACACTAGTTATCCTTCTCATCGTAGTAGGCTTATTCTTTTTTGTTGTAAAACCTTCTTATGTTGGATATAAAACATACAAACAATTAGAAGACGCTGGAATCACTGTAAGTGAAGCAACAGCAACATTAGCTGGTATTGAATCACAAGTACAAGACGTTCAAACAAGTTTAGAACAATGTACACTTACAAAACAACAAATTGAAACACAATTAACAAAAACACAAAGTCAAGTGACTGATTTACAAAAAACTTCACAAGGTGCATCAGCTGTTGTTAAAACTGATAATGCGCGGTTAAACGCTGAATCAAACGCATTAGCTGAAGAAAACTATAAATTACAAACACGTGTTGACGATTTTTCTGATTTTATTAGAGATACTGCAAGAAGCAAATGTTGTAAAGAAAGAGTTGACAACCCTTCAATTGACTCGTATGATTTTAATGATAACAAAATAACGTGCGGTGAAGACTTAGACGAGGGTCTTTCGTGTTAAAGCGAGGGCAAGCATCAGCTGAGTTTGTTTCTGTGCTGGTAATTGTTCTTATTTTAGTTCTTGTTGTGCTTGCAAACCTTGATTGGTTTTTTTCTAAGAATTCTCAAAATATTGATAACGCTCGTTCTTATGCGTTAAAAAACGGCCCGTTAGGTATTGATCAGTACGCAGTTGCGTGTAACGGGACTGAATTTTCAGTGGCAAACCGCGAAGATACGGTTCTAACCGTAGTTGCGATGCAAGTTGATTCGGTTGATTGTGTATTACATCCGACGTCTTTACTATTAGATGCACACCGAGAAGGAATCATTACTTGTCCGCAAAGCACAGTTTGTAGCGCGCAACCGTTTGATAAACTATTATTAATTAACTATACTGATGGTCTTGGTTCAACATATTCTATAGAAGGCCGAATTAGTGGTACTGGAGCAGAGAACTAATCTAAACCAAGCTTTGCATCTACGCCTTTTGCAACTGCTCGCATTTCTTGAATGCTTTTCTCAAAGTCTGCTTCAATTAAATCAACAAGTTCGCTTAAGCTATTTACTGGAAGTTCGTATTTATTGCGGTTTACAACGATTATGCCTGCGTCAAGAAGTTTATTTAGATGGTGCACAACAGTTCCGCGTGCTAAACTAAGCTTAAATGCAAGCTCATCACTTGAGACTACTTGATCATTACGTGTATTCTTGATTAATTCGATGAATATACGAAAACAACTCTTATCCTTATCTCGCAGATTAAACAATCCTAAAGACCCTCCAATCCACTGTAATTCCTCATTAATGTCTGTGGTTATAGGAGGTGTTGTTCGAATGATTGTTATTCGCTGAATTTTATGCATAGCTGTATGTTATATGGTTGTAATTTATATTACTTTTGTTCTTTGTTTATAAATGAACTAGATCTCGTCCAAAACATTTAAATACCAGTTGATTCAACCCATATTCCTGTCGGCTTAAGCTCGACGAACAATGACGTGATATTTATGACAAAAAAAGACCATTCCCACAAACCTGAGGAAAAAATAGATGTTGAAGATACAACAGTATCTCAAGAGCCTAAAGAAAAAACTCCTCAAGAGCAGATTGCAGAATTAACAGATATGTTACGACGTAATCAAGCTGAGTTTGAAAATTACAGAAAACGAAAAGATGCTCAACAAGGGGAATTTATTAAATTCGCAAAAGAGCAACTTATTACAAAATTAATACCTACATTAGATATGTTCGACCTAGCATTAACACACAAAGACAATGTTAAGGAAGTAGTAACGGGCATTGAGATGGTTCAACAGCAACTTCATGATATTCTGGGTCACGAAGGCGTACAAGTGGTACACACACTTAATACGAAATTTGATCCAGCAATTGCGCAAGCAGTTTCAACGCAAGAAAGTGACAAAGAAGAAAATACGGTGGTACAAGAGTACACACCTGCGTACAAGATGCACGATAAAGTAATTCGACATGCGCGTGTAGTGGTGGCAAAAAATGGGAGCTAATCAAACAATACAACCAACTAAAAAATATTTAACGACGGAAGCAATAATTAAATTTGTTGCAGAACTTGATGAACAAATTGAAAATATGGTTATGTGCAAAACAGATGATGTTATTTTACAAACAACAGATCAAGATTTGTATGAAGCATTAGGTACACTAAACCAAGAGGGATCAGTTAATGTATCTCGACTTGTAAAATTTTTAGAAGTGGTTCACATTGAATCCATCGAAAACACAAAAGGAAACGCAAAGCAAATACTGACTCCGCAACGAGTAGATGAACTTATTCGGGTAGTAGGACTTGGGGGAACAAAAGATGAGTAAAATTATAGGGATAGATTTAGGAACAACAAATTCATGTGTGGCAGTACTCGAAGGAGGAAAGCCAACAGTAATTACGAACGCCGAAGGCGCACGAACAACACCAAGTATTGTAACTTTAAAAAACGGAGAAACAATTGTAGGATCAACTGCTAAAAATATGGCAATTACAGATCCATTACACACTATTCGTTCAATTAAACGCCACATGGGAGAAGATTATAATGTCGAAATTGAAGGCAAAAAGTATACTCCGCAAGAAGTAAGTGCAAAAATCTTAATGAAAATTAAACAAGATGCACAAGACTACTTAGGAAGCCCAGTTACAAAAGCAGTTATTACTGTACCTGCGTACTTTTCAGACGCACAAAGACAAGCAACTAAAGACGCTGGTGAAATTGCAGGTTTAGAAGTACTACGAATTATTAATGAACCAACTGCTGCAAGTTTAGCATACGGTTTAGATAAACAAAATGATCACACAATCTTAGTCTTTGACTTTGGTGGTGGAACATTTGATGTATCTATCTTAGAATTAGGCGACGGAGTATTTGAAGTTAAATCAACAAACGGAGATAACCATTTAGGTGGGGACGATGTAGACGATTTGATCATTGACTGGCTTGCTGACGATTTTAAGAAAAATAATGGTATCGACTTACGAAAAGATCCTTCAAGTTTACAACGACTTAAAGAAGCTGCTGAAAAAGCAAAAATGGAATTGTCAAGTAAAACAACTACATCAATTAGCATTCCGTTTATTACAGCAGACCAAAACGGTCCAAAACACGTAAACACAGATTTATCACGAGATAAGTTTGAAGTTATGTTAAAACCAATTTTAGAAAAATTACTTATTCCAACAAAACAAGCGTTAAAAGATGCTAAGATGGACTTAAAAGAAATCGACAAAGTAATCTTTGTTGGTGGTTCAACACGTATTCCATCTGTTGAAAAATTAGTAGAAAACTTAATTGGAAAAGAAGGAGACAAATCTGTTAATCCAGACGAGTGTGTTGCAATGGGTGCAGCAATTCAAGCAGGTATCTTAGGCGGAGACGTAAAAGATGTTTTATTACTTGATGTGACTCCATTAACGCTTGGTATCGAAACTCTTGGTGGTGTATGTACACCTCTAATTGAAAAGAACACAACAATTCCAACAAAGAAATCACAGACGTTTTCAACAGCAGCTGATAATCAAACAGCCGTAACAATTAATATTTTGCAAGGTGAACGACCAATGGCAGCAGATAATAAACCACTAGGGAAATTTGACCTTGTTGGAATTCCATCTGCTCCACGAGGAGTACCACAAATCGAAGTAACATTTGATATTGATGCAAATGGAATTGTACACGTAGCTGCAAAAGATTTAGGAACTGGAAAAGAACAGTCAATTAAAATAACAGCATCATCAAACCTAAGTAAAGAAGAAATTCAACGAATGAAAGATGACGCTGAGAAAAATGCAGAAGCAGATAACAAGAAGCGAGAAGAAATCGAAGTTGTTAACAAAGCTGACGCACTTGTCTTCCAATTTGAAACATTATCAAAAGAGCTTAAAGGCAAAGTTGATGATAAAGAAATTGAAACTGTACAAGCAGAAATTGATGCACTGAAGAAATTCCTTGAACCAGCTGAAAAAGACATCGCTGCAATTAACGCGCAGTACGAAACTGCAAATACAAAAATGCAGGAAGTCTCAACTAAGTTATACGAAGAAGTTGCAAAACAACAAGAAGCACAAGGGAAACCTGGCGCTGAAGATACTTCCAAAAAAGAAGATGTTGTAGACGCAGAATTCAAAGACAAGGACGACTCTAAGGACTCTAAAGATTCTAACAAATCTGAAGAATCCAAGGAATCTAAAGAATCAACTGAAGATAAGAAATAAGGTTGTCGGTTATCCGGCACCTTTTATTTTTTAAATAGTATTACTAATAATTATATGAAACCATGGCAGACGACTACTACGCAACACTGGGAGTAAGCAAAGGCACCTCTAAAGAGGAAATAAAAAAAGCCTATAAAAAGCTTGCAAAGAAGTATCACCCTGATCTGAATAAAGATAGTGCTGAATCTGAAGCACAATTCAAGAAAGTGAATGAAGCTGCTGGTGTTTTGCTTGATGAGCAAAAACGAGCCAACTATGATAGATTTGGCACTGCTGACGCGGGTGGTCAAGGCGCTGGCGGTTATGGTGGCGGCGAAGGCTTCGAAGGCTTTGGGGGTTTTAATGACATTTTTGAAAGCTTTTTTGGTGGACAAGGCCGAGGTGGTCAAACTGGTCCTGCGCGAGGAGGTGATCTTCTCTACGAATTATCTATTGAACTTACAGATGTTGCACGTGGTGTAAAAAAAACAATCTCAATTACAAAACAGGATACATGTGATACTTGTACTGGTAAAGGATATGAAAAAGATTCTGATGCTGCTACATGTGGAACATGTCATGGTCAAGGACGAGTAACACGAACACAACGAACTCCATTTGGTACATTCCAATCAAGTGCAGCATGTCCAAACTGTCAAGGACGCGGGAAACAAATTAAAACTGCGTGTAAAACATGTGATGGTGACGGGAAGGTTCGTAAAACAAAAAATATTGAAGTAGCAATACCTGCAGGAATTGAATCTGGACAACGATTACGTGTTCGTGGTGAAGGTGAAGCAGGTTCTCTAGGTGGCCCTATGGGTGACTTATTTGTTGAAGTGCATATTGCAGCCAGTGATTTATTTGAACGTAATGGTGACGATGTAATTTTACGTGCGCCTATTACATATATACAAGCAACACTTGGTGATCACATTGAAATTCCAACTTTAATTGGGAAAGCTGACTTAAAAATTCCAGCAGGAACACAAGGGGGGACGTTATTTAAGATGAAAGGAAAAGGAATCCCGCGAATGCGTGGATTTGGAGCTGGAGATCAATACGTAAAAGTTGACATCGAAGTTCCGAAGTCATTATCTAAAAAACAAAAAGAAGCTCTTATTGAATACGAAAAAGTACTTGGCTCAGAACGTGGCAAGAAAAGTTTTTTTGATAAAGTAAAAGACGCTTTGGATTAAGTTTAATTTTGTTTATACGTGTTAAAAAATTACTTGATTTTTTTATTTACTATATGAAGATGATTTTTCTTACTTACAATTTTATCTCCTGTTTTTTGTTCTAGTTTATTTCTTGCATCTCCTGCAATATTTCCTCCTTCTTTTGCAGCTAGTTTATTTTCTATAAAACCTTGTGCATTTTTATTCTTTGCAATTGTAGTGGTCGATGCTTCTCCCAGCATATTAAAAATGAGTTCGAGATCAGTCATATGATCTCTAAGATTCTGATTTTTAAATTTCGGGTTAAGATTTTTTATTCTTTTATGATCGTGTATACTTACTCCGAATGTTGCTTTAGATATTTCATTAGTAAGTATTGCATACTCTTTTTTTTCTTCAACTCCTCGGTTTTTCCATTCATCGGTAAGAGCTTGTCTTACTGAAATTCCTCTAAGTCTTTTATCTATCCATTCTTTAGGGTAGTCTTTAAGTTCATAGTATTCCTTTGCTCTATTTTGTGCAAGTTCTGGATTTTCAATCTCTTGAATTCGTTCGTAACCCACTTTGGCAAGCCATTGTTTGAATGGTTCTGCTTTTTTTGATGGTATTGATTGAATAATTCTGAACATGTCTCTTGTATTGGCGCAATCTGTAGCATATTTTTTCCCATCTGATGATTCCATTTTGAGTTGTACGATTTTCCCGTACAACTCAGATCCTTCATTCATTTCAATTTGCTTTTTTAGATCAGACCAGTATCTTCTTGGAATAGAACTGTCTGTTAAGGCCATAATTATATCAACTATAGAAAAGTACCACTCATCATCATACCACTCTCTTCTTATTTTTTTATCTTGGAAAGCAACAAGTCTGTTTTTATCATTCATCAATAAAAAGTGAATGATTTGTCTTTATATACTCTGTGTCCACATCTGTCCACTGTAGTAAAACATTTTTTTTGACAAAGTGAAAGAAGCTTTGGATTAGTTTTATATATAATTATATTCTTATTCTTTAGTATGGAAGACTTAGCACCATCAATTCACAGGCAATGACTCATCATTGAAGGTACTTGTCTTAATCTAATTACTGTTGAACAAATTAAAGATTATCTACAACAATTATCAACTGTGCTTAATATGACTGTTCTGCTTGAACCAATAACACACAAATCAGAAAAATATGGCTGGGCTGGTTGGGTTCATTGGGAAAATTCTGGTGCGCACTTTTATGCATGGGACAGACCTGAAGTTTTTTTCAGTATTGATATCTATACGTGTAAAGAATTTGCAGATGAT
>JBLINR010000029.1:0-13804 GCA_047639395.1 Candidatus Woesearchaeota archaeon | reverse complement strand
TGAATTAAAACATTTCAGACATATAACATATGATGCAACTATTGTTATGGGATATAAAACATGGGAATCAATCTTCTGGTCGTGCTTTGCCTGGAAGAGAAACAATAGTAGTCTCGAGTCGTGACATCAATCCAAACGGTGTTTATATTGTCCGTTCAGTTGAAGAGGCAATCCAGATAGCAACTCACCAGAGTGTGTATGGTATAGGTGGGAAAAGAATATTTGAAGAATTTCTACCATTAAGTAAAACACTTCATCTAAGTCATATACCTGGGAATCATAAGGGTGATACATATTTTCCTGAGTTTGATGCAAATCAATTTCAAGAGACGAAAAGAAAGAATTTTCCAGGGTTTACTTACTCAAGACTTGAGCGAAAGTAGAAACTCATATAAATGCGTATGCTAAAATATTCTTATGACAGATGCACACCTTGTAAGAAAAGTAATTGCAAGTTCATTTCTACTCATTCTTACAATAATTATTCTGTTTGCATTATTTCCTTATCTAAAAGCGATTCTTGGAGCATTCATCTTATTTGTTATTTTAAGTCCACTTCATAGAAGGCTTCTGAACAAAGGTATGAGCAAACGTATAGCTGTAGCATTATTAATGCTTGGATCTTTATTAGTAATTATATTGCCATTATCATTAGTAGTCTCACTTGCTATAGGTGAGTTAGATACAGCACTTGACAATTTACATATTGTCAAAGATGCAAGTGACAAGATTACAGGTGCATTAGCTGAATATGGACTAAGTTCTACTGATGCATCAGTAGACTCTGATTTATTTAAACAAATGGCGTCGTATATGCAAAGTTTACTTGTTGCATTGTTTGGAAATGTCACACATGTTGTGTTTAGTTTCTTTATTATGTATTTTATATTGTATTACATGTTACTAAGTCGAAAGAAACTCAACGTATTTTCTCGAATAGTTATTCCATTTAATAAGAAAAACACAGAACGACTTGCACAAGAATTTACAAACATCACAAACATGACTATTATTAGTTCAGGTGTTATTGCAATTGTTCAAGGTTTACTATTAACTATCTCATTTTGGATATTTGGTATCAGCGGAGCAGTCCTTTGGGGATTTGTTGCTGCTATTCTTTCATTCATTCCAGTTATAGGCGCACCAATTGTTTGGGTTCCTGCTGTTATCATTCAATTCTCACAGGGAAATATGGTTGTAGCTATAGGAGTATTGGTATTTGGTATTATTATTAGTAGTATTGATAACGTCATTCGACCAATATTAAACAAACAACTTGGAGATATGCATCCGTTAACAAGCTTCTTAGGTATTATTATCGGGTTACCATTATTTGGTATGTTAGGGATTGTTGTTGGACCGTTACTGATTAACTACTTCTTCTTAATGATGACTATGTTTAAGGAAGAGTATCTCAAAGAGTAAGATTGCTTATATGCTTACATATGTATTTTTTAGAAATAATTCGTGTGTATTTGTAATAAACTTTATAAAGTGCTTCTTAGTTCACACATTTGGATGCCATGATCGCATAATCCGGTATTGCGCCGGTCTTGAAAACCGGTTCCTCACGGAATTCCCGGTTCAAATCCGGGTCATGGCGTTTTATATTTCTCATTTCATTCAAAATATAAGTCAATGACGGATTTGAACATTGTTCGACTATCGTCTCAAACCTTTCGCTTTCAACTTCAAGGAATCCGGATAGGAAAGCTTATAATCTATAACTGTTAAGAATATTATATTATGGTACAAGATTTCAATTTCAAAAAGACGTTCTTAGTTGCGTTGATTATTTCTCTTAGTATAAGTGCATTAATTGGAATTTTTGTTTTCTTACTCGGAAATTTTGGAGAAACAGAATTAAGACTGCTTTTGACTACTTTAACAATAGGAGGATACAGTTTAACAGGTCTCTGTTGTTCTGTTCTATATGAACAAAAAAGATTCATTCCTCTTGCAGTTTCTGGTATTGTGATTTCTATTATTGGCTTTTTCTATACTGTGCTTGCGATATGGGAATTAGTTGATTTGAATACGCAGTTTAGCTGGAAGGCATTAATTTTTTTCATTGTCCTTTCGGTCAGTATTGCACATATTTGTCTTCTTCTTCTTCTTAAGTCTGATCACTTGGCAGTTAACGGTTCATTATCAGCCACAATAATTTTTATTGCGATTGTTGCATTAATGTTGATTATCCTCATACTAAATGACTTCGATAATGTAGGTGAGTTTTATTTCAGATTATTAGGTGTATTTGCAATCTTGGATGTTTTAGGGACAATAGTTACTCCTATTCTAAACAAAATATTTCAGTAAGGAGATACTATTTTTCCAAGTACGAACACATTTATGTAATCCCTATACTTTAGATATATTTATATACTCTTCTGGCCAGTAAGTATAACATATGAATATTATGTCGGATGCTATGGGAGGAATGCAAAAACTACCTAAATGGGTTTTTATCTGGGTGAATTTTATTCTTACACCAGCTGTACTGCTTCCGTTTATTTGGATAATCTTTGATCGCAACCCGATAATGATTCTAGCAGCGATTGTAAATGTACTTGTAATTATTCCGAATTTAGTTATTCTTGCAAAACAAAGAGGTGTTAGCAAACTGCTTTCAGTATCTCACTTACTTTGGCTTCCTTTAGTGTTTTATTTGTTTGATAGTTTATCCACTCTAAACGGAGCGATTTACTATGTCACATTACTAATTACAATTATCTATGTAATTAGCTTAGCCTTTGATATTGTTGATTCAATCAAGTACTTCAAAGGTGACCACACAGTTCTAAGAAAATGATGTTTATTGCTTGTGAAAAAATGACATATTGGTATGATCAATAACTTCATATAATAAAAGCAATAAAATTACACTATGAAAAAACACGGATTCAAATCCTTACCAGCAGGACTAAAAGTTCTTTTTGTTTTATTGATAGTTTGGATTCTCAGGTCAATTTCAAGAATACCACCATTACTAACTATGGAAACACCAATCTTTGGGTTTGTTACTTTTGGTTTTTTTGCTTCTCGCAGTATTAATAGTTGATATTATTTGTCCGATTATTCTCTTAAAAGGAATGCGGAGAAAAACAACTTGGACTTTGAAATTTGCAACAGTCTATATGGGTTTATTCATAATTCATTGTATTACGGGATTTTCAATAGTGAGCGCACAATTTGGTGTTGGCCCGGCTTTGTTTCCAATCATATTAGAAGGGATTATGTTAGCATTAGTACGGGCAAATAAAAACTATTTTAATTAAAGTGATTCTATTCTTTAATGATTTTAATATGTATCTTCAAAAGGATCTTCTTCATCATTCAAAAGGATCTTCTTCATCATACCATTCTGTCTGTTCTTGAGCCGGGTCTGTTTCGATTGTTGCTTTTTTTGTTAGAGTGCTAAGATATAGACTTTGACACTGTCCTTGTTTACACCATTCTACCTTTTTAATATTTCCACCAAATCCTTGTTGGCAAATCATATGTAAAATACTAGCTTGATCTACTTTAGCATCAGCAATCAATTCAAGTTCATAAACAGGTTCTCGGCCAATTACATATAGTGAAAGATTCTCGCCTTTTTTGACATCTTGACGCAGATTGAGTAACATTTTTTCAAGAGGTTCAAGCACAATTTCGGTTGGTGCTGAATTGTGTAGCATATAGGCATCTTGCAAATGTAGTGCACCAACAACCAAACAAGGTCCGACCCCGCCAGAATATAGAGCGTGTGGAAATGTTGTTTTCTTATAGTGCCCATCTGCTACTTTAAACGTTGTCATAAAAGGGGGAATGAGTGATATCATATAAGGCTTGCTCTTAAAACATAATTATTATAAACCTCCACCATATATTAACAATCAATGAACTACGAACAGAAGAAAGAAAAACTTCTCAAAGATTTTGCAAAAAGAAACAAACTTGCAATCAAAAAGAAAACATCTCATTTATACGGGGATCGGATTAAACAAAAACGTCCGGGTCTTGATATGACTGTTTTTAACAAAGTAATTTCTATTGACAAGAATAAACTTATCGCAGAAGTTGAAGGTATGTGTACCTACGAAACATTTGTTGACGCAACACTCAAACACGGATTATTACCAACTGTTGCACCTGAACTAAAATCAATCACTGTAGGTGGTGCATATGCGGGTATTGGTGTTGAATCTTCTACATTCAAATTTGGTTTTGTACACGAAACGATTTTAGAATCAGACATCTTAACTCCGAAAGGAATAGTGACTTGTTCAAAAGATAAAAATTCTGATTTATTTTTTACATTTCCAAACACATACGGTACGCTAGGCTATGCCACACGAGTCAAAGTAATGCTTATTAAAGCAAAGAAGTATGTGAAAGTACAGAAATTTCTTTTTGCTGACGCTGATGAGTTTATAGAAAAAACAAAAGAAGTAATCAAAACAAATCCTGACTTTGTTGATGGGTTGGTGTTCTCACCAACTGAACACATTCTATGTGTTGGAACATTTACTGATACTCCTGGGACTGTGAGTGATTATACATACTTAAACGTATTTTACAAATCAGTTCGAAAACCAGGTGTTGATTATTTGAAGACACGTGACTATATTTTTAGATACGATACTGATTTATTTTGGGCATCAAAATCACTTGGCTTAGAAAACAGATTCTTACGAAGACTTGTTGGTAAAAAACGATTGCGCTCTGATTGGTATTACAAATTATTAAAATTTGAAACGAGATATAAAATCCTTGCAACAATTCATAACTTAGTAGGGAAAAAATCAGAATCACTTATTCAAGATGTTGAAATTCCTATTGACAAAGCTGCAGATTATTTACGATGGTTTCAAAAGAACATTTGTTCAGACATACCTATCGTATTTGGCCCAGGTCGTCAATTTAATAAGAAAGTTACATACCATATGTGGCCGTTTAAAGAATTGACTATGAACCTTGGATTCTACTCATCCATCCCATCAAAATTACCACCAGGAACATTAAACAAACGGTATGATCAGAAAATGATCAAAGAAGGATGCTATAAGATGTTATATTCAAATGTAACATTAACTAAAAAAGAATTCTGGTCGATGTTTAATGAAAAGAAGTACAATCAAGTTAAGAGTACATATGACCCTGATTCTCAATTAAAAGATTTGTATACAAAGTGTACTTCTCGTTAAAGTGAATAAGAACAGTTATAAATATACAGTGTGAGTTATTAAGTACTATGAAGGTACTACAATGAAAAAAAGAATCGTATTAACATTTATTTTATTGGTCGGACTATTGGTTTTAAGTGGTTGTGTTTCTACAATTGAAGATCCATCTACTAATCAACAGCCTGATCCGCAAGAAATTGAGACAGAACAAAATCAACAACAATCTGGTTTGGAAAATCTACCTCGGCCACCAGCTTTGCCGGAGGACTGAAAATGAAAAAAAGAATGCTACTCATTGTTACATTAACTTTATTTATTCTCGCAGTTTTTGCTTTTGCAGAATCTGATAAACAAATAATAGATGATTATACATTAAGCGAAGGTTGGAATTTGGCTTATGGACTTAATGATCCTCAACAAATTATTTCGGCAGGAAGCAATTATGCGTCTCCTCCCTCTGTTGAGGAAATTAGAAATTCCATTAGACTAATCTACGCTTATGATGGTGCTATAGAGGAATATGTTTTACTTTATGCGAAGGATGGTATGTTGGAAACAGGTGAATATGAGAATTTCAACCCTCCTGTGAGCATTTCAGAAGATATTCCTACATCTAGTGTGTGGGTGTTAGCTGAAACAGGCCATAGTATTATGTATGAGGCAGAAGTTTATCCATTATTATCTGAAAGAAACATCAAAAAAGGATGGAATTTCGTACCTATTTCTTCTGAGATAAAAGAAAATTCCATAAATGATTTCAAAGGGGATTGTAACATACAATCGCTTTATACTTATGCTGAAAACGATGGAATAACACAATGGCTAGATTTAAAAGAGATTTATGCTTTTGATGATGCGAACGCTTTTACTGACTCCTCGGCCTCTGAACTTCAATTAGTAATTAAAGTTGAAAATGATTGTCAGATGGGAGCTAGTAATTAGTTTTTCTTTTTTTTATTCATTATTTCTCTAATATCTTCGAAGTCTTGAAAGTGTACTTCTCGTTAAAGTTTTTCTAGATCGTAGAGGAGTGCTGTTAGGACCATGTTACCCAACGCGATATCTTCAGGTTTTGTTTTTCTTCCTGGAAGATTTATGTAATCGCAGAGTTCCATAAAAATAGAAACTAAAATTCATCTATAAGTCTTTCTAAGAAGTTAGAATAATGTTAACGCTGTAGCTTCAATAACAGAAGCGATCACAAGCATTGGTAATACGAACATAACAAGTACTAATCCACTGCCTTTGATCTTAGCCCATAATTGTGATCTACTCAAAACTGCGAACCAGCCAAGTTGTACACCAACTGGCATTACAATAAGAAATGCAGATATCTCAAACAGTCCATGTGGAATAATTTGCAAAATATGAATTCCGCCTGTTTCTTTAATAGATTGAACCATTGCCGTACCCAATCACATGCCTATTCATTGAAAGCAGGGCAAGTGATGGAAGACAAAGTACTACGCCTAGTAACACGGAGACTACAGTTATTTTACCGTTATGCATAAATATGGTTGAGAACAACTCAACAAAAGATGAAGATGACAATGCAGTAGCGATTGTGTTAAATGCGTTAGCTACTGCGATTGAGTGTGCTGTTGGAAAGAGCGCATACCAGTTAGTAATGCTCCTGCGAAAACGATCCCCACGGCCGATAAAAATGGCTTAAGTGACGAGAGTTCTCTAACCCCTTTATTGAATATTTCCCCAAACATCCTAGTACTACTTTGACCTAATTTTGTTTATAAACTTATGGATGGACTTTTGTGACATTAGTGCAAACATATTTAAGTTAGTATACTAATTCCTATACTTATGAGACAATTATTGATTGCACTATTATTATTAGTCATTCTAGTATTATCGGGATGTAGCGTAGTTAATGTGTGCGTTGATGATAATATTTGCGCGCGATCCGAAAGTCGAACATGTTCTGACTGTAGAGAAATAGTTACGCCGTATGGAACAACACCGTATGGGTCGGATAGAACTGTGGTGCCTAGGCCAACAAGCAGTTAAGCTTTTAAACGTATTCGATATAGAATTATTATGGTAACAGTAACTCTTCCGGACAATACAATCATAGAAGTGCTAGAGAATACTTCTATTCTAGACTTGGTCAAAGAACACATTGGTGAAGGACTTGCACGTGCTGCAATCGTTGCAGAATTTAACGGACAAATCACAGATTTAACAACACCATTAACTGAAAACGGAAATCTTACTATATATACCTTTAAAGATGAAAAAGGAAAAGAAACATTCTGGCATAGTTCTGCTCATATTTTAGCAAATGCAGTAAAGCGATTATTTCCTGATGCAAAATTAACAATTGGTCCTGCAATTTCTGAAGGATTCTATTATGACTTTCAGACAAAAGAACCATTCACAGAAGCTGACTTAGAAAAGATCCAAGCAGAAATGAAAAATATTGTCAAAGAAGACTTACCTTTTGTGAAAAAGAATATTACAAAAGACGAAGCACTCGCTTTATACAAAGACAATGAATTCAAAACTGAAATTGTACATGAATATAGTGATAGTCAATTAACTGCCTATAGTAATGGTGCGTTTATTGATATGTGTCGTGGACCACATGTACTAAATACGAGTCGAATTAAAGCATTAAAATTAACTAAACTCTCTGGTGCTTATTGGAGAGGGGATGCGACAAAACCACAATTACAACGTATTTATGGTATTAGTTTCCCAAATAAAGATGATCTGAAAGTGTACAATAAACGAATTGAAGAAGCAAAGACTCGAGATCATAGAAAAATCATGTTAGACTTAAATCTTGCATGGATTCATGAATATGCTCCTGGTATGCCATTCTTTTTACCAAGTGGTGCTGCTATCTATAATGAATTAATAGCGTTTATTCGATCTGAATACATCAAACGTGGGTATCAGGAAGTCATCACACCACAAATGTTTAACAAAAAACTTTGGGAAACATCTGGTCACTGGGATCATTACAAAGATGACATGTTTATTTTTAATATTGAAGGGCAAGAATTTTCATTAAAACCAATGAACTGTCCAAGTCACTGTTTATTATATAATCGCGATAAAAAAAGTTATAGGGATCTTCCATTACGTATCGCGGACTTTTGTAACTTACACCGAAATGAGTTAACAGGTGCACTATCTGGATTAACACGTGTGCGTAAATTTGCACAAGATGATGCACACATATTTTGTACATTAGATCAAGTTGAAGAAGAAGTCTTAGGTGTTTTGAATTTCATAAAGTATGTTTGGGAAGATGTATTTGACTTTAAACTAACATATTATTTATCTACTCGTCCAACTGAAAAACTTGGAACTGATGAGTTATGGGACAAATCTGAAGCTATGTTAAAGGCGGCATTAGAAAAAGCAAATATTTCTTATGAACTCAAAGTAGGTGATGGAGCATTCTATGGACCAAAAATTGATATTGATTTAGAAGATGCATTGGGTCGTAAATGGCAATGTCCAACATGTCAATTAGACTTTAACTTACCAGAGCGGTTTGGTTGTGAATATGAAGGTTCAGATGGGCAAGTCCATCAAGCTGTAATGATTCATCGAGCAGTTCTTGGTTCACTAGAACGATTCTTAGCAATGTTATTTGAACATACAAAAGGAAAATTTCCATTATGGTTAAGTCCTGTTCAAGTAAAAATTCTTACAATTGCAGATCGACACGTTGCACACGCAGAATATGCACGTGCACAATTACAAAAACAAGGCATCCGAGCTGAGATTGATTCACGAGTTGAAACAATCAACAAAAAGGTACGTGAAGCGCAGTTAGCTCAGATTAATTATATTCTTGTTGTTGGAGATAAAGAAGTTGAAACTGAAAGTGTGAATGTACGAACACGTGATAATGAAGTTCACGGCGCACAGAACATTAATGATTTTGTTACAAAATTAGTAACGGAAGTACGTGAACGTAAATGAGTGAAGCATTATACAAAGCAATTCGTGATGCTGCACTTGAAAACGCAGTGAAGTTTGGCGGTAAAGCAAATCCTAAAGCATTAGTTGGAAAAATTGTTGGACAATTCTCAGAACAAAAATCCCGTATGGGAGAATTAATGAAAGAGATCGCAGAGATTACAGAAGAAGTAAATGCGCTTGATCCACAAAAACAACAAGAAGCTTTAGATGAGACAGGATTTGTAAAACAAGAAAAGAAAAAAATAGATCCGATGAAGGATCTTGAAAACGCAAAAACAGGAAACGTTGTTATGCGCTTTGCACCATCCGCAAGTGGACCAATGCATATTGGTCATGCATTTACTGGTGGACTTTCAAGTTTATACGTGAAAAAATACGGCGGTAAACTAATCTTACGAATTGAAGACACAAACAGTGATAATATTGATCCAGCAGCATATGACGCATTAGTGCGTGATGGTAATTGGATTTTTGGAAATATTGGTGAAGTTGTTATTCAAAGTGATAGATTAGAAATTTATTATAAGTATGCGCGAAGTTTATTTGGAAAAGGAACATTGTATGTATGTACGTGTACACCTGAAGCATTCAAAGAAGTTGTGACACAACAAATTCCTTGTCAGTGTCGTGCAGCATCTATTCCTGATCAAGAGAAACGTTTTGAAAGAATGTTTGACAAATACGAAGGCTTCAAAGAAGGCGAAGCAGTTGTACGAATTAAAGCTGATATGGCACATAAAAATCCTGCTATGCGAGATTTTCCATTACTTAGAATTAATGACTCGCAACATCCACGTGTTGGGAAAAAATTCCGTGTTTGGCCATTAATGAATTTCGCAGTATTAGTTGATGATATTGAACTTGGTATTAGTCATGTAATTCGAGGAAAAGATCATGCTGATAATGCGCGAAGACAAGAATTATTATACAAGGCATTAGAAGTAACTCCTCCTGTCTCTTACTTTACTGGAAAATATAAATTTGAAGGTATGGATTTATCAACATCACAAACTCGTGAATCAATTTCAACGGGACAGTATGAAGGTTGGGCTGATATTAGATTACCATTTTTAATTCCATTAAAACGTCGTGGCTATCAAGCTGGTGCATTATTAGAATACGCACGAATGAATGGATTGTCACAAGTTGACAAAGTTATTCCCAAAGATGAATTTTTCAAAACTTTGGATGCATTTAACAAAGACATTATTGATCCTGTAGCAACGCGTCACTTTTTTGTACATCAGCCACAAGCATTAACGATTGATTGTGTGAAAGAAGTTGAACTTGCATTACACCCTGATATGAAGACGCACGGTGGCCGTAAATTTACTGTAGCTAATTCTGTATTAGTGGAAAAAGAAGATGTTGATCCGGCCGCATTGATTCGATTAATGGATTTTTGTAATATTAGTTATGATGGCGGTACTTGGAAAGTTCACAGTGAATCTTATGAGGACTTTAAAGCACACACTGGTGTGAAGAAAATAATTCATTGGTTACCTGATGACGCACAGCAACTACAAAAAGTAACTGTACGTATGCCTGATAATTCTGTTGTGACTGGTTTTGGTGAGTCACAGGTCTTGAATAAAGAACTTGGTGATGTGATTCAATTCGAACGGTTTGGATTCTGTCGATTAGATTCTATTAAAGATGGCGCATATAATTTTTGGTATGGGCATAATTAGAATATGTCTTACTTTAATCTAATTATCGTCTGAATAAAAGACAATGTATATAAATATGAATTCTTATTTTTTAGTATGGTTGTTCATCCTAAAATTGATCTAAACGCTTTTGAAAAAGATTTAGATAAAATTAAAGATGAAGTTCCAAAATCTATAAAAGATTTCCACCACATACAAAAAATAGAACGGTGGGGAAGACTGTGTTCATTTGTTGGTTATGCAACAGCATTTTTGATTCCAAATCCAGTTTCTGCATTTTTAATTAGTCAAGGGAATATTACTCGTTATACAATAATAAATCATCATATTAGTCATGGCGCTCTTGAAAATATAAAAGGTGTGCCTCGCAGATATACAAAGAAAGCATTTGCACAAGGGTGGCGAAGATATGTTGATTGGTTTGATTGGATCACACCCAAAGCTTGGCATAAAGAACACAATATACTTCATCACTATAGTTTAAATGAACGCTTTGATCCAGATTTAGTAGAATTAACAACAGCACCATTAGGTAAACTTAAAGCACCTAAAATTATTAAAATAATTGCAATATTTCTTGTTGCATCAATTTGGAAACCTTTTTATCTTGCTCCAAGTACAACGAAACAACTGTATACTCCTAAGAAAGACGTTACAAATAAAAAAGAAGCTGATCGATTATACTGGCTAGATGATACGTATAGTCCCTTTAGCTCACCGGGAAGAGAATTATGGTTAAAGTCATATATTCCATATAGTTTCTTCAAATTTATTATTATACCTCTCTTGTTTCTTCCCATAGGGTTGTGGGCATCAATTAATGTTCTCATAAATGTATTATTAGCAGAATGGATTACAAACCTTCATTCATTTTTAATCATTGTAACGAATCACGCGGGAGAAGATTTGTATAGATTTAATTCTAAAGTAAAAAACAAAGGTGAATTCTATTTAAGACAAATATTAGGATCAACAAATTACAGAACTGGCTCTGATCTAAATGATTTTCTTCATGGTTGGTTAAATTATCAGATCGAGCATCATGTCTGGCCAAATCTAACACCGTTACAGTATAAATTACTGCATCCAAAATTGAAAAAAGTGTGTCAAAAGTACAAAATACCATTTGTGCAAGAATCGGTTTGGAAACGTTTAGTGAAAACAGTTAATATTTGTACGAGTTCTACATCTATGAAAAAAGGGAATTAAGTGATTATTGGTATGGGCATAATTAGACTTTGTTTTCATTGTTTTGGTCGATGTAAAGTTACAACATGCTGAAACTCTGGTTTATAAGGAGTGATATATAGTACATTTACTATTGACCCAGAACCGGCATAAGCAATTTGAAACTCTGAGTCTCTCATCATTCTCAAACCTTTACCCTTACCTTGTGCATTATGTCTTTTATTATTTACTTTTTCTATTGCTGTTTTGTAATCAAATCCATCTCCTGAATCCATGATGCTTATTACATGACCTATCTTACCTTTGTATGTTTTTACTGAAACAGGAAGTCTCATATCTGCTTGATTTCCACGAGTAAAAGCATTTTCTAAAATCAAGGCAAATGTTTGTGCAAGATGACCAACTCTTTTTTGATAACCATGCACGATTCGTTGGAGAATATCGTGAGTAAATGCGTAGTTTCCAAAATCAAGATAAGTATTCTTTCCAACAGTGGCCTTATAGAATTTTCTACGTTCTTTATCGGGAACAACATAGTGGTACTCTTCAATTTCTGGTTCTTGTATCTCTACAAGCATTTCCTCCAGAGATTTATTTACGAAGACCATATACTATAAGAAAAACAAATACTATAAAAGGCTTACTACTCTTCAAGAGTATTTCATTTAAATAATAGTTTGAAGCTTAGCCTTCAACTCAGTCAAAGCAACAATTTCTTGTTCACCAGAATCTCGGTTACGAATTGTTACAGTACCTTTTTCTTTTGTATCGTAATCAATAGTTACACAAAATGGACATCCTGTTTCATCAAGTCGATAGTATCGTTTCCCAATACTCCCAGACTCGTCATAAAAACATCTAAATGTGTCTTTTAAAGAATCATATACTTCTTGTCCTAATTCACGTAAGCCATCTTTTTTAAGAAGTGGTAAAATTCCAACTTGAATAGGTGCAATTTTTGCACTAAGAGATAACACGTGATTTTTACGTTCTTCAGAATATGATAATGCGTCAAACATCATTGCTAAGAATAATCGATCAAGACCAATTGCAGGTTCAACAACACGTGGGTTTATTTTTTTCCCTGTTGCATCATCCATAAGAAACATTTCTTTTCCACTTGCTTTTGCATGTGCGTCTAAGTCAAACGTTCCACGATCAGCAAAACCCCACATTTCTTTGAATCCGAATGGGAATTTATATTCTATATCCCAACAGTCGTCAGAATAATGTGCAAGTTCATCATCTAAGTGTTGGCGGATTCGTAGGTTCTCACGACGTAATCCAACTGACGATAAGAATTGTAATCCTTTTCCAAGAAAATATGCTAAGTGTGTATTAGTGATAATTTTATCAGCAAGTAATTGTTTGATTGTCATCTTTTTTTGATGTTCGTTATTTGCTTGTGCAAATTTAGTAAATACCAAAACTTCTTCGTTTTCAATTTCGCTAACAGTTTCAGATGGTTTGTCAGGGTGTGTAAAATACTCTAACTCCATTTGTTCTAATTCTCGAAGTCTAAATAAGAAATTACGAGGTGAGATTTCATTTCGAAATGCTTTTCCGATTTGACCTACACCGAAGGGAAGTTTTCCTCTTGCTGAATCACTAATAAGTTTAAATTGAGAGAATATCATTTGTGCAGTTTCTGGTCGTAAAAATGCAGTAGTTTCACCAGTTGGTCCAACTTGTGTTGTGAACATTAAATTAAAGTCAGTTACTTCTTCAAACGGACTTTTACAAATCGTACAAATAAGAGAATTTTCTTGTACAAGTTCATTAATTTTCTTTGCACTTAATCCATCTCCCGGAATATTGAGTTGA